>JADKJE010000001.1:346267-692534 GCA_016722515.1 Alphaproteobacteria bacterium
GCACAGGTGGTCAGGGCGGTAAAGGCTATCCTAATTTGAATGATGATGACTGGCTGTGGGGTGGCGATTTAGAAGCCATCTATACCACCATTAAATACGGTATCCGCTCAAGCCATGAAAAAACCAGGGATTCACAAATGCCTGCTTTTGGTAAAACAAGCATTCTCACCCAGGATCAAATTTCAGATGTTGGCGATTACGTACTCAGCCTCTCCACTGGAAAAGGAGCCAATGCCAAAGGTGAAACCATCTTTAAAGAGCAATGTTCTGCTTGTCACGGCAGTACAGGTCATGGCAGCAAAGACGTTGGAGCTCCTAACCTTGCCGATGCCATTTGGCTGTATGGTGGCACTAAACAAGACATCCAACACCAGGTTACCAACCCCAAACATGGTGTAATGCCAACCTGGGAGACACGGTTATCGGATGCAACCATTAAACAACTCGCCATTTATGTCCATGAATTAGGTGGTGGAGAAAAAGGTAAGTCACAATAGAAATCTATGGAAGAATTCACATCCTTATTTGCTAAGCAGGAAAAAATTTACCCAAAGCGCACCTGGGGGCGTTACCGTAAACTGAAATGGGTCACGATGGTAACCCTGCTTAGCATTTATTATCTTGTGCCATGGATTCGCTGGGATCGTGGTGCACATATGCCAGATCAAGCCGTGCTCATCGATATGCCCAGTCGCCGCGCTTATTTTTTCTTCCTCGAAATATGGCCCCAAGAAGTCTATTACATCACAGGTCTGTTGATCCTTGCTGCGGTGGGGTTGTTTTTTGTTACCAGTCTATTGGGAAGAGTCTGGTGCGGATATGCCTGTCCGCAAACGGTGTGGACCGATTTATTTGTATGGGTAGAACGTCTTGTCCAAGGCGACCGCAACGCCCGCATGAAGCTCGATCAATCACCCTGGACACTGCATAAATGGACAAAAAAAGGCCTGACCCATCTGATCTGGATTATCATCGGTTTATTCACCGGTGGTGCATGGGTCTTTTATTTTAACGATGCCCCCACCCTTGTCGATCACCTTATGCATCTTGATCTCCCTTGGTCTGTAGGCGGCTGGATTGTCGCCTTGACTTTTTCTACCTATTTAATGGCAGGCTTTGCCAGAGAACAAGTCTGCCAATATATGTGCCCGTACGCACGTTTCCAATCCGCGATGTTTGATAAAGACACATTGATTATCAGCTATGATGAAAAACGGGGTGAACCACGCGGCAAACATAAACAGGGTGAGTCATGGGATAATAAAGGCCATTGTGTTGATTGCGATTCGTGTGTGGTGGTCTGTCCTGTAGGCATTGATATCCGCAAAGGCTTGCAAATGGAGTGTATCGCCTGCGGCTTATGTGTTGACGCTTGCAACAATGTCATGCACAAACTGGGATTACCGCCCGGACTTATTCGTTACGATACAGAAAATAACCGTCAACTCCGCAAACAAGACCAGCAACCTGCTGTTCGCCTTTTGCGACCACGAACACTTTGGTATAGCGCTCTTATGATCGCTGTCGGCGCGGCTATTCTATACGGTTTGCTCTCCCGTTCACCAGTCGAATTCGATGTGATGCACGACCGCAATCCACTCTTTGTAAAACTTTCCGATGGAGACATACGCAACGGCTATAATATCAGCATTCTTAATAAAACCGGACAGGATCAGCATTATCGCCTACTCCTTGAGGGATTAGAGAAGGCAACCGTTAAAGTTCAAGGTTTTCAAGACATGAGTACTGATGATCTAATGGTATTTGCGGATAGTGTTGGCCATTTCAGAATTTTTGTGAGCTCTCCTGAACCAATAGAAAAACGTAAGACATTACTTTTTATCATTCAAACACTAGACAAACAGAATACTGAGACTAAAAAATCTGTATTCCTCAGCAAGGACTAACGCTATGCCAACCGCCTTTAAAGACCGCATCATCCCCTGGTACTTTGTTATGTTTTTCATCATAGTAGTCGCCGTGAATAGTGTCATGGTAACCCTTGCTATTCGCACGTCAACGGGATTAGTAACAGACCATCCTTATGAAAAGGGCGTCGCCTATAACCAGGTTTTGAATGCCATAAGACATCAAAAAGAACTTGGTTGGAAGGGCGTTATTTCCTATCAAAGCAAGATTCCTCAACAGGGGACACTGACATTTGCACTCACGGATGCTCAAGGAACATTTCTCCATGCGCAAAAAATATCACTCCATATCTCCCGTCCAGTCAAAGACGGATTTGATTTTGATCAAACGATGCTGCTGAGCGAACGTTCAACCTATGAGGCAAACGTAACCTTCCCTCAACCTGGTTTATGGGAAGCACGGGTTATTGCCTATAGTGACGGCAACGAGGTTCAATATACACAACGCCTGGTAATTCAATGAAAGACTCTCATTCTCTCGACTTAAAACATTTTATAACGGCAGATCCAGAAGGGATACGTACACTCCATATGGTCATCGACGGAATGCATTGTCCTTCCTGTGTGGCCCTTATCGAGTCAGCACTTAAGAAAATACCAGACGTTATTTACGCACGCGTAAATTTTTCAACACGTCGATTAATCATCAAATGGGTTGGCGAGAACCACATAGGAAATGACTCCCTTCAAACGATTACCAATATGGGCTATCGCGCCGCTCCCTTTGACGTTCAAACACAGGAAACACTGTCGCAGCGTGAATCTAAATTTTTGCTCCGCTGTTTGGCAATCGCGGGATTTGCATCGGGAAATCTGATGATGTTTTCGATTCCTATCTGGTCTTCTGATGCATTCGAGATTGGTGTAGGGACCCGTATTCTTTTTTATTGGATTGAAGCCATCATTGCCATACCAGCAATCCTCTACTCTGGCCTTCCTTTTTATCGATCCGCATGGAATGCCCTAAAGTTGGGTACAACCAATATGGATGTGCCTATTTCCGTTGCCGTCATCCTGGCAACCTGTATGAGCCTATTTGAAACAATCACGCATGGAAAACATGCCTATTTTGATTCAAGTGTCATGTTATTATTCTTTCTGCTGATTGGCCGATATTTAGATGCAAAAGCCAGGGGCAAAGCTCGTGAGGCTGCACATGATTTACTGCATATGATGATTGGCTTTACCACCTGCATCAAACCTGATGGCACATACGAAACCATCCCATTCTCAGACATAAAAGAAGGAATGGTTTTACTGGTGGCCGTTGGCGAAAAATTTGGTGCCGATGGTGATATCAGTGAAGGCACCTCCGAGATTGATACCAGCATTATTACTGGCGAAACATTGCCACAAAAAATTGAACCAGGGTCCAGGGTCTTCGCGGGAATGATCAATATTACCGCCCCCGTTCGCTTAACGGTAACCAAAGCGGGTGAACGCTCATTACTTTCTGATATTATTAAATTAATGGAAGTAGCCGAGCAATCCCAAGCAAAATATGTCACTATTGCTGAAAAAATTTCCAGCTGGTACACGCCCGTTGTCCATGCACTGGCAGCAGCAACCTTTCTGGGATGGTGGTTTGTGGGTGGCATTGAATGGCAAGTCGCCCTACTCTATGCAGCAACCGTACTCATCATCACCTGCCCATGCGCCTTAGGCTTGGCAGTTCCTGTTGTCCAAGTGCTGGCCAGTGGCATTTTAATGCGTCGCGGAATTCTGGTCAAATCAGGAAGTGCCTTAGAAAGACTGGCCTGTATTACGCATATTGCCTTTGATAAAACAGGCACACTGACTTACGGTAAACCCGAATTGCTTGCTCCAGAATCTATCTCACCTAAGCATTTGCAGTTAGCCGCTTCTATGGCCGTGCATAGCAAACACCCACTTTCACAGGCGATCATGTTGGCCTATCATGGCGCACTTCTTGATATAATGGTCACGGAGGTTCCAGGGTATGGATTGGAAGCTCACACCGATACGACCTCTATTAAATTAGGAAAACGTTCATGGTGTGCCCCTTTCGAAGTGGTAGATGATTCTGTTCTTGAGTTATGGTTAAGCATTCAAGACGAAAAACCAGTTCGTTTTACGTTTGCAGATCGTTGCCGTGACGATGCCCCCAACGTTGTGCAATCCTTTTTAAGCCATGGAAAACACATATGCTTACTTTCTGGTGACCGTAACGAAGTTGTTCAAGACGTGGCACATCAAACAGGAATCCATCATGCAATGGCAGCGTTATCGCCAACCGGTAAACATGAGGTTCTTAAATCCCTTAAAGACCAAGGTGCACATATCCTCATGGTGGGTGATGGCCTGAATGATGCCCCGTCCTTAGTCGAGGCCAACGTGTCCATGTCTCCCTCTACCGCTATGGATATTACGCAAAATGCGGCTGACATTGTATTCCAGGGAGAGGCACTATCACCAGTACTCTACGCCTGGGAAATGGCCGTTTTTTCACAACGTCTTGTCAAACAAAACTTTGTGCTAGCTATCCTCTATAATGTAGTCGCTATCCCCTTAGCCGTCGCCGGATGTATAACACCTTTAATCGCAGCGATTGCTATGTCATCGTCTTCATTATTGGTGGTTGGCAATGCGATGAGGCTTCATTTTTGCTCAAGGAAACATCCATGACCATTCTATTGTATCTCATACCCATAGCACTCACACTAGGTTTAACGAGCCTGATTGCCTTTTTATGGGCACTTCATAATAATCAATTCGATGATCTTGATGGCGCCGCTTATCGAGTGCTGCATGGTGATGACAATCACGAGTAAAAAAAAAGCAACATTATCTTGATCTATATCAACGACATCACAGCAACATAACGCTAATCTGTGTTGCTATGAATGATAAACAACACAGCTCAATCCTTGCAAAATACCCAAAGCAATTACCCCGCTATACCAGCTATCCTGCGGCTCCTCACTTTTATGCCATGGAAGCCCCGACCTATGTGGACTGCCTTACATCGCTAGATAAAGATGCGGCAATCTCACTTTATGTGCATATACCTTATTGCCGTAAATTATGCTGGTTTTGTGGTTGCTCGACAAAAATTACCCGGCAACAAGAACCTATTCAGCATTATCTGGATGTGATGCTCAAAGAAGCACACCTTGTCAGGGAGACCATCGGTTTTACCCCCAAAGTCGCACATATCCATTTTGGTGGAGGTTCACCCAGCATTATTAGTGCTGATGATTTTCGAACCAGTATGAAAACACTCAGGGAATTATTTGAATTAACCGAAAAGACCGAGATAGCCATTGAAATTGATCCCAGAAACTGTACTGAAGGAAAGATAGCCGCCTATAAACAAGCGGGGGTAAACCGGATCAGCCTGGGTGTACAAGATTTTGACATTAACGTCCAGATGGCCATCAATCGCTATCAACCCTTCTTGATGGTTTATGATACAATCCACCATGCACGAAATTATGGAATCAGTCAGATCAATCTTGATCTTATCTATGGCCTTCCCAAACAAACATTGCAAACATTCAAACAAACGGTTGATTACGCAATTATATTAAAACCAGACCGTATTTCCCTCTTTGGTTATGCGCATGTTCCTTGGGTCAAAAAACATATGCAGCTGATTAATGAAGATGAGTTGCCTAATGACGAACTTCGTTTTGAGCTCTTTAAAGCAGCTTCAGCACAATTAAAACTGGCAGGTTATACCGCAATAGGGCTTGATCATTTTGTGAAATCCAACGACTCGATGGAAACGGCCCTCCACCAGCAAACCTTATCACGAAATTTTCAAGGCTACAGCACCGATTCCTGCGAAACACTTATTCCCCTTGGAGCTTCTTCGATTGGTCATTTTAAACAAGGCTATATTCAAAACACACCAGACATTGCTCACTACGAACAGCAGATCAGTCAAGGCCACTTTGCAACGGCACGCGGCTTTATACTAAGTAACGAAGACCGGATTCGCAGAGCCATCATCGAACAATTAATGTGCTATTTTGAGGTCGACCTTAATCAAATCTGTACTCATTTTAATATTTCTCAATCTCATTTTAATCCGCTATTAGAATCCCTAAAACCCATGGAAGAAGATGGATTAATTACCTGGGATGCCTCCTGTATACGGGTTAATCCTGCCATCCCTCAAGCAGCACGGATCGTCTCTTCTTTATTTGACGCGTACCTGACACCAGGAATTGGTTACGCAAAGGTTGCCTAAGCTCTTATTTAAAAAAATGTCAAATGAACGCACTTATGGATACAAATCTGTAATATTAATGTGTTATGATGGGGTTATGAAACAGCATTCGCTCCCACATCATTTAAACGAACACCCCTTATTTAAAGATAACCAGGCTGCCTGGCAAGCTATATTGCCGCATATTTCAGTTAGAATTTTTGAGAAAGACCACGTCATTGCTTGTCATGGCGATACGGCTCACACAATGTGGGTTATCCGTAAGGGCTGGGTTAAACTTTCTAGGCAAACACCCGATGGCAAAGAAACTATCATTGGGTTACATACCCAAGGTAGTTTAATAGGAGAAGCAGCTCTTTTTCCACACTCCAGCTATCCCCACACCATTGAATCATTATGCGATGGCACTGAGTTGATTTGCATACAAAGCCATGCCCTTCGACTTACCCTTGCCCAAAATGCAGATCTATCCCGTTATATTATGGGATTACTCAATCAACAAATGTCACACGTTCAACTTAAACTAGAACATATGACCACGCTGTCTGCCGCACAACGGTTAGGTTGTTTTTTATTGCAATTATGCCAGCCACACGCAAGTGGCTATAAAATTAACCTACCTATTGAAAAACACCTGATTGCCTCTTATTTAGGTATGAAACCAGAAACATTTTCTCGAAACCTCAATCAGTTAAAAGAAATCGGAGTGCTCACAAAAGGGCATGATGTCGATGTAAGCAGTGTTGTTAAATTACGTGATTTTGTGTGCAACAGCTGCTCTGAATCTGGTGCATGCGACGTGGACGTTCTTAACTTAGACGGCACTAGTCCATTATAAAGAGATTTTCTAAAATATCAGAAAGTTTATCTGTAGCTGAAGTTTGTTTAAACCAGTCAATTAACAAGGGATATTTAACCTCAGCCATAATATATCGAGAGACTTTGGCACTCAATAAGTAACGTAGCCAACTTAGGTCTTTTTCACTTCCAACCAACAGTAATTTTCCAAATTTTCCCTCATCACAGGCATGTTCAATAATTTGAGAGAAGCCATCAATAAATGGCATCACCGTATTATCTCCTTGTTGGATAAGACAAAAAATGTCTGTTCCACTCTTTTCAAAGATAGAAATCATGCCTTCGCAAACAGCGATGATCCATATTTTATTAAGTGGTTTACATGGATGCGAACACTTGCCGGAACAACCTCCCAAAGGAAGTTGCTCCGGTGCAGAATCAGGAATGATACACCCCATCTTGCCTGCCATTAAAATCGATAACCGATACCAACACCCATGACCCATGGGTTAATATTAACATCAGCAATAACCCCACCATTGTTAAAATTGGCGGTGGTATCAATCCATATTTTTTTAACATCAAGGTTAAGGTTCCAATTATCATGAACCGGTATATCAACACCCATCTGCAGTGCACCACCAAAACTATTTTTATAATGGACGCTTGATAAGGCTCCAGAATCTTCGTTATAGAAAATAGTATAGTTAATACCAGCCCCTACATAAGGTTTAAAGTCTTGGAATTGAGTAAAGTGATATTGCAAGGTCAACGTAGGTGGCAATAACCAGGCGCTACCAACATCAACGGTGCCAAGTCCAGTCCCTTTGGCTTTCACATTATGGGGAGTGGTTGCCAAAATAAGTTCGGCCGCAATATTAGGTGTGAAGAAATAACTGAAATCCACTTCAGGAACAACGCTGTTATCGACTTTAGCTTTACCACCAATGGGTGTAATTGAACTACTCTCTTGGGGAATGACGCCAAGCGCACGAGCCCTAATCATCCATTTACCATCGTTGGCAGCATGGGCAAGCTGAGCAGTGGTACTCAGTAAAACCATCGTGGTTAACATCATTTTTTTAGATCTTTTCATAATACCTCCGTATCTTTGATTCTTCATTTACCATTCAAAGATAGCCGTTACACGTATTATGGTCTTGATCTTTATCAATTATTCGATCAATTATATGAGCATGAGCGAGTTTGTAGGTAACAACTTGCTAAAAACATCGCCATCATTAAGGGTGGTTAATTGGCGTATTTAACCACATGCACATATTTAAGCTTGTGCCGCTGAACGGATGGGATCACGGTTATTTCATTGGCTTTTTTCTTACCCACTTTTCCAACAATCAACCCTTGTGGAAAATAATGGCCGTCACCTGAGGTATAAACAATCTCACCTGGGGCAATATGGGTTTCATCGGGCACAAACATCAACATTAAATTATCGCCATCCATGCCAGCAGCTATAGCGCGTTCCTGTGAAACGCTCGAAATCACGGGTATGCGTGATTGCACGTCATGAATCAATAAAATACGTGCCGAGTGCTTACCCACTTCAATAATACGTCCGACCAGACCATATTCATTAATCACAATCTGCCCCTCTTCCACCCCATTATCCTTGCCAACATTGATGGTAGCCGAACGCACATAATTGCCAGTGGTGGAACTCACAACCAGGGCCGTAATATAGGTTGGCTTCAGCTCAGGTGGAACTTTCAGTAATTCGCGTAATTGTTTATTTTCCGCTTGTACGTAAGTAGCCGTAAGCGCCACGTTCCTAAGCCGGGTATTTTCAATCCTTAACCGCTCATTCTCTGAACGCAAAAATGTTAAATTTCGAAGGATTTCATAGCTGTTTTTGATTACCGTAAAGGGGCTGGAAACCACCTCCATCACCGGCACAAGCCTGTCCATAGAAACGGTACGTACCCGTTTGGTAAAATCGGGTTGGAATATTTCAAGCGACATTAAACCGATAGAGATCCCTAAAAAAAAGAAGAGAGACCAGCGCCGTGTAAAATATCTAAATGGTATTGCGATCTGTGTAAGCATGGGTTGATGAAGCTTCTCTTGCATCGATGACCTACATCCAGACTAATGGTTGAACCTTAATAAAGAATGAGCAAATTGCCCAATTAAATGTAACCAGCCCCACATTAATCTTGCTTAAACAACACATGCATAAATTGCTTGATATTCTCAAGCACTTTACCTGTTCCAAGCGCTACACACGACAATGGATCATCCGCTACAAATACCGGCAATCCTGTAGCATCACGTAACACCGCATCCAAATCTTTCAGCAACGCACCACCACCAGAAAGAACAATCCCTTTATCAACGATATCTGATGATAATTCAGGAGGCGTGCATTCCAGGGCAATTTTAACGGCTTCGGTAATCTGGGTTACCGGCTCAATCAAACTTTCAGCAATTTGAGCTTCAGAGAGTACGATTTCCTTTGGTACACCATTCACTAAATCACGACCTTTAATTTCCATGGTCTTGCCTTCGCCATCTTCAGGTGGACGAGCAGCGCCAATCGTCTTTTAATTTTTTCAGCGGTGGATTCACCAATTAAAAGGTTATGGTAACGGCGGATATATGAAATAATCGCCGAATCCATTTTATCACCCCCCACACGCACAGAACGTGAATACACAATACCACCGAGTGAAAGAACCGCTACCTCGGTAGTACCACCACCAATATCCACAATCATCGATCCCGTTGGTTCCGTCACCGGCAGATTTGCACCAATTGCCGCAGCCATCGGTTCTTCAATCAAAAACACCTCGCTGGCTCCTGCATTTTCAGCTGCATCCTGGATTGCCCTTCGCTCAACGGGTGTCGAACCTGAAGGCACACAGATAATAATCATTGGCCCCTTAATGGTGCGTTTTTTATGCACAGCATGGATAAAGTGTTTAATCATCTCTTCAGCCACTTTAAAATCGGCAATAACGCCATCTTCAAGCGGGCGTTTGGCTACAATTTTAGCTGGGGTTTTACCCAACATCATTTTCGCTTCATTACCAAATTTATAAGGCACCAGGCGTCCATTGTCATAGACCAAGGCAACCACGGAAGGCTCATTGAGAACGATACCACTGCCTTGTACATACACCAGAGTATTAGCCGTACCGAGGTCTATTGCCATATGATTAGGCAAAAATCCAAAGAAATTAGTGAGAAAATTAGCCATGGGAGACGCGCCTTAATAAAAGAAATTGGAACTCTATAACCATTGTCACATAAATTCACTAAAAATCAATACCGGTCTTCATAATCAAGGCTATAAAAGCAATTTAGCCCTAGGCTAGAGCTAGGGCTAAATTGAGGAAAACAATATTAGCAGGATTAATGATTGATAACTGCAGCTGCTTTTAAGTTAGCCAGGATCCTTTCTCCATAAAACCACGTAGATTTACTACATAAGTCTCACTATTTTCCAGCCTTGATTTTTCATTTTTAGGAAAGCTCGACGAGCGTTCATGGGCATTAGCATCCGTTAAAACTTTTTGCAGATGAACAAGATTGGCTGATGTTACTGATATAATAGTAAGTCCGTTAATGAAAACATCACGAACATTATCAGCCGTTTGAATTTTGCCTAACAATTCGGGATAATTATTATTTTTTGCCAGCTAAACACCTCTTAATTTTTAGCGAACGCACTGCAATTATTGCCACTAAACGTGATCATTCCGTGAGATTACGAATAGACTCCAAGTCATACTGCACCTCCCCCTATCCCTTTCAGAAATGGTACGGAGATGCAGTCTTAGAAACCTAAATCCCAGCTAATTTCACTTCTTTGGCCAAAATCTTATCCAGTGCATTCAAATATGCATTGGCCGAGGCCACCATGGTATCGGTATCCCGTCCATTTCCGGTATAAACTCGGCCTTCCTTCTTAAGTACCACCGTTACTTCTGCCTGGGCATCCGTTCCCTGGGTTACCGCATGGACTTGATATAACTCCAAAACAGCATCCACCGGGATTAGCTCGCGGATACCTTTAAACAACGCATCGACGGGTCCATCACCATGGGTTTTTGCCTTCTTGATTTCACCATGGTCATTCAGTTCGATCTCCGATAAAGGCTGACCACCAGTGCCGCAGTGAATCTGGAGCGATTTCAGGGTAATCTGTGCATGAGCCGAATCGCAACGGTGATCCAATAATGCAATGATATCTTCGTCATAGATGTCTTTCTTTTTATCCGCTAAATTTTTAAAGCGGTTAAACGCATCTTCTAACGCATTATCACCCAGTTCAATTCCCAAATCTTCTAATTTGGCTTTAAAAGCATGACGGCCAGAATGTTTACCCATCACTAAATTTGACCGGCTTAATCCTACATCTTCTGGCTTCATGATTTCATACGTGTTGGCATTTTTAAGCACACCATCTTGATGGATTCCCGATTCATGGGCAAACGCATTGCTGCCGACAATCGCCTTATTTTTTTGTACCACAAAACCGGTGATGGTTGATACCAATCGCGACGCCCGCATAATTTGCGTGGTATCAATCGAGGTCGTAAAGGGCAAGAAATCATTACGGGTTTTAATCGCCATCACCACTTCTTCCATGGCGGCATTTCCAGCACGTTCACCTAAGCCATTAACCGTACACTCAATCTGGCGGGCACCAGCACGGATAGCTGCTAATGAGTTTGCTGTCGATAAACCTAAATCATTATGGCAATGCACCGAAATAATTGCTTGATCAATATTAGGGACATTGTTTTTAATATACCGGATCGTCTCAGCAAATTCCTCTGGTAAGGTATAGCCTACCGTATCTGGAATATTCACCGTCCTTGCTCCAGCTTTAATTGCCACTTCAACTGCCTTACATAAATAATCACGGTCACTACGGGTGGCATCCATTCCCGACCATTCTACATCATCGGTAAATTGACGGGCATACGAAACACTCTTACGAATTTCCTCAAGCACCTCATCTTCTGTCATTTTGATCTGATACTTCAGATGGATGGGACTGGTGGAAATAAACGTATGGATACGCCCTTTATGTGCCAATTTTAAGGCTTCGCCAGCGGCTTCGATGTCGCCTTGCTTGGCACGTGCCAAACTACAGACGGTGGCATTTTTAACCACCTTAGCAATTTCACTGACCGATTCAAAATCGCCTTTAGAGGCAATGGCAAAACCTGCTTCAATCACGTCCACGCCCATTTCATCCAGCAAACGTGCTATCTGCAATTTTTCTGACAAATTCATGGTTGCACCCGGAGACTGCTCCCCATCGCGCAAGGTGGTATCAAAAATAATAATTTTATCCTGACTCATAACTCCCTCGTTATTGGTTGGTTATTCTTATGTTACACCATTATTGTTTATTCTAAACAAAAACCCCTGCTAAGCAAGCCTAGCGAGGGGTTCATGATTAAGAAAATATTAGGAGATAACGAGGTTATGCAACCTCTTCATCTACCAATTTATTCTTAGCAATCCAAGGCATCATAGCGCGCAAACGCTCGCCAACCGCTTCGATACGATGCTCGCTTTCGTTACGGCGTGATGCTTTAAAGGACGGAACCCCTGCTTTATTTTCAAGAATCCAGTCACGGGTAAATATACCGTCTTGGATGTCTTTCAAAATACGCTTCATTTCTTTTTTGGTTTCTTCAGTGATCACGCGCGGTCCGCTACGATAGTCACCATACTCAGCGGTATTCGAAATTGAATAACGCATATTCTTTAAACCACCCTCATAGATGAGGTCTACGATAAGTTTTAGCTCATGCAGGCATTCAAAATAGGCCATTTCTTCTGGGTATCCAGCTTCAACCAAGGTTTCAAAACCAGCTTTTACCAGTGCAGAAACACCACCACATAATACGGCTTGCTCACCAAACAGGTCAGTCTCGCATTCATCACGGAATGTAGTTTCGATAATTCCTGAACGTCCACCACCTACGCCGCTAGCATAAGCAAGAGCGATATCTTTAGCATGGCCGCTGGCATCCTGTGCAATTGCGATCAAGCATGGAACTCCACCACCACGGGCAAATTCGGAACGTACTGTATGACCTGGGCCTTTAGGGGCAATCATGATCACGTCCAAATCACTGCGTGGAACGATTTGATTAAAGTGAATGCTGAAACCGTGGGCAAATGCAAGCGCAGCGCCTTTTTTAATATTATCACGAATTTCATTGGCATAGACATCCGCATGATGTTCATCAGGAACCAGGATCATCACGATATCAGATTGTTTAGCAGCCTCCGCTGGGCTTAACACTTTAAAGCCAGCCTTTTCAGCTTTTTTAGCCGTAACTGAGTTAGGACGAAGCGCAATCACCACATCAGCACCACTTTCTTTTAGGTTAAGCGCATGGGCGTGACCCTGGCTGCCATAGCCGACAATCGCGATTTTTTTGCCTAGAATATGATTTAAATTAGCGTCTTTATCATAATAAATATTGAGTGACATTGCCTTGTCTCCACTGAAGTTAGGGTCGGCATTCTATCCTATTTCAGGTATTTTGACAATGTCTATATCCATAAAAATAACGCTGGATTAGTTCCGTCGGCAGAGAGTGCACTGTTATTTTATGGATCAAGCAGTTAGAGAAATATCGCTCTGTATAGACAGAGCAATTTTGGGGGGTATCACGCCCTACCCTTGCTGGGATTATGCGGTACGATTGCTCCTTCGATATGGGGTGTTGGTTTGTTACGATGATCCGCTTGTGAAGGTTCACCACACCCTTTGAGCGCCTCCTTTGCTTTTTTCCCTTCAGGGCTATTTAAGGCATTTTGCAGTTTGGTTAATCCCTTTGAAATTCCCTTATCAATATTATCAATTCCTTTATCGGCTGCCTTAGCCAGACCTTCTTTAGCTTTAGTTTTTGCGTCATCCACCGCGTTGCTTACGGCCTTGTCCACCCCAGTTGCATGAGCGACCCCCTTTATGGCTTTCACAGCATCTGGTGCCATTGAAACAGCGGTAGCTCCCACGACCACAGCAGCCATTGCCAATCCTGCCGGGGGGAAAGCAACCCCTACAGCAACGCTTGCCGCAAGCCCCACGCCACCAAGTGCGGCTTTTTTACCTGCACTTAATCCTGCGCTTCCAACATCTGAAACACCTTTTCGAACCTCTTCCCTTCCAGCTCTTTCTATGCCTTTCTTCGCATAGCCTAAGGCGGTACGTAAGGGCTTAACATTTATTCCTCCCTTATTTGCGCCCTTCTCATTAACATCGGGCTCCGCTTTATTAGGGGATTGCTCTTTAGGATTAGCTTTCAGCTGAGGCTTTTCAACGTTGCTAGCCCTCTCGCTTTTTAATTGATTATCATAGGCTTTCCTTAAATCTGGATCGTATAATACTTTATATGAAACAGAAATCTTCTTGAATTTTTCTTCACTATTCTTTTTTTCTTCTTCGCTTGCGTTGGGATTATTGCGTTCAAATTGATCGGGATGCGACTTAAGAGAAAGCTTTAGGTAAGCCTTCCTAATTTCACCCTGAGTAGCTTTTTCATCGACCCCTAATACTTCATAATAATTAGACGGCTCTTTAGCCTTAGGAGGAGCTTTTGATTCAGGTTCTGAGGCAGGTTTATTTTGTTCAGCATGAGGTACTTGTTCTGATGGATTTGCACCCTTTATTTCAAGTTTCTTTTCTTCATTACTACTATGCTGAGAATCTTTCATATGCTACCTCGTCTTGGCTGATGGTAGCAATAAAGATAAAATTTTTAGTTAACCTGCCCCAAAACTTATAGGTATTAAGCCTTTATTAATCCCTCTTCCTGCATGGCAGCTTTCACCTGTGGACGATCCGCCACCCGCTTCATAAACGCCACAATACTAGGCCACGCACTTAGGTCAAATTTCAACGGATTCGACCAATTCAAAACGGTAAATAAATAGGCATCAGCAATGGTAAACTGGTGACCGATTAAGTAATCATGGCCTTTAAGCCTTTTTTCTACATAATCCAAACGTATCGAAAGTTTCTTTTTAAGGGCTTCAGCCGCATGTTCACTTGGGTTACCAAAGAGTGGTGAGAATCCCTTATGAAGCTCTGTAGAAATATAAGCCAGCCACTCATTCAAACGCACCCGTTCGATTGTCCCAGCGCGGGGCGCCAAGCCAGACTCTGGCTTAAGGTCAGCTAAGTACTGCACAATGGCTGCACCTTCGGTTAAGAATTCGCCATCCTCCAATTTTAAAACCGGTATATACCCCTTTTCATTGATTTCTCTAAAATCTTCACCGGTTTCGGTTTGTTTCGTACCCAAATTCACCTTTTCAAGCGAATACGTATAGCCTGCTTCTTTTAGCACAATATGTGGAGACAGCGAACAGGCACCTGGTGTATAATATAGTTTCATAACAAAACTCCTCTCTTGGTTAAACAAATCAATTCTTATATAATTACAATGGCAATATATGTTGTATTATCTATCAAAGACAAAAACCATAACATCCACTTCTTTCAGCCGTAATCTCATCTTTAAATGATACCCCTTTATTCATGTTGTTCAAGCCCATTCAGGATGATACAGCTATTCACCGCTATCGTGGGTCAGTTCATGTAATTGTGCTAAGATTTCCCACGCTTCTCTTGGAGATAATTCATCGCATGATACACGGCGCAAGCGCTCTAACACGTCGCGCTCTACGCGTGAAAGCTCAGCGGAAGGTAAAGTCGAATGAACCTGAGTGTTTTGTATGGTTTCTGATACTCCAAATAACGGCAAATGTTCCGTCAACCGGTCAATTGCTGAACCTGCCTGTCCCTGTTCCAGCAACGCCAAAATTTCCTTTGCCCTGTGAATGACAGGTTTGGGAATCCCAGCATGCTGGGCCACATATATTCCATAAGAACGATCCGCTTTGCCCGCAATCACGTGATGAAGGAAAACCACTTTCCCCTGCCATTCCTTGATTTGCATCGTCAAACACGATACATGCTTTAGCCGCTCAGCCAAACTCGTAAGCTCATGATAATGCGTAGCAAATAAGGTTCGTGACTGCACATGGTCATGAATATATTCCACACAGGCCCAGGCGATGGAAAGCCCATCGAACGTTGCCGTACCTCTACCGATTTCATCCAAAATAACCAGTGAACGCGCCGTAGCCTGATTCAAAATAGTAGCGGTTTCAACCATCTCCACCATAAAGGTGGAAAGCCCCCTGGCTAAATCGTCCGCTGCCCCTACCCTGCTATAGAGCGCATCGACCGTTCCGATATGGGCATGGCTTGCCGGCACAAACGATCCAATCTGCGCCAAAATAGCAATCAATGCATTTTGACGCATATAGGTACTTTTACCCGCCATGTTAGGACCTGTTATGATATAAAGCTGCTTTGCCAGTGAAAATTCACAATCATTAGGAGTAAAATGCTCACCGCGGCCCTTAAGGGCATCCGCCACTACGGGATGCCATCCTCCTTGAATATGAAACGCTAGTGTGTCATCAACAAACGGACGCACCCATTTTTTTTCTACCGCCAATTGCGCAAGCGCTGAAGTCACATCCAACTGAGCAGCACTGTAAGCTACTTTCATTAAATATTCAGCCTGTTGTTTGATTGACGTTACCAACTGCTCAAAACAAGCTATTTCAATTGACATTGATTCTTCTGAACTACTCAGTATTGCCTGTTCTAAATCCTGAAGTTCCACCGTCGTATAGCGCATAGCCTGGTGCATGGTTTGCTTGTGGATAAAGACCGCATCATCCATTTTAGCACGATGCTGAGCATTCACTTCTATATAATATCCCACCACCTGGTTATGGGCAATTTTAAGGGTCATCACACCCGTTTGTTCGCGGTATTTGTCACGTAATTGCTGAACACGCTCGGCCCCGTGTAACTGCAAATCGCGCAATTCATCCAAGCGTGCGTGGAACCCCTGGCGTATAAACCCACCATCACGGGCAAGCATGGGCACATCATCGGCAAGTGCTGAGGTTAATTCATCACATAATCCATGGGCACCACCTAGATTATTGAGCATCGCAAGTAACCCTTTTGGCATACTGGCCCTTAACACGTCTTGCCCATCAAACATCTGCCTTATTTCTGCCAAGGTTGCCAGGCTTTGACGAATAGCCAGCATATCACGTGGCCCTCCACGGTCGATAGTAATACGTGCCAATGCCCTTTCAATATCGGCCATATGTTTTAAGTGTAAGCGCAGGACTTCCCGTTCATGGGGATGATGGCCAAACCATTCAACAATGTCTAATCGTTGGCCAATAGCTATACTATTAGCCAGTGGCATCGCAAGCATTGTGGATAATAGCCTCGCTCCAGATCCTGATTGTGTATAATCGATTGTTGCCAGCAAACTGCCACGTTTTTCACCTGAAAGTGTTTGTGTCATTTCCAGGTTGCGGCGCGTAGCGGCATCGATATTCATAAAATGGTTAGGCACTTGCCGACGAGGCAATCTTAAATAAGGCAATTTACCTTTTTGCGTGAGCAGCAAATATTCAACCAGTACCCCACAGGCCGTGGTTTCTTCCTGCGATAAGTCACCGATGCTGTCGAGCACTGAGACATTAAAACATTGTTTAAGGTGACGATCCGCACGTGCGCCTTCAAAAAAACTATCCGCTTGAGGGCTCAAAGTTTTTTTCCATTCCATCAGCAAGGAACGATAGGATTGTTCACCAAGCATCGATTCTGGAAATACCAATTCCTTAGGTGCGACTCTGGCCAAGTCACTGGCTAGTGTCAAAGGCGTGGAAGGCGAAACCCAAAACTCACCGGTTGATATATCAACCCAAGCAATGGCGAATTGCTGTTTCCTGCCAACCAGCGCCGCCAGGTAATGGGTGCTATGCGATTCAAGCAACGCATCTTCTGTAATCGTACCCGGGGTAATAATACGCACAACCTCTCTATTGACCACGGCTTTATAGCCACGCTTTTTGGCTTGCTCCGGCGTTTCCAATTGTTCACAAATGGCAACTTTCAAACCATAGCGAATCAATTTATCAAGGTAATGCTCACAACTGTGAAACGGTACCCCGCACATCGGTATATCCTGGTCGTCATGCTTGCCACGCTTGGTCAGAGCAATTCCCAGGATGGGCGCTGCGGTTAAGGCATCTTCAAAAAACATCTCATAAAAATCACCCATACGGTAAAACAACAAACAATCAGCATGCGCCTGTTTGATTTCGAGATATTGGCGCATCATCGGCGTTGCCCGCGCGGCATCATACTGGTGAAGCCCAGCCGGTTCCTGTTCCAGCCTGTTGGTCGATTCGTTCATATGCCATCCTTTTGGAGTGGATATCAATGTAATGTTGCTTGGCTATTAACGCAACTAAAACTACTGGCGATATTGAATGTCTAATCCTTTTATGCTAGCATTAAGTACAGGATGAGGATTTTTGGCACGCCAGGAATTCTCGGTAGCGTTATTGGCGTTATTAGCGTTATTGAAACCGATCAAGAGATTTCAACATCTCTAAAATCAGCTTCAAAAGCCGCAAGGTTGCTACTAACAACGTTGCGGCTTTGTTTCGGCCTTTCTTTTTCATCATCAGTTTCCTTATCAAGCAGCAAAGGTTAGAGCACCCACTTTAACCTGTATCAAGTTCTGACGAAGCAGAACAAGGGTAAACGATTCACTCATACGCAACTAACCACCACTACAACATATTTTTAAGGCACATTGTGATTGCACACATACTTTCTTGTAAACATCGGTGCCAGAACTCTCCACAGATACGTCAAATAGCCAAGTGCAGCGTTTTACGCATCTGTTTGCGAAATTGCTATTGCCTCAAATAATCGCACGCTATATCATGATGGTTCATCTAATAATGACTCATGGAGTAACTGTGCCTATTTTATCTGACACCTGGATTCGCAACAAAGCGCTCACCGATGGAATGATTGAGCCTTTTGTTGACACATTACAGCGAACCAACGCCAAAAATGAAGGCGCTATTTCTTATGGACTCTCTTCTTACGGCTACGATGCCCGTGTTGCTAATGAGTTTAAAATTTTTACCAATGTCGACTCTGCGGTCGTTGATCCGAAGGCTTTTGATAATCAGAGCCTGGTTGACCGCAAAACCGATGTGTGCATCATTCCTCCCAATAGTTTTGCCCTGGCACGCACAGTAGAATATTTCCGTATCCCTCGTGATGTCTTGGTGATTTGCGTAGGTAAATCGACGTATGCCCGTTGCGGGATTATTGTGAATGTCACGCCGCTCGAACCAGAATGGGAAGGACATGTCACCCTGGAATTTTCAAATACCACCCCGTTGCCCGCAAAGATCTACGCTGGTGAAGGCGCTTGCCAGTTCCTTTTCTTTAAGGCCGAAAGCGTCTGTGAGGTCTCCTATAAAGACCGTGCCGGAAAATACCAAGGACAAACGGGCGTTACCCTGCCCCGCGTTCTCCAACCGGTGGAGGAATAATCTGTGGATCGCATTCGTATTCGCGGTGGTAACCGCCTTGTTGGGACAATTCCCATTGCCGGAGCTAAAAATGCAGCGCTTCCTATCATGGCAGCCAGCCTGCTAAGCGCTGAACCGTTAACGTTGACCAATATCCCACATCTGGTTGATATCATTACGATGGCCAACCTGCTGGGTCAGCATGGCACCAGCTTCACTTTAAGTGGAGACCTCGAACCAGGCGGCGCTGCAGGTCGTGCCTTGACACTCCATACCAAGGACATTACCAGCTATATCGCTCCGTATGATATCGTCCGCAAAATGCGCGCTTCCGTGTTGGTACTAGGACCGTTGCTAGCCCGTTATGGCGAAGCTAAAGTGTCCCTCCCTGGTGGCTGTGCTATTGGTACACGCCCAATCGATATGCACCTTAAAGCACTCGAACAAATGGGAGCGGTTATTACGCTGGAAGGCGGTTACGTCCATGCCCACGTGCCTCAACGACTAAAAGGATGTGAAATCCAGTTTGATAAAGTCTCCGTTGGTGCAACTGAAAATCTGGTCATGGCCGCGACCCTGGCTGATGGAGTCACCACAATCCATAATGCTGCTAAAGAACCCGAAGTCACCGACCTTATTCATTGCTTAAAACAAATGGGCGCTAAAATTGAGGGGATCGGCACAAGTAATTTAGTCATTGAAGGGGTTACCTCATTACGACCGGCGACCCACCATGTCGTTGCCGACCGTATTGAAGCCGGCACTTTTGCAGCCGCTGCCGTTATTACCGGAGGCGATATCCTGCTTGCCCATATTCAGCCCGACATTATGACCGCTACATTAGAAAAATTCCAGGAAGCCGGTGCTGAGATTATCATCAACGATAAAGGTATCCGTATTCGCCGTGATAGTTCCTCACCTATTTTACCGTGTGATTTGACCACATCGCCTTACCCAAGTTTCCCTACCGATATGCAGGCACAAATGATGGCTCTGTTTGCCTTAAGCAACGGGGCATCTATCATCAAAGAAACCATTTTTGAAAACCGCTTCATGCACGTATCGGAATTAACACGCATGGGCGCTAATATCACGATTACAGGCAATGCTGCCTTGATTCGTGGTGTACCCGATCTTCAGGGTGCGGAAGTGATGGCTACTGATTTACGTGCTTCCGTTTCGCTTATTCTGGCAGGATTAGTTGCCCAAGGCGAAACCTATATCAACCGCGTCTACCATCTCGATAGAGGTTACGAGCGCATTGAAGTTAAACTTCGTGCATGCGGGGCGGATATTGAGCGAGTACCAGGTTAATAACTTAAACGTCCAAATGAACAGATAAAACTGGTTCATCTTCTGGCACAAGGCGAAGTTGCTCATAGTGTAAATAGCCAGGGGCTGATAGATCATCGTGAAAAAGCGTATTGGCCTGAACATCAATAGATAGTTGTGAAGATAAGGCCACTTCGGTATGCGGTATTGCTTCCTGCGTCAGCTGCATTAACGCCCATACTGTGTGATGGGCTACCAACTGATAATGAAGCGCCTGCTGATGTTGTCGTTGTTCACTAACAGCGGACAAAGGTTTGATAGCCAAATCCTGCGACATAGCACCTGCTTCATTGCTTTTGGTAGCCAGTTCCATTTTAGAAGATGTCTGTTGCGATGAACGTGTCGATGTCAGCATAAGAAGGATATACCTGTTCTAGTCTACGAAGGAGTATAGCCCATTAAAAATACAAAAGAAAAGACCTAACTTAAATTATTTGCGTACGCGTCTTTAGCCGACACTTACGTATGAATGAAGGTAATCAGATCATTAGTCGGTTTGTGAGCAATAATACACCTGGCCTAGTTAAAAATGGACTCGGTGCTGTCCATGATTTTTATGCAGATGGTGTTCAATTCGACATTATGGGAGTTGACATCGGCTGGCACTTTGCACTTAGAAATGAACAAGTGCACTTTCTTCCTTCACTGTAGAGAGCATCCTTGAGATGATCTCTGCATGGATTGGATTGGCGCAAATTCCTCTCTTCGATACATACCACAATGTTCAGAATTGATTAGCATGGTGGTCGCTAAAGGTTCAGGACCACCAGGTATCAAATCAATCCGGATATTGTTAGCAAGATCGTTATAAAGATGCTTGTCTACGTCAATATTAAATTTCTTAAGTACCTGGTGCACTTTCAGTTTATTCACTTCACCGATTAGAAATTCTGGAGAAGTAACCGACCCGCTTAAAGCAGGAAACGATTCTCCGAATTCAGATTTACCATATTCCAATTGCAAATCACTAAATTTTTCGTAATTAATATCGTAGAAAGCATTCTTTCCAATGAGCATATTCTTAATTCTAATCTCTTCTGAGGGGCGCTCCTGAGCTTTTATAAATGCCTTCATTTTTGCATCACTTTCAAAACCCAGTGAGCAACCTATAAAGGCTGGATCAATATCTCTATAAATCTGTTTATATTCTTTCCAATTTGCATGTTTAGGCAGCCACTCGTGGCCTTCATCATAAGAAGAAGGCTCGTATAAATGTTTTGGAATCGCACATTTGTTTGTTTAATTGCCTCCAAGCGTTATGCATTGCTCTACATTACCTATAGCTTTACGATATTTTTTTATTTGATTATAAAGTTCTTTCTTCTTATCCATTTTAAAAAAATGATAAGCAAATGTTCCTTTACTTCCTTGAATCACGGCGACAACACATTCGCATACGTTAGGTGCGAGGATATAATTCAAGTCATATTTATTTTTAGGAATAAATACACCTTGCGATATATCGATGGATAAAGGCTCAAGTCCACGCCACATATTTATACAACATTTTAATGACACACAAGCATAATCATACAACACACCAAACAATTATTCAATACAATATTATAAAATAGTGCAGAAAGCCACATTCACGTTTGAAGTGCTCAAATTGATAGCCTCTGGCCCTTGGTTTAGCTGCTTGAATAATAGGATTGAGTCTCTCAAGGATGCCATTTTCATCTGACTCTCTTTCAAACGCAGGATCCCATCCCAGTGATTTTTGACCATTTTAGCGGCCTTGATCATTGGCTCAATTGACCTGCTCCCCATTATGATACCATTTAGAAGTAGGGTCCTGAGTTTATATAAGAATGCTTTTTTTGATCATGGCCTAGGTTTTCACGGAGCGTGTCACTACGTGTGTTTGCCCCATCTCCCCCGAATGTTTAGCTCTCTGGAAGGCCGAAGCCATTAACGAAGCAAACGCTTCCAACTGGTTTACCTGCGAAACTGAGAACTCACATTGCTCCTTGTGGGGAATAACAGCCAAAACGCCAACAACCTGGCTTTCCGTAATTGCTGGGATATAAAATCCCTTTGCCGCAGGAAGCGTATCCGTGTTGCGTCCTGTGGCAGAACCGTTTTCCATGGTTTATCTTGCTACATTTTCTTCTTTTAGGTTACCTAAATTAAAACGTTCCGGAAATACGTGCAATACGTCATCTGAAAATGTATAGATTCCCACATCAGCATCAAAAACGACCCCGATATGCTTTATAACCATATCAGCCATTTCACGTATGGTTTTAGCCGAGGACAAATCTCTAGTTAACGCGTATAACATGGTGGTTTCCGACTCACGTTTTCGAGATAATCGTGTTTGATGCGACATTCGAGCGGCTTGCGATCCCACAATAAGGCTGGTGATAAACATGATATTAAAGAGAAAATAATCATCCTGCTCAAAAAAATTCAAAAACGTATGTGGAAATGTAAAAAAGAAATTATATGCAAAAACACCTATAACCGATGCAAAAATAGAGGGGCCGGTTCCAAACCGCGAAGCAATCACAATGACACCGATAAGATAAAACATCATGATATTATCCATGCTGAGTTTATCGACCAACAATAATCCCACAACCGTACTTAAAACCATCAGCAAAAAGGAAAAAACATAATTAGAAGGACGTGCAACTAATTGACGCCAATAGGATTGAAACGGTTGCTCTACCACAACGTCTTGTGAAACGGTTGTTATCTCTAACCCAGCCCCATAATCAATTAATTGCTTTGGAAGCGATGATTGAAAAAGTCTTATCCTGGGCGATTGATGTCGATGGCCTACGACGATTCGGGTAAAGCCATAACTTCGCGCATAATTAAGAATTTCTTCCAGTGCATTATTACCTGTTAATCGCACAATATGCGCACCCATTCTCTCTGCAAGCCGCAAATTCCGATCAACAGCCACCCTGGCTTTATCCAATAAACGAAAATGCTGACTGGTTTCTACATAAAGTGCATACCAGGGTGCCTTATTTCGATTGGCCATACGCTTAGCATGCCGTAGCACATGGGCCGTTAAAACATCATGGCCAACACACACTAAAATTTTTTCACCGATCTGCGCTTCATGTTGGCCTTGTTCTGCTGTTAGCGTGTCCATTTGCGCATCCACACGCTCGGCCGTCCGCCGCAGTGCCAATTCCCGTAATGCAACGAGATTGGTTTTCTTAAAGAAATTCTCAACTGCATGCTTATCTGCATCAGGGCCGATATATACTTTTCCTTCACTTAACCTTTTTAGAAGTTCGTCTGTTGGGATATCAACCAACGCAATATCATCAGCCTTATCAAATAATTGGTCAGGAACCGTTTCACGGACATTAATCCCGGTTAAGCGGGCGACCAGATCATTCAAACTCTCTAAATGCTGGACATTCAGCGTGGTATAAACATCGATTCCTTTATTAATCAACTCTTCAACATCCTGCCAGCGTTTGGGATGGCGTGAACCTGGGGCATTGGTATGCGCTAGTTCATCTATCAGCAATAAGGAAGGCTTAAGGGTGATCGCCGCTTCCAGATTTAATTCTTTAATCACAATACCACGGTAGGTAATCTCTGTGGGAGGTATCACCTCAAACCCTTCAATGAGCTTCACAATCTCGCTACGGCTATGCGATTCCACCACACCTATAACAACCCGCTTGCCTTCTGCTCGACGCTCTTTTGCCTCATTCAGCATCGTATAGGTCTTGCCCACGCCTGCGGAAGCTCCAAAAAAAATCTTCAACTTGCCATGGGGAGTGCCTCTTTGATCCCGATTAATCTTATCAAGAATTTTATCAGGATTAGGCCGCCGGTCCGTCCCGACTGACTGGTGATGCGCATTATTGTATACCATCGAGTGCCATATTAAGTTTTAACACATTAACCCGCGGTTCCCCAAACAAATTAAATGGACGGGGTTCCCTATGTAAACGAACCAATTCAAGAATTTCTTCCTCTTTCTTATGACGGATATTTGCAATACGCGGCACTTGATATAAAGCAGCCGCCATACTGATATGAGGATCCAAACCACTGGCAGATGCCGTCACTAAATCAACAGGTATTGCCTCACTACTGGTAGGACTCCATGCTCTCAATCTGTTCGCTCTATAGGCAACCAGACGCCATAATTGAATATTATTGACACTTAAATTTGATCCATTCGAGGCCGACGCATTATAAGGAAAATGCAACGTGGCTGAAGGGCGGGCCCAAAAATGACTAGGATCTGAGAAGGGTTGACCAATTAACGCTGAACCGCGAACGTTTCCTTGCTTATCATGCAATAAGCTACCCTGTGATTGATTAGGAAAGAAAACATGTAATATTCCGAAACAGACAAGGGGATAACACACACCGCAGATGAGTGTCAGCACGAGTAATAAACACAATGCAGGACGAATCGAACCAGTAAGCGTTTGCATCTTTATTCCCTAAGTTAAACCGATAAAATTAAGCAGCATATCAATGAGCTTAATACCGATAAACGGCGTGATCACGCCACCTACCCCATAAATCACAATATTTCGTTGCAACAACGCTTCGGCTGAAACTGGTTTATATGTGACGCCTTTGATCGCAAGTGGAATCAACATCAATATAATCACTGCATTAAAAATAACTGCCGACAATATCGAGCTAAGCGGGCTTGCCAGCCCCATAACGTTGAGTGCCTTTAATGATGGATACGTTCCAACCAAGGCAGCTGGAATAATCGCGAAATATTTTGCCAGATCATTCGACACACTAAACGTTGTTAACGCTCCACGTGTCATTAACAATTGTTTTCCAATTTTAACAATCTCAATCAATTTGGTGGGATCTGAATCCAGATCCACCATATTGCTAGCTTCTTTTGCTGCTTGCGTGCCCGAATTCATCGCCACGGCAACATCCGATTGCGCCAGTGCAGGAGCGTCGTTGGTGCCATCGCCAACCATGGCTACCAGCTCCCCACCTTCTTGCATTTTTCTAATATATTTAAGCTTGGCTTCGGGTGTGGCCTCGGCAATAAAATCATCCACACCAGCTTCATTGGCAATAGCAGCGGCTGTTAGTGGATTATCGCCGGTGATCATGACACTCTTAATGCCCATTTTCCGAAGTTCGGCAAGGCGCTGCTTAATATCGTTTTTAATAATATCTTTGAGATAAATAACACCCAGAACCTGAGCATTTTGGGCAATCAATAAGGGAGTTCCGCCCTTTCTGGCAATGTCTTCAATCTGGCGTTTAACCTCAATAGCAACATGACCACCAAAGCGGTTGACAACATTTTCAATTGCATCCCCTGCTCCCTTCAAAATCTGCTTGCTGCCAAACATGACACCACTTGTACGTGTTTCTGCGGTAAAGGGGATGAAGCTTACTTCTGACTGTTGATCCGTGCTTTCCTTAACGCCATATTTTGCTCGTGCTAGAGCTACGATACTTTTTCCTTCAGGCGTTTCATCGGCAAGAGAGGCAAATTCTGCTGCTTGGGCCATTTCCTGTGCGGTAAAACCTGGAGCTGGAAAAAACTCAACCGCTTGACGATTACCGATAGTAATTGTCCCCGTTTTATCGAGGAGTAAAATATTAATATCGCCTGCGGCCTCCACTGCCCTTCCCGATGTTGCTATCACATTAGCATTAACCAAACGCTGCATCCCCGAAATACCAATAGCCGATAATAAGCCAGCAATGGTGGTTGGAATAAGGCAAACCAGCAACGCAATCAGCATCGTTACCGTTATACATTGTCCACTTCCGGCTTGCTCTACACTGTATTTAGAAACAAAAAAAAGCGTAAAGCACACCAGTAAAAAAATGCCCGTGATACCCATGAGCATCGTATTGAGTGCCATTTCATTAGGTGTTTTTTGACGGCGTGCCCCTTCCACCAATCCAATCATCCTATCTAAAAACGATTCACCCGCATCAGCACTGATGCGTACCACAATAAAATCAGATAGCACTTTCGTTCCCCCGATAACAGCATCACGATCCCCTCCCGATTCACGTATCACCGGAGCGCTTTCGCCAGTCACAGCGCTTTCATCGATCGAAGCAATTCCAACCATCACCTGCCCATCTGCCGGAATAACATCACCAGCTTCAATGAGGACTAAATCATCCCGCATAAGTCGGTTAGCTGCCACTTTTTTATAATTATCCAGGTTATCTATGTGAGATAATTTTTTGGCTACAACTTCTGACCTGGCTTTTTTGAGCGACTCGGCCTGGGCTTTACCTTTTCCTTCGGCTAAGGATTCCGAAAAATTAGCGAACAACAAACTAAACCATAGCCAAAACGCAACATGGCCAACAAACCAGATAGGCTCCCTTGAAATAATCGCATGGGGAATATAGAGTCTCCAGACAAAAATAACGGTTGTGATCATGGCTCCAAGAAAAACAATAAACATCACCGGGTTACGCATTTGATAACGTATTCTCAAACGCAACACAGATAATAAAAGCGCATCAAGCATCTGTTTTGAAAATGCGGTACAGTCCTTTTTCATTTACGCCCTATCAAATCAGTCGTTGAATTTAGCTGTTCCGCAATAGGCCCCAGCGCTAATACAGGAAAGAAAGTCAATACGCCCACTAATATCACAACGCCTATGACGAAAAATACAAATAATGGCCTGTGTGTTGGCAATGTGCCAGCAGATGGTGGAACGGGCTGTTTTTGCGCTAAGCTACCAGCCAGTGCAAGCATGGAGATGATGACCGAGAACCGCCCTATCAACATGATCAATCCTAACACCAGATTATAAAAAACATTGTTGGCTTTTATGCCTGCAAACGCGCTGCCATTGTTAGCGGCGGCGGAGGTAAAGCTATAGAGAATTTCGGTAAATCCTTGGGCTCCTGGATTAAAAATTCCGTCTTTCCCCGCTTGGGTTAATAACGCGAACGTCACACCGATTAATATCGTAGCACAGGGTGTTAACACCGCAATCATTGCCATTTTCATTTCAAAAACTGATATTTTTTTCCCTAAATATTCGGGCGTTCTTCCTACCATCAGCCCCGCTAGGAAAACCGTAATAATGACATAGGCAAGCATTCCATATACACCTGAGCCAACCCCTCCAAAGATAACTTCGCCAAAGTGCATAAATAAAAGTGGTATCATTCCACCTAAAGGCGTGTACGAATCATGCATCGAATTCACAGCGCCATTTGCCGAAGCGGTGGTGATCGCAGCAAACATGGTGGAATCTATAATGCCAAACCGCACTTCTTTTCCTTCCATATTACCACCCGCTTGATTATCACTCGCCAACTGGTCAATATTCAACGCATTAAATTTGGGGTTACCTCCTTGCTCCACCCCATAACCAATAAAAAGTAAAGGTATAAAGACAATAAGCATAATGGCCAGGTACGCCATTCCCTGACGCTGGTCGCCAATCATTTTGCCAAATGTATGGCAAAGTGACGCAGGTATCAGCAGCATTGCCAGTAATTCAAAAAAATTAGAAACGGGCGTTGGATTTTCAAACGGATGGCTAGAGTTGACATTATAATACCCTCCGCCATTCGTGCCTAATTGTTTAATGGCTATTTGTGAAGCGACAGGCCCTACCGCAATTTCCTGGGTAGAAATCACGGTATCACGTAATTCTTTTCCCGACACATGATGGATTGGTTCAAAAAATGGTACATGCAGGGAGGATTGAAAGGTTTGAATAACACCCTGGCTCCCAAGTATAACCGCCAATAGACACGATAAAGGTAATAGCAGATACAGATTAGCCCGCACAACATCTACCCAGAAATTTCCTAATTCCTCAACCTTCTTACGCTTAAGCCCTCTGATCACCGCCATTAAAACAGCTATTCCTACCGAAGCCGAAATAAAATGCTGGGTCGTAATCCCCACCATCTGGCTGAAATAACTTAAATCACGTTCACCCGCATAGGACTGCCAATTGGTGTTAGTAACAAAACTCACAGCCGCATTAAAGGCTAAATCAACAGCTAGGTTGGGACGATGCAGCGGATTAAGTGGTAAATAGGCTTGCAGGATAAATATCGAATAAAGGACTAAAAAACCTGCGGCAGTAAAAATCAAGATCGCACCCACATACGCTTGCCACGTCATTTCCCTAGCAGAATCAATACCACAGAGCCGATAACATATTTTTTCTACCGGATAGACTATCCGATAGAGACACGTTTTTTCACCAGAAAAAACCTTAGCCATATACGAACCAAGAGGCGTTATACACAGTATCAACAAGCCTAGAAACAGGCAGATTTGTGCAATACTATTGGTGGTCATATCCCAAAGAATCATAGATAAAACAATTAATGCTTGAATGAGTCTAAACGCATTGTCGCTGTTAATCGTTACTTGAACGTTAATAACTGGCAAAAAGGACATGAACATGCAGCATGCGTGACAGATACCATCCCTAATCTGACAGAACGTGGAATTGAGCTAGTAAAACGTTAGGAGTGGCCGTTTGGACTGAGCCACATAATTACATCGACCTCGCTAGTGGATTAGATTTTCCTTGACCCTGTGATGCTTTATGCCTCTCAGCATAATTGATAGATAAGTCGTCCTTACTTTTCAATATTGTTGCAATACATTTTTGTGGGGCATTTGTTTGACGTTGAACCTGGTTGGGACACACTACACGCTTAATGACACGATCAAGGACATTCTGCGGTTCAGAATTCTTTGCTTCAAGAGGGATATTCCCTTCTCTTCCACATAATAAAAATAAATCTGAAAAAATGCATTTTTGTTCGTTGTGCGTAATTGTTTTTTGAAGATCAAAACCAATTTCTTGAAGTATCTCAGCAATTTTTAATTTTTGTTCACCCGTAAGTTCTTTATTAGAAATAAGTCGATCAGCAAAAAGCTCACTTTTTTCTAAACATAATCCTAGTTGTGAAAGCGCACGACTATCACCTGTTTCTAATCTCAATGTATCAACTAAAAGTAAAATCTTTGGTTCCAAAATAATCATCAGGGATATCTGTTGAATACCCTGGTTCGTTGTCCATAATTTCTTTAAAATATTCTTTTTTGTACCACAATCCTGCGCTAGAAAGAACTCATATAGCTTTGCGGACTCGCTGGAGGGAGACACTGAAAATCTTAGAAATTCGCTCTGGACTTGACGCAACAGCTTACTTAAATTGATTTGGTATTCAGGGGGTAATCGTTCAGCTAGTGGTAATGGTGGAGTTGCTTGTGTCATATCAAAAAGCACTATTTTGTCATTCTCAAGTTGGGTAATCACCACGTCTGCCATCTTCTGCATAAGGGTATTATCATTTTCATGTAAGCCTAAATGACGAATAAATTGGTGGGCTATGAGATGCTTTACCAGTAATGTTTCTTGTCCTATAATCTGTTGATACACTTCCCATAACGGTGAAATGGATTTGACATATTCATCAGTTCCTTGGAGCACAACCAGCTGGTGAATACGCACAAAGAGTTCCCTCGCTTGATCTTCTGCCTTGTATAACATCAGTTCATCTAAAACTATTTGTCTAATTTCTTCTTTTTGTATTGTGTCTACTTCATTGGTTCTAAACCACTCCATAACAGCATATTTAATTTCAATAACATCAAGTTCAATACGTTGATCACTGCAATAATGCTGATAAAAATGATCGAGTAAATGGCCGCCTTCATGAACGAGAGTTGCAACCATCTCTTTAGCCGACTCAGAATGCGATACATAGAACTCGGTATTAAACTTACGAGAATCTTTAATTAAAAGAATGAGATCATCTATTATAAAGGGATCGTACGATCTTGCATTGTAAACGCCGCCTGCCAAGGGTAGCAAAGGAGATAAACTAGATACCAAGGAATCGGGACAAACCACCACTTGGGCTAAACCCGCCTCTGCAAGCAGAGTTAAACCATGTAAACGTGGGCGAAGTGTTGGGTTTTGTGAATAGAGAGATTTCATGATTGGGGCAACTAGCTCCCGATCTTGCGCCTGGCTTGCAAATATCATAGATTGCCGACTTTCATTTATAGAACCATCAAAACCTAATCCTAATATAGATTTATCGTTAACTTTTATTTGTTGAAGAATTTCAGTGTGGATTTCATTAAGATACTTTTTAACATTCAGTCCAGCAGCATCCTTGGTCCATAATATTCCTTGAAAATTCGCTGTATTGGTAATAGCCCCACGATCCATTAAAGCTTTAAAAATGGCAACATTATTGGATTTTGCTGCAAAATAAAGCGCTTGGTTTCCATCATCATCAAGTGTAAGCTGCATTATTGTTAACGGCCGATGAAACGGACGAAGATGAAACGGACGAAGGCTTGGGTTACGCCCTTTAGCGAATATGGCATTACCCTTACATTATAGCCATTCACCTTCCCCTCCTTTTATGCTATAACCGCTTAGATGACCTACCAATCATTACGCGATTTCATTGCAGAGCTTGAAAGAAACGGACAATTAGTGCGGGTTAAAGAACCTGTGTCAACCGTACTGGAAATGACCGAAATCCAAACGCGTCTGCTTGCAGAACAAGGCCCTGCGGTCCTCTTTGAACATGCCTATAGCGAGCATGGCGCTTCGCCCATACCTGTGCTCATGAATCTCTTTGGTACGATAGACCGTGTGGCTCAGGGCATGGGCGTCACAAAAGACCAATTACGCGAATTAGGACAAACACTGGCTTTTCTCAAACAGCCTGAACCTCCTGGTGGCTGGAAGGAGGCATGGGATATGCTGCCCATCCTTAAAAAAGCCATGGCGATGAAACCCAAACTGGTCAAACATGCCCCTTGTCAGGACGTGGTTTTCACAGGTGATGAAATCGACCTTTCCACACTCCCCATCCAAACGTGCTGGCCAGGGGAACCAGCTCCACTCATTACCTGGCCACTAGTGGTTACCAAAGGCCCTTCTTCCGACAAAGTAGATCATTATAATCTTGGCATTTACCGGATGCAGGTCGTTGGAAAAAACAAGACCTTAATGCGTTGGCTTAAACATCGTGGCGGAGCACAGCATCATCAGCGCTGGAAGGAACAAAAAACAGAACCCATACCCGCAGCCGTTGTTATTGGTGCCGATCCTGCCACCATCCTTGCTGCCGTTACCCCCGTACCCGATACACTTTCTGAATATCAATTTTCTGGTTTGCTGCGTGGTAAAAGCTTGGAGCTAGTGGCCTGCAAAACGATTCCTTTGGAAGTGCCCGCGCACGCTGAAATTATACTTGAAGGCTATGTCAGTCTAGATGAATACCAGGATGAAGGCCCCTATGGTGACCATACCGGTTATTATAATTCGATAGAACCATTCCCTGTATTTACACTTACCGCCATCACCATGCGAAAAGACCCCATTTACCTCACCACCTTCACCGGTCGACCACCCGATGAACCTTCCGTACTGGGTGAAGCATTAAATGAAGTCTTCATTCCTTTGCTGCAACAACAATTCCCGGAAATCATTGACTTCTGGCTGCCACCCGAGGGTTGTTCCTACCGTATCGCTGTCGTCAGTATCAAAAAAGCGTACCCCGGACATGCCAAGCGCATTATGATGGGAGTATGGTCGTTTCTGCGCCAGTTTATGTATACTAAAATGGTGATTGTGGTTGATGATGATATTAATTGCCGCGATTGGAAGGATGTGATGTGGGCCATTTCAACGCGCAGTGACCCCGGACGCGACCTTACCGTAATCGAAGGCACCCCTATGGATTATTTGGATTTTGCCTCCCCTGTTTCTAACCTTGGCAGTAAACTAGGCATTGATGCCACCAACAAACTGCCACCAGAAACCAACCGCGAATGGGGAGCGCTTATCAGTATGGATACCGACATAGTTGATAAAGTCAGCCAAATGTGGGATAAACTTGGACTGCCAACCAGCGGCAAACCTATTTGGAAATAAAATAAACCATGCCTCATAAACCTTCACCTCCCTCTGCCCCATCGGACCCTTCGGCTGAAAAGCCTATGCGTCTTGCCAAAAGAATGGCTGATGCCGGTGTGTGCTCGCGCAGAAAAGCCGAAGAAAAAATCCTTCAAGGGTTAGTCAAAGTCAACGGTAAACTCGTAGAAACACCTGCATTTACAGTAGTCTCTACCGATAGCGTCGTGGTTGAAGGAAAGCTCCTTGAATCACAAAGGCCAGCTACCCGCATGTGGATATTTCATAAACCCACCGGCTGTTTAACAACCCACAGTGATCCCCAGGGACGTGCCACTATTTTTGATATCCTCCCCCGCGACTTACCTCGGGTAATTACCATTGGTAGGCTTGATTATAATAGTGAAGGATTATTGCTGCTCACCAATAATGGTGAAGTGGCCCGCTATTGTTCGCTGCCGCAAACCGGATGGAAACGTAAATACCGGGTAAGGGCCTTTGGTGCTATCCCTCATAAATTTAAAGAAAAAGTAGCCAGTGGTGTTACCATTGACGGCATACGCTACGGTGCCATTGGTATTGAAATAGATTCTACCAAAGAAGAAAGCCCCAACCACATACCAAATCCGCGTGCTCGACAAAATTTCTGGTTTACGGTGACATTAACCGAAGGCAAAAACCGCGAAATCCGTAACGTGTTTGAACATTTCGGCCTGGCGGTTAACCGCCTTATCCGTACAGCTTACGGCCCCTTTAACTTAGATGAGCTTCCGCGTGGCAAAGTCCAGGAAGTGCCACCCAAATTTATCAGGAATTATCTCCCATGACCATGCACATTATTACCGGTAAACATCGAGGCGCCCGCCTCGAAACACTCGATTCAAAACAATTGCGCCCTACCATGGGCAAAGTACGGGAAGCTTTATTCAACATTCTCTGCCACGGCCCCATGCTTGCCCCCAATTACCTTGAAGGGCTGGATATACTCGATATTTTCTGTGGTTGTGGATCGCTGGGTTTTGAAGCCCTCTCACGCGGGGCCAAATCCGTTACGTTTATTGATAGAAGCCGCGAAGCTTTGGATATCGTCAAAAAAAATGCCAAACATCTGCGTGAGGAAGAGACTTGCCAGTTCGTCTGCACCGATTCTAGCCGTCTGCCCTCTGCCAAACAAGCTTATCATCTGGCTTTTATCGATGCTCCCTATGACCAAAAACTCACCCTGCCCTGCTTAACATCACTCGCCAAAGGCGGCTGGCTTAACCAAAACGCCTTAATCTGCGTTGAAGTCAGCAAAACCGAAGACCTAGTATTCCCACAAGGTTATGTACTTGATGACGAAAGGCATTATGGGCGGACGAAATTAGTGTTTTTGCGGTATAGTTCATAGATATCTCCCCTATCGATATCATAATAAGGATACGATGGTGCACATTAATCTCGTCACGATTCAGCTGCCCATTCGGCCAGGAGGCCATTCTGCCCCCCCCCCCAAATAGGGCGGCATCGATTTCTCAGCTTAATAGGCTTAAGCACACCTTGATATTCCCCTCATATTAGATTATGATGGTCCCTCTAAAATAAATAGTATTGGTCCAATGGAATTAGGCTTTTCCGAAATATTATTAGTTGTCGTGGTGATCCTTATTTTATTTGGAGCTGGAAAGCTACCTACTGTGATGCATGATCTGGGGAAGGGAATACGTCAATTTAAAGAAGGCGTTAAGGATGTTGCAGCAGAGTCACAGCACGAACCACCCGGTGATAAAAACAGCTCCTAACTATTTTTTTAATTTTTATTAAGGCTTTTTTTAATCCCTTCCATTAGAGTGAATATATGTCTGTTTCTGAAATAAAACATTTCCTTCTGGGTAAACCCCTTGACCCGTTTAAGAGTGAGACTCGCAAGCACATTGCCCTCATTACTTTTTTCGCTTGGATTGGTTTGGGTGCCGATGGAATATCATCGTCATGCTACGGTCCTGAAGAAGCCTTCCTGGCCTTGGGTGGACATACTCAATTAGCTATTTTCCTGGCATTCGTAACCGGTATCACCGTATTTCTAATTGCCGCTGCATATCTGCAGGTGATTGAGCTTTTCCCCAATGGTGGTGGTGGTTATAAAGTCGCTTCTACACTGCTTGGCCCAAAAGCCGGACTGGTTTCTGGATCTGCCCTTATTATTGATTACGTGCTGACCATTGCTATTTCGATTGCCAGTGCCGTAGATGCTGTCTTCAGTATGTTACCTCATCAATTAAGCATGATAGAACTTCCCATAAAAATTGCGGCGGTGTTATTACTCACCTACCTTAATTTAAGGGGGTTAAAGGAATCTATTAAATTCCTGATGCCAATCTTCTTGGGCTTTATGATAACCCATTTGATTTTGCTTGGTTATGGAATCTCTGTCCATTTTAACGGAATGGATGACATTTTACCTAATGCCATTAACGAAACCACTAAAACCGCCAGCACTATGGGCTGGGTAGCCTTACTGGCTTTATTTTTTAAAGCCTTCTCTTTAGGAGGTGGTACCTACACAGGATTAGAAGCTGTATCCAACAGTCTCCATAACCTGGCAGAACCTAAAGTTAAAACCGGTAAAATGACGATGTTCTGTGTGGCAATCTCCCTGGCTGTTATGGCCGGTGGTATCATCATGCTTTATCTGCTTTGGGGCGTACAGCATGTGGAAGGCGAGACTCTGAATGCCTCAGTGTTTAAATTGATTACCGCCGATTGGCAGATCGCAGGATTTTCGCTATCACCGGTGGTTGTGGGTGTAGCCTTAGCATTAGAAGCTGGATTGCTTTTCGTTGCTGCTAACACTGGCTTTATTGCTGGACCATCCGTATTAGCAACCATGGCCGTCGATCGTTGGGTCCCCCATTTCTTCACCGCACTTTCAAGCCGTCTGGTAACCAAAAATGGTATTTTGTTGATGGGAGCTGCCGCTATCGCTGCGTTGATTGTTACCCACGGTGATGTGAGAATATTGGTGGTCCTTTACAGTATCAACGTGTTTCTTACTTTCAGCCTGTCATTGGCAGGTATTACCCGCCATCGCTGGATTAACCGCCATAAAAAAGGTGAACTCCTTAAACTTTACATCCCATTCCTGTCTTTCCTGCTGTGTGTATCGATTTTGATTACCACCTTGTTTGAAAAATTCCTGGAAGGCGGATGGATGACCGTCTGTATCACCAGCCTTTCTATTCTTGGCGGTTATATCGTCAACCGCCATTATGTGACCGTTAAAGAACGGGTTGAACAGGCCGAAGCTGAACTTTCCTATACATTTGCCTGTGAAGTTCGCCCCAATGCAGAAACACCTACGATCGACAATACCCTGCCTACAGCTGTTTTCTTCGTAAGCGAGCTCAATGCCAGCGGAATGCACAGTTTTATGTGGGTGCAAAAAAACTTCCCGGATGTCTTTAAAAACTTCGTGTTTGTGACCGTACGCGAAATCGACAATGAAGAATTCGTGGACGAAGATAAATGGTCTGAAACCCAGAAAAACACCAAACAACTTTTACGCCGTTACGTAGCTTACTGTAACTGTAAAGGCCTGCCCAGTGCCTATTATCATTCGTACGGAACCGATGTCCTGCAAAAACTGACTGATCTCAGCGATATCATTATCAGCGACTATCCCAATGCTAAGTTCTTCTCCACCAAACTTACCTTTGATAATGAATCGATTTTATCACCTATTCTCACCCCTATTCTCCACAACCAGACCGCCTATATGCTGCAAAAGCGTCTCCATAATAAAGGGATACCTCTGATCGTGGTGCCTTTAAAATTGTAGTTGGGACAAAGATCTGCTATCATCTTGCTTAGGAGATTTTTATGACTATCTGGCCTGGCGATAATACCGTTTCTGTTCGTGATGTTTTTAACATTGAAAGTGACTGGGAAGTCCCTGCTTTTGCCAAGGCAAGCGAACATGTACCGGCTATTGATCCCGATTATTATTTTGACCGGCAAACAACGCTGGCAATTCTGGCTGGCTTTGCCCATAATCGCAGAGTACTGGTTCAGGGTTATCACGGCACAGGGAAATCAACCCATATTGAACAAATTGCTGCTCGGCTTAACTGGCCATGTATCCGGGTTAACCTCGATGGCCAAATTAGCCGAATTGACCTCATTGGTAAAGATGGCATTACAGTCAAAGAAGGTAAACAAATCACTGAATTCAGGCCCGGTATTATCCCCTGGAGTATGGAACGACCGGTTGCTCTCGTGTTTGACGAATACGATGCAGCCCGCCCTGATGTTATGTTTGTGATCCAGCGCCTGCTTGAACAACAAGGCGCATTAACGCTGCTCGACCAAAACCGGGTTATACAGCCGCATCCAGGTTTCCGCCTCTTTGCCACCGCCAATACCATTGGCCTTGGCGATAGCACTGGCTTATATCATGGCACCCAATTGATTAACCAGGGACAAATGGATCGCTGGAACATAGCGACTGTTTTGCATTATCTCCCGCAACACGCAGAAGAAACCATCATCACCCAAAAAATTCCAGCACTTACCCGCCCCAATCATCACGATGTTATTAGCAAAATGGTAACTATGGCCAATTTAACCCGTGAAGGTTTTAAACAACAGCACATTGCCTCGGTCATGTCTACGCGTACTATCATCAGCTGGGCCGAAAATTATCTTATTTTTGCTGATTTAGAATGGGCCTTTTGTTTGAGTTTCCTCAATAAATGCGATGAAGTCGAACAGCCTATTATCGCTGAGTATTATCAGCGCTGCTTCGGCAAAGAACTCATTCTCCCATCGACAACTCCAGCCAACGTGTATGCCTAATCCATCTGCTAACCTTTTTCCGCGCCCGGTGGAAATGGCCGCTCGTGTCCTTGCCAGGGAAGATAAACTCCATTTCCAATTTGACCGTCAGTCTTCATCACTTGATACGGTGCTGAGTACCCATACGCATCCTGTACCCATTAAAATAAGCCAGGAGTTTAATCTTCCTGATAAAAAATCGGCGTTGCGCGGCTTGAGCGATATGTTTGCCTTATGGAAACGTTATCACGATGTGAGTATTTTTACGAAACAGCAGCCGAATAACCCCTTATCCAAAGAATTATTCCTAGCTGCCGAGCAAGTGCGTACCGAAGCACTGGGTTCAAAATATTTGGAAGGTGTCCGACATAATATTGCAGCTAAAAGCGACGAAGATGCCAAAATGTTAGCCTATAGTCTCATACTAGGGGAAGACAAGATTCCTCTCCCTGTACTGTTTCAATCGATCCTACGCAAATATTTTCTGGATATACCCTATCCGCATCTACTAGCACCCCATCTTAAAAAAGTCGATTTTTGGATCGAAAACACCATCCAGCATGAACTGATGAAAGCTTTTCTAGCATGGGATAACCAACCATTATATGGCCAGCTTATGCTAGAAGCTATCCGCAAAATAATGGCACTGGATATATTAAATGAGAGCAGCCAATCCACATCGTCGGCTGCACCGAATGCTGACCAACAGATAGATCACACCGACCAGCCAATGGGCGAGACAGAAGGCACAGAAAATTCCCAGCAAACGGTCACCACTTCTCAAACCGGTACGTCGATGGATGCAAAAGAATATGGCAGCACTCTAGGACGTGGTCACGAAGTGGATGAAGTGGATGAAACCCCATCCACCGAAGTACAGGTTCCGGATCATACACCGTCTTATTCGTCTTCGAACCAGGACATGCTTCCTTATCAAGCCTATACCACACAATATGACGATATCAGCCAAGCCTCAAGCCTATGCAGCCATTCGGAGTTAATCCGTTTACGAAAGCAACTCGACGATAAACGTGCCGCCCTTCCCGTTACGACCCGTTTATTAGCTAACCAATTAATGCGCCAGCTCATGTCAAAACAGCAGCGTCATACTCATTTGCATTTGGAAGAAGGTATCCTCGATAGCCGTAAGCTGGCACAAATCGTTGCCGATCCTCACTACCCCCAGCCCTATATGTGGGAGGAAGCTGCGAAACAACTTGATACCACAATCACCCTGCTTGTAGATAATTCAGGCTCTATGCGTGACCGTCCTATTTTAATGGCCGCGTTATGCGCCGATATTTTGGCAGAAAGCCTAGAACGCTGTGGTATTAAAGTAGAAATCCTCGGCTTTACCACCGTTGATTGGCGCGGCGGACAATCCTTTAAGTTATGGCAGGCCAATGATAAACCCCATAAACCTGGTCGTTTAAATGATCTTAGGCATATCGTCTATAAATCGGCTGACGTACCTTGGCGACATGCTAAACCTAATCTTGGCCTAATGCTTAAGGAAGGATTACTCAAAGAAAATATTGATGGTGAAGCCATTATCTGGGCCTGTAACCGCCTTGCTAAACGTCCTGAAAAAAGGCGGATCCTGATGGTTCTCTCCGATGGCGCACCTGTGGATGACGCCACTTCTACTCATAACCACGCGTCCTACCTTGACCAACACCTTCGTTTGGTTATTCAGCACATTGAGCAATTTTCCTCTATCGAATTATGCGCTATCGGTATAGGCCATGATGTCAACAGTTACTACCAGCAAGCCGTAACCATCCGTGAAGTAGACCAGTTAGGTTCCACAATGTTTATGGAATTAGCGAAAATGTTTGGTAAACGCTAGAATAATTCAACGCCTCAGTGGCGATTGCTTGCCTTGTCCTGATGCGTTTTGATGATAAAAAGGTGCTCTCATATTATGTTTAGAAGCCAAACTCAACGGAGTTTCTCCTTTATTATTGGCTATATCAGTGCGTGCCCCAAATTTCAATAAGAACTGAACCATCGGCTCGCTCTTGCTCTGTACGGCAATATGTAGGGGTGTCTCACCGTGCTGATTTTGACCGGAAACATCAGCACCTGCTGTGATGAATGCCTCTACTGCTGCCCTATTACCCAGCTTTATAGCTTCATGAAGTGAGGTAGTCGTGACTTGATTGGGGTCGTGTGTTTGAGAAGTTACGCTAGCTTGCCCTGCAGCAGGCGGCGTATTGGACGACATAAGGCTTTTTACCCCCTCCGCCAATAAATTTAAAAAAAACCCAAGGATTGTTTGGGCAACATCCGAAAAATCAAGAGACTTTGCTTCTTCTAAAGGCGTTCTATGATGATATTTAACCTGTTGATCAGCTCCGAATTGCAGGAGATCTTTAACCATCTCTTTATCACCCATAGCCGTTGCCATATGCAAACAAGAACGACCATCGGGTGTAACATAATTAGGGTTTGCCCCATGTTCCAACAAGGTTTTCACCAATGCTTTATTCCCATCCTGGATCGCCCATTTGAGCAATGGATGCCCATCGGTTGTTAAAATATCATCCGGATGCTTTCCACTCTGTCTTAAATACGCTTTAATATCTTTGTTCTTATTAAAGGTCTGATTGAGCACAAGTGAATTGGTATACCGATTCATTTGCTTGTCATCCAATGATACGCGGTTGATATCATTCATAATCGCGCTGGCTTGCTTAGGATCAGCCGACATATTTTGGGTCAAAAATTCATTGAATTCCTGGCGCTGATTTTCTAAATAACGCCTTGCCTCCTCCGGTTTGTGTATAGTCTGTTTAGGAGCGCGGATAACAAAAGTACCTTCCGGTATCCTAATTTTATGTGTTTCACCTCGACTGACTGCATCTTCAAAAAATTGTGCATGCACCGATTTTTGTGACGGAATCGATTGAATCGAGTTAAGTAATCCCTGCATATTCTCGTGGCTGAGCGTTGGATGTTTTTTACCAGCAGGCGAAACTAAAGAAGAACCCTTAGGCAAATGGTCATAAGCATCAATGGAAGCTCCGCCGTGGCAACTCCATACGTGAACATTCAATGGCGCTGATTGCCCAGTACGTGGATCCTTGGCTGCTAAATGATTAAGTTTATCAAACAAAAAAGAGGTTTTGCGTTGTCCATCTGGAAATATATCAATGGTATGCTCCCCATGAGCATCGATATTGCCATGTCCCCATAAATCAACCCGGGTACCCTTTCCCAGCCGCCCCTGCACATGCTCTAAATCCTTATCCTCTATGTCCGAATGTCCATCGCCGATAATAGTATAGGAAAAGGCTATGCCCTTTTTCGCCAGGTATGCTTGTTTCTTGGCACATTCTTCCTTAAGAGCATCTACCTGCTCATAATCATGGCGGGTGCCTACCATGATGACTAAATCATAGGGACGCTTTTCACCTTGAACACCCCCCTTTTGCGAGACATCAGGCTGCGCGTAATAAATAACATTTCTATATTCTAGCATTATTACTTCTTCAATTAAGGCGATTTTTAATCGTTCATTTTCTAAAAGAATATTATTAATTGAAATTTACACTATATATTATAATTAATTATTAATAGAACCCATCAAGATTCATTGCACGTCATTTTAGAACAGGCACCCCGTGATGTTTTACCATCTATGACGACAAAAAATAACCTAAAATTCCTCTGATCATAATCAGACGCTTATAAACTGTATCAAGATAACCAGGAAGTCTCATGCGCGGTCCGTGCTATGACACCAATCCCTCACCTACTTTGGTAAGAAACGCCTGCGTTGTTAAATACGGCGTATCCTTACCGACTAAAACAGCAAGGTCTTTAGTCATAAAACCACCATCCACTGTTTCCACGGTGACCTTCTCAAGCTTCGTTGCAAAATCCATCAATGGTTGGTTTTGATCAATGCGTCCTCTGGCATGCAACGCCCTGGTCCAAGCGAATAAAGTTGCGATTGGGTTAGTCGACGTTTCTTTTCCCTGCTGCCATAAACGAAAATGCCGAGTGACGGTGCCATGCGCGGCTTCGGTTTCTACCGTATTGCCATCTGGAGTCATCAACACCGAGGTCATCAACCCTAATGAGCCAAATCCTTGTGCTACGATATCCGACTGCACATCGCCATCATAATTTTTGCAGGCCCATAACATACCGCCATGAGACTTAATAGCAAAGGCGACCATATCATCGATTAAACGATGTTCGTACGTTAATCCAGCAGCGTCGAATTGAGGTCTAAATTCCCGCTCAAATACGTGCTGGAAAATATCTTTAAACCTTCCATCATAGGATTTTAGAATAGTGTTTTTGGTTGAAAGATAAAGTGGATACCCACAACTTAAGGCATAATTAAAACATGCACGGGCAAATTCGGTGATCGACGCATCCAGATTAAACATCCCCATCACCACACCAGGACCTTTCATATCATTTACCAGGCGCTCCTGCACAGGGCTTCCATCGGCGGGAATAAACTGCATCACACATTTCCCAGGACGATCCGTCACAAAATCGGTTGCCGCATATTGGTCACCAAAGGCATGGCGACCGATCACAATCGGCTTATTCCAACCAGGCACCAAACGTGGAATTGATTTACAGACGATAGGCTCACGAAACACGGTTCCACCTAAAATATTACGGATAGTGCCATTTGGCGATTTCCACATTTTCTTGAGATTAAATTCTTTTACACGCGCTTCATCTGGAGTAATGGTGGCACATTTAACTCCTACTTGATAACGTTTGATTGCCTCGCCTGCATCTTTGGTAACCTGGTCTTCGGTGGTATCGCGATTTTGAATACTAAGGTCAAAATAATGAAGGGGTACATCCACAAACGGAAGAATCAAAATCTCTTTAATCCACGCCCACATCACCCGTGCCATTTCATCGCCATCAATTTCAACGATCGGATTATTCACTTTAATTTTGTTCATAGACTTCATAGACTGGTCTCCCTTCTCTCAAAAATTTACACTTCCTTTATACAGAGTGACATATTTTGCAACGAATGAAAATTCTTTCTTATAAATATCTCAAAAGGTATTGCTTTCCATTTCTCGTTGGAGTTAAATTGCCTCTTCATGGGTTTATTTTAATTAGGTTGGATCATGCTTAAAAAATTCGCTTACTCTGCTTCTTCTGTCCTTGTGGGTTCTTCTATCCTGTTTCAAACACTTAGCCCACTGACCTCTCCTGCTTTTGCGCAACAAAGCAAAATATTGGAGCAAAACGCAGCTGCAAAAAAGAAGGAAAATAACCAGACCCTTCAATTGCTCGAATTATTTGGTGACGTGTTCGATAAAGTACGCGACATTTATGTTGAGCCAGTATCTGATAAACAACTGATTGAGTCAGCTATCAATGGTATGTTAACCTCACTTGATCCACATTCAGGTTATCTTGATAAAAAAGCTTTTGATGATATTCGAGTACAAACCAGAGGCGAATTTGGCGGTTTAGGTATTGAAGTCACCATGGATAAAGGCTTAGTCAAAGTTGTTTCTCCTATTGATGACACCCCTGCCTATAATGCCGGTATCAAAGCAGGAGACTTCATCAGCCATATCGATGGTCAAGCGGTTCTCGGGCTCACCTTAAACGAGGCTGTTGAAAAAATGCGTGGCCCTGTTAAAACCAAAGTGAAGCTTACCATTTTGCGTGAAAATGAATCCGAACCAATGGAAGTGATCCTTCAACGCGAAGTGATCCACATTAAATCGGTTAAATCACATGCAGAAGGTGATATTGGTTATGTTCGTATTACTTCATTCTCCGAACAAACATTTGACGGACTTAAGCACGACCTTGATAAATTAAACAAGGACATCGGCCAGGGTAAAATGAAAGGCCTCGTACTTGACTTACGGAACAATCCAGGTGGTTTGCTGGATCAAGCGATTGCCGTTAGTGATGCCTTCCTTGATGCTGGTGAAATTGTGTCAACACGGGGAAGAACCAAAGAAAGCATTAAACGATTTAATGCCCATAAAGGTGACCTTATCAACGGATTGCCAATGGTTGTCTTGATAAACCAGGGATCCGCTTCAGCGTCAGAGATTGTCTCCGGTGCCTTGCAAGACCATAAGCGTGCCGTTGTTATGGGTACGAAATCATTTGGTAAAGGGTCCGTTCAAACCGTTATTCCTTTAACAGGTGATAGCGCTATGCGATTAACAACCTCGCGTTATTATACACCATCTGGACGTTCAATCCAGGCTGAAGGAATTAAACCTGATATCGCTGTAGAGGCCGCCAAAATTGAACCTATTGATGAAAAATTCTTCAATTCAGAAGCGCAATTGAAAGGCCATTTATCGAACCCAACCAACCCGAATGCCGACAAAGCTAAACCTTCCGCCCATGAGAATCAGCCAGATTCAAGCTTGCGTAAGCGTGTTGGCGATAAATTAAAAGAAAGCCTCGACAAAAACGGCAAAGATAAAGACAATAAAACACCTGATGAGCCAGTCTACGGTAAGGACTACCAGCTTTCACGTGCGGTTGACTTGCTTAGAGGAATTGCCGTTTATAAAACATCGAATAAGTAGGAAGCTGGAGTTGTACCGTCCTCTGAGATGAGAGGTATGAAGGCTACGCCTTTTTCTACCGGCTTCTCGGAGGCCCTATTCTCCCTGTGACCGTCATGCCCAGGAACAATGACCGCATGATCGCTTCTTGCAGCACCTTTATAACGATGGGGGCACGTTGTCTACTTTTTGTTTTTTAAAGGGAGATGGGAGAAAATTAGTATTTTCCTCGTCGACAGTTCTCACTTTCTTGCACCAGCTCGTCTGTGTATTCTCGCGTAATACGTTAGAGGAAGCTAACATCCTCAAAGCCTTCTCACGAATAACATTTACAACAGAAACATCTGCGCCGATTAACGTACAATATTTACCGGCCGTCGATGCACAAAAAAGTGTTGGTTGCGAATTATAGGTCAACCACTTAATTTGTCTGGTTAGCAATGAGGAATCTTGAGTTAATAACTGAGTTACAGACGCAACATCGTTTTGATTAATAGCCAGTTGCAGACGGATATTTTGAGCAAACTGCCTCATCATAGGAACGCGTTCATGCAGGGCCTTTTCCAAAGCTTCTGGCAAATTATCCAAGGTGATACCAGGAGCTGTCATGGAAAAGAACTGCTGTGTGAGCTCACGTTCAGGATTATGTTTAAACGCAGTATTGATATTATTTCCTAGTCTACCTAATAATTCTTTAAAAGAGTTGGCGTTATCTTGAAACTGGGTAGCCACGCAATCAAGCGCATCAGCAAATTCCAAATTTAAAAACAAGATTGAATTCATTTCATAGTACCCTTTATACCAGCAGCGCACCATGTCAGCTGGGGTAAACGGATCACCCGCTTTTAAATCAGATACAGCACCAGGTAATGCCCAGCATCCGCTGGTAAAATCACGACCGCCTGGACCTTCAGCCTTAAAGAATAAGGACCGCTCACAATCGACAATAACGGCTTCGCGTTTACCTGATTGATTAGTAACCCCGACATTAGCCGAATGAATATCATAGTAACCAAGAAACACGCAGGCTGCCAGGAGCTTATGAATACCAGGCGCAATATTGTCTTGATAGCACTCACTATTTCTCTCCTCAACAGAACGAATAGTAGCAGGTGCATATTTCCATAAATCTCGGTAGGATTCAAATATACGGGAGGCGGTGTAAATCTTTGATTTATCAGCAAGAAATCGCATTTTAGGCGCTTTGGTTTCTCCAAGTAAAGACTGAAATAGATGTGCCGTAATATAGCTTTTTATGGCACCAAAGCCTCCCTCATCTTTAATCATCCAACGATAGGTGTATTTTTGCTTATCCTGGCTATCATTGGATTTAAGTTCTTTACGTGAGATAACCCCGGCCTCATTGCCATGTTTTTTTTCTTCAAAGAACTGGTGACGCGAAAGAGGTATGACTTGGTTATTTTTATCCTTTTGCTGTTGATCATAGGGTTGTTTCAGACCATCAGTAATTTTCTGAATTTTCAAATCTTTCATTACAAGACGATTAAAGCTATCAATTAATTGCCTATTTATATTGTTAAATTTTTCAATTAGTAATTGTGTATTTATTTTATCAATACTAATTTTATAGTCATTTAAGATTGTGGTAAACTCCCTCTGTAAAAAAAATTGTTGCATCATTAATTTATCATTATAATCCTTATAATCACCGACCGCAATGTAAACATAAGCCACAACATCACATAAATGCTTTACAAAACAAATACCCTCATCAAGACGATATTGACTATTAGCAATTAGCGAATTCAAAAATTCACTGGAAATGAAATCATCAACGATATCGGCAATATGTAGAGCAGCTTTGTTAGAAATATCCTGATTATTATTAAATCGCGTAACTTGCTTCAATATTTCTTGTTTATTTTCCGTAAAATTACCAGGATACATCGTTTTTGCATAATCATAACTACTACGAATACGCTCAACTTTTTCACCAAACGTCTCACAGGAATAATTTTTCAGTATATTAGCTATATACTTATCAATCGTTTCATTCTCCTCTGTTAACTGCTTATCGCTATCGGTGGCGGAAGATACACCCGTTGAACGACTGGGAGATTGATCTATTATTTTCACTTGAGTAATCATATGGTTATCATACATATCTTTAATAATATTTGAAATCGTTGATATGATTTTCTTGTGGTTATTATTTGTTAGATTGATATTTTTTTCCAATATTTCTTGAAGAGTCAATGTGTCAATATGGGGATGGCCTGTTAGACCCGTAATAAGGGGTTTAATATCATCATGGTTAAGCAGTGCATCGACAAGCACGTTTGCCGTATAATATTTTTCCTCACCCGATGCCAGATAGGCACAGCCGATTATTTCTGCCAAAAGGCAAAGTACACCAGTACCCGCACGTTTAAACTCTGTATCTTTGCTTTGCTGTAAATTCGCTAAAAATGATTCTGACAAGATTGATTTTAAATGTGCATGGATCTGAGGAATGATATACGCAATGCTTTCCCCAGCATACTGCTTTTCAACAAAAGAATAGATATTAATGTGCGTATATTCTTTTTCTTCTTCTAGCTCATCATTGTCTGCTAAATCGCAATAATGCTTACTCAGATGTTCCAATATTGCTTGAAGCGGTTTAATGAAGTTACCACCCACTAAATCCGCAATAGGTGAGAGCTTACCAGCATCATTCAAGACGCCAGGCGAATCACTTTTATACATTTCTTTTGACATTTTATTTACTTTATTATTTCTTCATTAGGAATTATATTGTTAAATAAATTATTTTCAACATAAATATTTGAATAACCATTCAATAATACTTCAAGTAACGAAGGGGTAAAAATTCTTAATCCTGGGTTGATTATGCCTCAATGCCATAAAATGACTCTACTCTCCTGCCAAAGTGGAGGATAGAACTGCCACGATTTATGAAGCGTTGATTTAACAATTTAGGAGATTAACATCCTATCCATGATCCCCTAGCCCTCGCAGAAGCATTGGCCTTCCAGACTTCAACGCTCGTTATCTGAGCCATGAGGTAAGGCAGACTACTCATAATTTAAATCATCGTTTGCTTGGCAAACCAGGTAGCCGCCGGCCCACGCCATAAGGATCGCACGTAGGTTGATTCGTTGAACAGATTGCGATTGATTCCATTAAAAACCTCTTCCCCTTGAATTACCTGTATTGGGAACGGAAGGCACATTGCCATATATATTCCCTGCAATACTACATTGATGATTGCTGGTTATAGAGCCACAGACAGAATCCACCATATATTTGCTGGGCTCGATGGCAGGAGAATTAACTTTACCCCTACCACTAAGGTACGTATTGTTAGGAATAATATGCTCCGATATAGAATTTTGTTGAAGCTGAGAAGCCAGTGGTTGATGATTGGCATCCATAGGCATACCTCTAGCAGTAATGAGATTATTATGCATAGAAACGTTTCTTCTTATAGAAAATCCAGAGCCATTTTCAACATTCAGCAAGTCCACTAAATTCTTTATAGCCTGTAAATTTCCTTTCTCAGCAGCAAAACTCAGCAACACTATTTTATAATCTCTCGGTAAGGGGTTTCTTCCTAGATTGGCAAAATGGTTTTTGGCGAATTCAAAATTATCAACGAGCACTTTAAGTGGCTCGTAAACAGGCCGGTTTTCAGTTATGTATTTAGCTAATTGAACATAAGCTTCAATACTACCATGAGAGACCGCACAAACAAGATGCTCAAACCTCTTGTGCATATCCACTTCTAATCGGGCCCGCATGACCACTTCAGGAACCCAGATCTCCTCAGCTGTATTAGAGGAAAAATAGGGCAAGCTCGTTGCTACTTTCACATAGCTTTGTGCTGCCTCCATTCCTAAAAAATAATAACTGACATTGAGAATATAATTATCGAGAATACTATCATTTCTCAGTATCTTTAAAAGTTTTACAGTGCGCTCGGGGGTGAAAATTTTCAGACGAATCTGCCGTTGCGTTAGAATTGCTTTAACAAATGTCATATGTTCAGGGCATTGTTTTATAACGGTGCCATAAGGAATATCATCAAATTCAGGATCCGTTAGAACATGTGAATCAATTACTTCAACTAATTGCCTAAATCCATGTGTTATCCAAATAGATTTCAAATGATCCAACTTCTCGCGCATTCATTTCTCCATTATATATATGTCATGGATGAACTTTATCAGAAAAAATTTAAATATACACGCCATTAATATACGTTTTGTATTAGTATATAACCATTAATATTTATTTATTGACCCTAAATGAAAGTATAAACATCTCGGGAGCTTCACCACAAACAATAGACCAATGACTGGGTACCCGACGGGAGGGAAGAGGTATAGACCGGGAACAGGAACGTTGCGGGTAGTCATCCTATTTCCAAACAGTTGAGCAAACGCTTTCCTGAGGTCATGTTCCCGTTGTTTGACCAAGGCTGTTGTGGATGTCATCAAGATCAAGGAAAAGGTTGGTTCAAGAAGCCCCCCCCCTAACTTCGGGCAAACTGATTAGATATGAGACCTTCTACACCTGCAGTGCCCCTATGGGGAGTCAGGCTCATACTTCTTCGCATGAATCAGGGGTGGTGAGAAACAGGGAGTGTCGGGTTTCCAGTCCCCTCCTACAAAAATTAATAAAAAACCCAGTTGCTTATAGTGGTGCTTGCCGTTATCCTATCTAGGTCAGGATTAGAAGAAGGTTCGTAAAATGATAGATAGGCTGAAGGCTGCTTTAGCTTTTTGCAAACATTATTGGGCTATTGCTTTCTTTGGAGTAAACGTGGTCATATTGATTACGGTGGCCTTGGTGTACGTTATATCAGCTCAATCTTCTTACTTTGCATCAGCCTTGCAAAATGGCCAACGGGTTATTATTAACGTTGAAACGCAGAAAGTTACCGGCGGTATTCGCTCAAGCCACAAAGCCTTAGCCCACGCTCATCATAACGTTCCAACAACGGTAACTCCTTCACTGGTATCAGCTTCGCCCAATCCTCCTGCCCCTGTGCAACCGCTTTCAAGCCCGGCTACCGTTGAAGTAAAACCTATACCACAAGCCACTTCCGTCATTAACGCAGCCGACAAAAAACCGTCCATTTCGGTATTGATTGTTGATTTAGGATTAAGTAAATCATCCACCGAATTAGCATTTCAATTACCTTCCTACGTAGGGTTTGGTTTCTCGCCTTATTCTTCGCAATTAGAAGAATGGGTTACCAAAGCGAAAATAGCTGGACACTCTATTTGGTTGCATTTACCTCTTCAGACCATCCATTATCCGGCAGATGATCCCGGTCCTTATGGTCTTTTAACCATGCTCAATGAGCGCCAAAATCAGGAGCGCCTTGATTGGGTGCTTGGTAGAACGCCCCATCTTAATGGCCTTTACACGTCAAATGATGAAGTTTTTACCCAGACAGAGGCTAATATCGTACCCGTTTTGTCGTATTTGAAATCTAAAAACCTGATATTTATTTCCGGTAACGAAAATAATAAATTCCTCGATACGATCGTGGCTAAAAACGCATTTCCAGTCCTGGAAGCCGATCGCATAATTGATGCTTCGATCACCGACAAAAACATCCGAACAAGCCTCGCCGAAGCAGAAGAATTAACCAAACAATTTGGTCATGTAACGATTGTGGGCCATGCCTACCCCCTGACCATTAATATCCTTAAAGAATGGCTGGATTCCAAAAAACACAACATGAATTTTGTCTCCCTGGTTAATCCTAATCTTTCATCTGGTTCCGTTGCCACTACACAAGCAGCGGATTCACATAGCTCACCACGTACACCATCACCATCTACACCCTCACCATCTACACCGATTAATGCTGCCTCATCCCCTCCCCTGAACGCAAAAGTTGTCAACACTCATTATGTCACTTCAACCACCGTCAAACCTTAATGATGCCCTCTATCGCCCTGGTGTGGGTATTATGCTCTTTAACGAGCATAATAAGATTTTTGTAGCTAGACGCATTGATTCGCGGGCAGATGCCTGGCAAATGCCCCAAGGAGGGATCGATGACAACGAGTTACCGTTAGAAGCAGCATTGCGTGAATTGAAAGAAGAAATAGGAACTAATCATGCAACCATAATCTCCCAATACCCAGATTGGCTTTATTATGATATTCCAGAGGAACTTGCAAAATCATTATGGAATGGTCGATATCGAGGACAACGTCAACGGTGGTTCTTGATGCGCTTTAATGGCCGGGATGATGAAATTAATCTTGAAACAGAAATACCCGAATTTAATGATTGGCAATGGGCATCATTAGATTCGATTGTGGATCTCATCGTGCCTTTTAAGCGCACGCTCTATATACAACTCCTGACCCAATTTAAACCTTATATCAATCAAGGCAATGTATGAGCGCCCCACTCAAGCCGGTGTTAATTGTCTTGGGGATGCATCGCAGCGGAACATCGGCGCTCTCTGGAATCTGCCATATGCTGGGTGTGCATATGGGGGAAGCATTTCTTGAACCAACAAAGGACAATCCAAAAGGATATTTTGAAGATATTGCATGTGTTGATATTCAAGAACGTATTTTAAAATTTTTTAATATGTCATGGGATAGCTATTCACTTCTACCAAGTGGCTGGCACCAGCTAAGGAGCATGACCCCTTTTCGTGAAGAGTTAAAAGCCCTTATAAGCACTCGGGATTCTCATATGATTTGGGGAATCAAAGATCCACGACTATGCCGGCTTCTCCCCTTATGGTTGGATATTTTTAGCGAATTGGGATTTTCTCCTCATTTTCTAATCCCAATACGAAACCCGCATGAAGTTTCCAGTTCTTTAGTACAACGTGATCAATTACGCATCCACCACAGCCTCATGTTATGGTTTGTCCATAATCTAGAGGCCGAATTTTACACCAGGCCCTATCCCAGAATATTAATCAATTATCCTTCCTATCTTGAAAAATGGGAAAGTATTTATCAGGTTCTAACTCAAAATTGGCATTTTGAACTTCCACCCATTACGAGTGAGGTAAAACATCATATTGATGACTTCCTGTGTAGCACCCTTTACCGACATCGGTTAGCGTCCCATGTTACACCTGTCCAGATTGCGTTCCCAACCGTCCGAACCATGTGGACTATCCTGCAAAAACTGACATTCACCCAAAGTGAATATGATGTCCTAAACGAATTTTGGCATGAATCGCGATTCTGGCTTTATGCGTTTACCGATTCGCTTGAGACGTTGCAACATTCTAACCGCAATTTTACCCGATCTTCTCAGACACTTTCTGAGCATTACGAACAACTGCTTGCCGAAAATAAATCATTTATCGAACAACTCCAAATTATCCAAACCATGATTGCTGATTTAGAAGTGAACCTCGATTTAATGAAAAATTCATTATCTTGGCGTCTAACTGCACCTTTACGAATCCTAAAAAAACAGGTAAAATCGCTCCCATGGCTTCTCAAAAAATAAAAGCTACCGTCATTATTCCAACGAAGAACCCTGGTGCTTTTTTTTTCCAGGTGCTGGATGCCGTGAGGTCTCAAAAAACTCCCTGGCCATATGAAATCTTGGTTATAGATTCAGGGTCAACCGATGGGACTATTGATTATTGCCACCAATTTCCTGAAATTATTCTCCATTGTATTCCTCCTCAAACATTCCAACATGGACGTACGCGTAATGAAGCCATCCGTTTAGCCAACGGCGAATTTTTGGTGATGATTACGCATGATGCCATCCCTGCAAGCGATGATTGGCTTTTTCAATTAGTCAATTATACTGAATCAAACCCCGAGATTGCCGGAACCTTTGGTCGACATATCGCCCACAAGCATGCAAATCCTTTTGTGAGCGACTCTATTGAGAAACATTTTGAACAATTTAAAACGGTCCCAGTCGTATCACTGGACGATAAGACACGTTACGATTCCGATGAAGCCTATCGCCAATTCTTGCATTTTTTTTCCGATAATAATGCCTGCCTTCGCCGGACTGTCTGGGAAAAAATCCCGTATCCCGAAGTTAATTTCGCCGAAGACCAACTTTGGGCAAAAGCTATTATAGAAGCCGGCTATGCCAAAGGCTATTGTTACGACGCAGCGGTTTATCATTCCCATAATATGGGATTTGTTGAAACGCTTCAACGAAGCTTTGATGAATCAGTCGCGTTTAAACAATATTTCGGGTACAATTTGTGCCCTAGTTTTAAGAATTTCTTTCTTGCCCCCTTTATTCTCACTCAACAAAATTGGAATTTTCTTAAACATAATGACCATGTTTCTTCCAAATTAAAATGGCAACTTGTTAGCCCATTACTCAATATAGCACGTATTTTAGGCCATTCGCTTGGCCAATATCGCGACCGGATTCCATCGACGTTACATGTCTATTTGTCACGGGATGCGCGTGTAAAATCGGGTCGCCTAAAAAGAAGAAATCTCATCATCCGTCTACCTGTTTTATTTTACCGAGTCGCACGAAAATGGCAGGAAGTCGGGACACTCCAACTTATACGTGTGATTATGAAGCGCCTGAAACGTAGATCGTTTCACGTTCCTTTTATGCGGAATCTTACTGATCAATTTTCTTTTTTGGACTCAACCACGTTTGGCGCTCCACTTGGTGGACAACCGCTTGATCCTAAATCCATTACCTGGTTTATACCCGACTTTAACATCGGCTCTGGTGGTCATCTGAATATTTTTCGTTTTATTCAAATGTTGGAAAAAAAAGGGTACACCCAAACCATTACAATTATTGAAAGCAGTCACTTCCCCTCCGCAAAAGCGGCAAAAGAATGTATCAATAAACATTTTTTTCGGCTTAAATCCAATGTCGTTATTGGCCGCGATTTGGCTCCTCCCTCAATGTACGGCATGGCCACGGGCTGGCAAACCGCTTTTGCACTAAAGGGATTTCAAAGTGTTGTCCATAAATGTTATTTTGTTCAAGATTATGAACCTTCTTTTTACCCAATGGGCAGTGAGGCTATATTAGCAGAAGAAACATACCGTTTTGGCTTTCACGGTATCACTGCTGGCTCCTGGTTAAGTACTATTCTTAATCAACAATTTGGAATGACGTGTTATCCTGTAGGTTTCTCATTTGATAAACAACATTATTTTACTCAGGAAAAAACAGCATCGCATAAAAGAAAAATTTTCTTTTATGCACGACCTGTGACACCCCGTCGTGGTTTTGAGCTTGGAATTCTTGCCTTAGACCACGTTATGAAAGAAATGCCCGAGACAGAAGTGCATCTGGCCGGATGGAATATCCATGCACACCACATTCCTTTTCCGTTTATCTCCCATGGTGTTATGCCCATTGCCAAACTTCATGAACTTTATAATCAATGTGACGTAGCCTTGGTTCTATCACTTACTAACCTTTCCCTTCTTCCATTAGAATTAATGGCCTGCAATTGTCCGATTGTCAGTAACCACGGACCACATGCTGAATGGTTATTAAATGATTCCAATGCAGTGCTTACCTCCCCAACGCCTGATGCATTAGCCCAAGCGCTTATTAGTCTGCTTAAAGACGAAGATAAGCGAAAAAAACTTATCGCAGCAGGACTGGCATTTGCACACAGTACGAGTTGGGAAGCAGAGGCTGATAAAATGATCCATTATTTGGAGGCCATCCATGCCTCTAACCGGTAAAAGCATTGCAGTTCTTGGTGCTAATGGCTTTATAGGAACCCATCTCTGCCCTCTACTGATTAAAAACGGTGCGCACGTGAGCGCTTTCGACCGAAACTTAAGTCCCGCTGTTGACCAGTGCGATAACCGCCACGGCGATTTTTTGAAGGCCGATGATGTTGATCATGCTATTTCAGAATGTGATGCCATTGTTCATCTTATCCACTCCACCTTACCCATTAGTTCCAACAAATCGCCTCTTACTGATGCTAGCGATAATATCATCCCTTCACTTAGGCTCTTGGATCTTGCCGTAAAGCATCATATCAAACGCATTATCTATGTTTCGTCGGGTGGCACTGTTTATGGGAAACAAATCCAATGGCCCATCTTAGAAAGCGCACCTACTTACCCTAATTGTGCGTATGCCATCAGCAAACTTGCTATTGAGCATTACTGTTCTTTATATCACCACCTTTATAAGCTTGATTATACCGTTTTACGCGTTGCAAACCCCTACGGTCCTTTTCAGGCAACTCATAAGGGAAATGGTGTCATCACGACCTTTATAGAAGGCTATTTAAAAAATAAACCACTCGAAATCTGGGGTAATGGATTAACCGTACGCGATTATATCCATGTTGAGGATGTAGCCAGCGCCATCATCAAATCTCTAAACTATACTGGTCCACATAAATGTTTTAATATAGGCAGTGGCACAGGAAAAAGTATACTTAATCTCATTTCTGTCCTAGAAGAAGTAATTGGTCATCCGATTGACAAAACATTCTTTGAGAACCGTACCCCTGATATTCCTCAAAATGTTCTTAATACCTATTTGGCAAAACAAGAACTACATTGGTCGCCAACAATCCCCTTACATAGAGGGATAAAGGAACTTATCAATTTTATGAAGACACAGGTTACTGCATGAGAGAGTACCCTTGTCACCCCTATCCCAAGACGCTCCAACATTTAGTGACGAGAATCGCCTCACCGCTTATCAAGCAAACAGGCTTATATGAACCACGATTACTAACCGATTGGCATCATATTGTGGGTCACACGCTTTCTCGATTTAGTATGCCACTTAACATACGCTTTCCGCAGGGTCGCACGGCTGGAGGCGTATTATATATAGCCGTCAATCACGCTGGGTTTTCAACTGAGTTTAATCATTTAAAACCTCAATTGCTTGAGAAAATTGCTACTTATTTTGGCTACCAGGCCGTAGCTGACATAAAAATTATATTAAAACTTGGAATGAAAATAGATACAAAACAAGCAGTAGAAACCAACTCTTCCGCACAACAGCCAATCAATCCGGCTGTATTAACCTATGTAAATGTTCACATAGCGGATACGGAATTGGCAACATCGCTAGCCTCACTTGGGTCGCACATTTCAGAGATTCAGTCTTCTTGACGATCATGAAGGCACGTCTTATACTAAAAACTAGATAAAAAAAGAGGTCATTATGCGTTACGTTTCATTATTAAGCACTCTATCGGCTCTTCTTGTTACAGCCAGCATGGCCCATGCCGGCGACACGAATGCTGCAAAAACAAAACAACAGACCGCTCCAACCTCCAAACAAATTAAAATTTTAGGGCAGTCTTCCTCACCTCAATCCGAACAATTGAAGTATCAAATTCCCAGTGACATTATTTTAGGCAATGCCAAAGCACCAGTCACTATCGTTGAATATTCGTCTCTTACATGCCCACATTGTGCCCATTTCATCAATGATTTGTTACCTACGATCAAAAAAAAATATATTGATACTGGCAAAGTTAAATTTATCAGCAGGGATTTTCCCCTGGATGGAACAGCATTGAAGGCGGCTAAACTTCCACATTGTGCAGGTAAGGATCGTTATTATGATTTTCTTAAAGTACTCTTTAAAACTCAAGATAGCTGGGCCCGTCAGGATAATTTCCAAGAGCTACTTGGCAATATCGCACGCTTGGGCGGAATGCCAGCAGATGAATTCAACAAATGCATGGACAATAAAGACCTGGAACTGCAAATTGCGGATACCCGTCTTCAAGCAGCCGAACATTTAGGCATTAAATCCACACCGACATTCTTCATCAATGGCATAGAGCTTAAAGGAGCCGGTAGCATACCCGCGTTTGAAGAAGCACTTAATAAAGCGTTAGATCCTAACCACACGGCCACTCCTGCACAACCCGAAGCAGCAGAAAAACAGCCAGTGGCCCATGGGAAAAAATAATCGAGTACTCTAGCTCAGACATCTTCAGACCTTTTGGGATTATGAGCTAAAGCCGCGACACCGTTATCGAAACAGTAGGTGTTTCGCATAGTGAAGAAGGAAGCGCAGTACTCCCTGTCTCCCCTACTCATCAGAGGTGGGTAGATAGATAAAAAAAAACTCCCCTGAATTTTTCAGGGGAGTTTTTTAATTCTATAAACAAAACCGAGTCAATTACTCAGCAGCATCCGATTCCTCAGAATCATCCGCTTTTGCTTTGCGAACTTTCTTCTTTGCTTTTTCCTGCACTTCTTCCGTTCCCTCAGGAGCGGCAGCAGCAGCTAATTCTTCAGCAGCTTGTTGCTCAGCTTTATCTTTTTTCTTAGGCTTAGCAGCTTCCTGCTCTGCACTCAAAGCCTCAGCTTGGCTACGTGCTACATTCACTGAAACCTGTACTGATACGTCTGGATGAAGCACTATTTTAACAGAATAAATACCAACATTTTTAATTGGCTTAGCGATGATTGCCGTAATCTCAGAATCAGCTTTAACAACCTCAGCCAATGCACGAGATACGTCACGTGGAGCAACAGAACCGAATAAACGTCCATCTTCTCCAGCCTGGCGGATCAAGATAACTTTTGATTCAGCTACTTTTACTGCTAATTTATCAGCCGCTTCACGACGTTCTTCATTTTTACGTTGCAGATCGGCTTTTTGATCTTCAATCATTTTCATGTTTTGTTTAGTAGCTGCAACAGCTGCATTGCGTGGAATGAGGAAGTTACGTGCGTATCCGCTACGAACATCAACAACTTCACCAATAGTTCCTAAACGATATACATTTTGAACCAAAATAACTTGCATGGGATATCCTATGACTTAATGGGTTGCTAATTAGCGGGCAACGAAAGGAAGCAGCGCTAATACGCGGGCCAACTTAATTGCTTTTTTCAACTGACGCTGTTTCTTGGCTGAAACAGAAGTAATACGTGAAGGAAGGATCCTGCCACGCTCAGAGATAAATCCCTGAAGAAGTTTTACATCTTTATAATCGACATGTACGTCTTGCAAAGGGCATTGACGTTTACGACGAAAGAAGGGCTTATTAGACGCTTTCTCTGTTGTTGAAGTCTTACTCATGATTCCTCACTATCTGTTCTATTAATTGGCTTCTTCGCCAGCTTTTTCACGATCGTCAATAAGTGGAGATGGTTTTTTGTCAACTGCCTCAACACTGATAATCGCACTGCGTAAAACATCTTCGTTATAACGCAGGCTTTTTTCTAATTTTTTAACCACTTCATGCGGAGCACTAAACCCAATATGAGAATAGTGAGCCTTACGGTTTTTCTTAACCAGATAAGCCAGGGTACGCAAACCCCAATATTCTGTTTTTAATACCTTGCCGCCATTTTCGGTGATAACACTCGAAATATCATGTGTTAGTTTCTCAACTGCCTGGCTTGAAATGTCAGGTCTAGCAAGAAATGTGGTTTCGTAAAACGCCATATAAATCAATCTCCTAAAGTAGAAAAACGCGAAAACCCGTCCACGCTATCATAAACTAAGGCGTACAGCATATCGATTTCTGACTATTTTGCAAGTGCTATTCTCATATCTTTATTCGCTACCGCTTAATCGCCACAGTCACCCCCTCATCTGAAGGGATCATGACTGCCAGGTATTTCGTTTTATCAGCCAGCCTTAAGTTGAATTCCTGCATAGCTTTATAACTGTTCATTGAAACACCATCAGGCTTTTTATCTTGAAGTACCGCGCCAAACAATAACGTATTATCAGCAACGATCAATCCACCAGGCTTGAGGTTTTCTTCTGCCCAATTCAAATAATCAGGATACCCCCCTTTGTCAGCATCAATAAAAACCATATCCACATTTTGCTCCCACTTTATTTCTCTTAATTGCTGGTGGGCATCGCCTCCCATCAGCATTATTTTATGGCCACCTGGATATTTTTTGAAATGCTTTTGGGCAATAGCCACATGTTCTGGATTACTCTCAAACGTGATAATGCGGCCGTCTTCATTTAATTCTTGCGCCATAGCAAGCGCTGAATATCCAATTAATGTCCCAAACTCCACAATGAGTTTTGGCTGATATAATGCCACTAAAAATTGAAGGAAGCGAACTTCGGTTACCCCTAGCTGCATAAAACGCCGTTGATCAATAAGTGATTCGTGTAATTCTGCAAGCCATGCTTGCTCAGGATTATATAATGATTCTCTGTAAGAGCTAATCTTATCTTTTTGTTCTAGACGCATCGGCGACTCCATGCTTTAGGATTCTTCCTTGCACAGTTATATCAGATTCAGTATATTTCTGGCAGCTTTAAATTTAAAATGTCAGGCATTATGAATCCTATCATCTATATTACGCTTACCTTAATTGACATCTACTCCTGGGCTATTTTGATCGCGGTCATCATGAGTTGGCTAATATCCCTTCGTATCCTAAACCCTCATAACAACCTGGTATCATCTATTTATCAGTTCTTTGTCTCAATTACAGAGCCGGTACTTCGTCCTATTCGCCGTTTTTTCTCCATCCGCTCAGGATTTGACTATTCTCCAATCATTGTGTATCTCCTCCTTAACTTTCTCGGCTATACCATCAAATATTACGCATTATCATAAAATCAAAAGGAGGAAGCTTGCCCCCCCTGTTGCAATTATGCAACATTACTCCCTGCCTGTTTAAAGAGAAGACTCTTTCTCTTTGAACTGATTGCAATAACCCAGGATTTAGTCTAAACATAACCCCAAGATAAATTAGTTGAACCTTTATGCAGAACCTTCCGGCGTTTTTTGTTGCGATAGCCTTTGTTGTTCTCATGTTTATGTACGGCCGAAATGTGGGCGTAGCACGGTCGCGCAAAGCGCAGATACGTCTTCATTCACTCTCCAGCTATTATGGCTATACGGCTGCATTATGGTTTATGCTAAGTTTCGTCGTGATACTCTCTGGCGTTAAATATTTCAAACATATTGTCCATGATAGTAGCGTTTCGGGGATGCCTGTTTTTCTAGGTACACTCCTTGTTGCCTCAGCCGGTACTGCCCTTTTTATACATCTCAAATTTACGCCATATTATCGCGCCCGTAACCATGTTGAGAAATGGATCAACGTTCTTTTATTCGCTTCAGCCGCCGCCTCTATTGCTATTACGCTTGCTGTTGTTATTTCTATCTTCTTTGAATCTCTTCGGTTCTTTAAATCAGTCTCTCCGCTGGCATTCTTTTTCGGAACACACTGGAGCCCTCAACAAGCTACTGGCGAACATCTATCCGAAGGATTTGGGATATTACCACTTTTTTGTGGTACACTTTTGATTACGGGAATTGCCATGCTGATCGCTGCTCCTTGCGGTTTATTATCGGCCATTTTCCTGTCAGAATACACGTCCCCTGCATGGCGCACCTGGATTAAACCTTTTCTTGAAATTTTAGCTGGTATACCAACCGTAGTTTACGGATTTTTTGCAGCCACGGTTATGGCTCCTTTACTGCGCAACACTGGAGAAATCATAGGAGTACCGATTGCTACCGAAAGCGCTTTGGCTGCAGGCTTGGTTATGGGAATTATGATTATTCCTTTTGTCATGTCCTTATCCGATGATATTTTACATGCAGTCCCACGGTCTCTCCGTGAAGGCTCTCTTGCCTTGGGGGCTACGCTCTCCGAAACCATACGCAAGGTGATCGTTCCAGCTGCTCTTCCTGGCATAATGGGCGCCTGTCTGCTTGCGATTTCGCGCGCCATTGGTGAAACCATGATCGTCTTTATGGCGGCAGGTCTTGCTGCCAATTTTACCTTTAACCCTCTTCAACCCGTCACCACCGTCACAGCTCAAATTGTGATGCTCCTGGTTGGCGACCAGGAATTTGACAGTCCTCAAACCTTAGCTGCGTTTGCTTTAGGCTTAACATTGTTCATGGTGACACTCTGTTTAAACGTAATCGCTTTGCTTATCGTGAAAAAATATCGTGAAAAATATGAATAAAGTATCTCCTCATTCATCATCGTCATATTTCGATTCCATTGAATTTCAAGCACGTCTAAAGAAGCGCTACCGTGCTGAGAAACGTTTCAAATTCTATGGGTTGACTGCCATTATCATGGCTTTCGTTTTTCTTATTTTTCTGTTGGCATGTATTACGGCGAAGGGATATACCGGGTTTTATCAAACCTATATCCAATTACCAGTTACCTTTGATGAAACTATATTAGTATCCAGTATCTCAGCAGAAGAAACATCTGCCTCATTGCAGGAAAACCTTATGTTTGCCGATTTTCAAGAATTGGTTCGCCAAAGCCTGCTTAAGGAATTCCCTGATGTTACTGAACCTCATCAGAAGCGGGCTCTTTTTTCGTTGCTCAGTCGTGGGGCTGGGACAACCTTAAAGAAAGCTTTAATGAAAGATGATTCGTTACTTAATACATCGAAAGCTATCTGGCTTCCTGCTTCCTCCAATGTCGACATGTATATCAAAGGCCGCATCAGTGATAAAACACCAGAATCCCAACGTAAACTTAAAGATAAACAGCTCGCCTGGATTAAGGCGCTAGAGAGCAAAGGTCTGATTAAAACAAAATTTAATATTCTTTTCTTTACAGCTAGTAATTCGCGAGAACCAGAACTTGCGGGGATTTTTGGAAGCGTTCTTGGATCGCTATACACCATTCTGGCATGTCTTATTATCGCTTTCCCGCTTGGGGTTCTTACTGCCGTTTACCTAGAAGAATTTGCCCCCAAGAATTTTCTAACCGATTTAATTGAGATTAATATCAATAACCTGGCTGCGATTCCTTCTATTGTTTTTGGACTATTAGGACTAGCCCTTTATCTGGACATTATGGAATTACCGAGATCTGCATCTGTAGTAGGTGGATTAACATTAGCATTAATGGTACTGCCTATTATGGTCATTACCGCTCGTAATTCTCTTAGGGCTGTCCCTCCTTCTATTCGTGATGCGGCCATGGGACTTGGCGCCTCTAAGATTCAAACCACGTTTCATCATGTGGTTCCACTGGCCATGCCCGGCATTATGACAGGAACTATATTAAGTATCGCACGCGCACTCGGTGAAACGGCACCGCTCATTATGATCGGCATGGTTGCCTTTGTTGTTGACGTTCCCCAAACCTTCTTTGATCCCGCAGCACCACTTCCCGTTCAAATATTCACCTGGGCAGACAGCGCTGAGCTTGGATTCGTTGAAAAAACTTCGGCCGCTATCATGATATTATTAGCTATCTTGATTGTCTTAAACACCGTAGCCGCAATTATCCGTAAAAAATATGAGAATAAATGGTAACCATATGAATACACCTGCTCAGCCCAACGCACACGAGAATAACGTTCGCATAAGAGCCGAAAATGTTAATCTTTTTTACGGAGAAAAACAGGCTTTATTTGATATTTCGGTAAACATCGAAGCCAATACGGTTACTGCTCTTATAGGACCATCAGGCTGTGGAAAATCATCATTCTTACGCTGTATGAACCGGATGAATGATTTGATTTTGGGCTGCCAGGTTCAAGGACTTATCACCCTTGATAATCAAGATATTTATGAAAAATCTGTTGATGCAGTGCAGTTGCGTGCAAAAGTGGGGATGGTTTTTCAAAAACCGAATCCCTTCCCCTAAGTCTATCTATGACAACATCACCTATGGCCCCAAACTTCATGGCCTGATCAAATCAAAAGCAGAATGCGATCAAATTGTTGAAGAAAGCTTGCAAAAATCGAGTCTATGGAATGAGGTAAAGGATCGTTTGCACGAACCAGCAACCAGTCTGTCGGGTGGTCAGCAACAGCGTTTATGTATTGCCCGCACAATTGCTATACGACCGGAGGTTATTCTTATGGATGAACCATGTTCGGCGCTTGACCCTATTGCAACAGCTAAAGTTGAGGACCTTATTGACGATCTTAGTAAAGATTATACCATTGTTATCGTTACCCACTCCATGCAGCAAGCAGCTCGCGTATCCAAATATACCGCCTTCTTTCATCTGGGTAAACTGGTGGAATTTGATGAAACCAGCACTATTTTTACTCAGCCAAAACTTCAACAAACTCAAGACTATATCACAGGCCGCTTTGGTTAATATAACTTTAAAATTTAATGCCCATATTTAATCATTCACCTATTTTAGTAGAAAATTAAGTATTTTTGTGTTAAATAGAGATATAGTCTAATAGTCTGGAACAGTACTATGTCTGCAAAAAGCGAATTAAAACCATCTATTTTAGTAGTTGAGGACGAAAAGTCGATCGCGACTCTACTTCATTATAATCTTGAGAAAGCAGGTTATCGCGTGCGGGTTACCCACGATGGTGAGGAAGCGATACTGATGATCAATGAAAGTAAGCCAGACTTAATCGTTTTGGATTGGATGCTTCCCTCTCTTTCTGGATTAGAGATCTGCACTATTTTGCGTAACAATCCCGAAACAAAGCATATCCCTATTATCATGTTAACTGCCCGGGGCGAAGAACAGGATAAAGTTATGGGTCTTGAAACAGGGGCTGATGATTACGTTGTGAAACCTTTTTCTCCTGCAGAAATGATTGCCCGTATCAACGCACTCTTTCGTCGCATGCGCCCGGCCTTCTCATCTGAAATATTGGAATATGCTGGCATTAGAATGGATTTAGGTTCCTGTTCTGTGACACGTGATGGTAAACAACTGCATTTGGGCCCTACAGAATATCGTATTTTGCAGTGTTTGATGGAATTCCCTGAGCGCGTTTTATCGCGTGAAAAATTGATGACCAAAGTTTGGGGTAATTCACGTTATATCGAAATTCGTACGGTTGATGCCCACATCGCCCGTCTCCGTAAGGCTCTTGAGCTTTCTAAAGACGATCGCGATATCATCAAAACCATCCGTTCCGTTGGCTACAGCATTCATGATCCTAGTCTGTCAAAGAAACAGTAGCACTCATTTCTAATCCACACGGCTTAAATCAATGGCGACCGAAATTTAACGTAAAAAGACCAGTTAAAACTATGGCGAAAGCCATAAGCACTGAATATACGCTATCTTTTTTCATCGTTATGTAAAATCACGTGTGTTGTTATCCAAATAGGAAAGTTTCCTTCGTTTTACCACAGAGTCAGTATGAGCGCCTATTACATGTTGGGGATCCTCAGTTATAGCCGATCTATCTGAGGTGTGCGGTGTGATGAGCGAGATTTTATTGTGTCTAACATTTATTCCCTCGTCTCTGCCGTCTCTATTTTCCATTTCGCACCTCTTTTTACCGACTGATTCAGGACCTAGTAAACATGGAGGATGATAAACGTTGGGACGCTGATTTAAATGGTTAATATAGGCTTTAAGTTGCTCGGGCTGCGCTCCGTTAGAATGATCCCAAATATACGTAGATTTTCCAAGTTCCCACTGAATATTCCGATAATTCACATCCCGTCCTTGACTAGATAATTGATGAGCCAAAAAAGCGATTAAAAATGTACTACTGCGCGAAACGCCCGCATCACAATTGACAGCAATAGGATCTTCAGAATGTATCTCATATGTCAGAACCATTTGAATGAGTCGGTTGAACTTTTCAAAGGCCATTTGATTATTCTTGTCAATGCCTCGTTTATCATTCCATTGTTTATAACGAATCTGCCTCAGCGGGCGAGTTTCATTTTCCCCCTCTTTAGTCGTGTACGTAACATCGACCTCTAGGACATCCATTTCATCCGATGGGTACAAATAGGGTTCCTTAATCGCACCAATTTTAAATCCTCCAAATGTTTTTCCAGCTATCTTATACAAATGATGGACTTCTCCTTCTTTGGGACTGCTCGTGAGCGTCAAAATAAGTCCGACATTCTGATTCCAAAACATAACTAAAAATGGCTCAATATCTCTTTCATGTAAAAGTCCAGGAAACGTGATAAAACTTCGTTTGAGCTCACTATACTCAACTCGGTTTGCATTCACAGCGCATTCATTTTCTTTTTTAATGTGCGAATCGGCTTCTGTGAGTGCATTGCCAGCGTAGTCGTAAGGAATAGTGATTAATTCCCGAGTGCTTTCAGCCCTTTGCGGACATATCGTTGGATATTTAAATCCACAAACGCGTCCCTCTTCCGGCTTCCCATAATAATACGCTATCAACATAGTGAATGACTTTAATTATTTTGTTAATAAAAATTAATCTTCATTTTTCACACATAATTGATATTTCAATTACAGGATGAAATTATGAATATTAATTCAAGTTAAAATTGAAATTTTATATCTAGCGCAAACAGATTTGTTAGGCAACAACAATTTACGTCAGAGGCCCCATGCCCGATACTTCTAAATAAGCATTTATGAAAGCTACAGGATAGTTAAGATAACCAAGGGATTTTTTTCTTCTTTGATGGGATCAAGAGATACACATGATTAACAAAAAAACTAACTACTGAGGTTGGATTTCTGTCTGTGTGTTCTCGTTATTGTTCTTTTTATCTTTCTTAATCCAGTCCCCTTTCCACCACGAAGGCTTTGCTTTGAGGTCTTGCGCCTTTTTAACAGGGATATGCTTGCTATTCATAAGTCCAAAGGCATATTGATACCATGTACTTCCTGGATAATTAAAGCCAAGAACCGCAGCATATTTTTGTGCTTCCACATTGACCCCTAACTGTACGTAGGCTTCAACTAAGCGATAGAGAACCTCTGGTGTATGGGAAGTTGTTTGATAATTTTCGAGAACTTTCTTATAGCGGTTAATAGCTGAAAGTAGGTTACCTTGTTTTAAATAAAAACGGCCAATTTCAATCTCCTTGCCTGCCAAGTGATCTGATACCAAATCCAATTTAGCTCGCGCATCCTTGGCATAAGGAGAATGAGGAAAACGCAAAATCACTTCTTGTAGAGAATCGCCTGCTTTTGAAGTCATATCCTGATCACGATTCACAGTGGAGATGCGGTTATAATAACACAACGCCTTTAGATAATAAGCATAACTCACGCTTTTATGCCCTGGGTGAAGACTGATAAAACGCTCAAGAGAATCAATGGATTCATCATAAAATTCATCTTCGAACATTGCATAGGCCGACATTAAATGGCCTTGCGTTGCCCACTGAGAATAAGGATATTCCTGTTCGATTTGTGCGAAGGTTTTAATGGCATCTTTATAATCAGCCTTTTGAACTTGATTCATACCGGTATTATATAATTCTTCAACAGGCGGTATTTTTGCTACTTTATCTTCAGGCGACTCTTTTTTACCTGCACACGACGATAACTGCACAATCATGATAAAACTGATGACAAGGGGTTTTAAATATTTTAACATGTTCCTAGTAACACCTTTCATTTTAAACCAATGGGCTGATCCCGGCAGTTTATTATGTAGGGAAAACAAGGAATAAGCAACATCAACAACAGTGGATATGATGAAAAACCTTCCTAACATCCTTACCATAAGCCGTATAGCCCTCATACCCGTTATCATAGGCAGCTTCTATATTGATACTGCCATCGCTAACTGGGTGGCCGCAACTCTTTTTCTGTTCGCCAGCATTACCGACTATTTTGATGGGATGCTCGCCAGGGCACTTTCTGCTCAGTCGTTGATAGGCAGGTTCCTTGATCCTATTGCCGATAAACTTCTGGTTTCGGCCTGCATTGTTATGTTGGTACATTTTAACCGTGCGGATGTTATTCCCGCTCTTTTGATCATATGCCGCGAGATTCTGGTATCTGGACTGCGTGAATTTCTGGCAGGGATTAATGTGAGTGTTCCGGTCAGTAAATTATCAAAAATAAAAACAGGCGTCCAAATGGGTGCAATATTTTTACTTCTCCTTGGAAATAATGGCGAAGTGTTCGAGCGAATCAATCATCTAGGAAATATTGCCCTATGGTTGGCCGCCTTATTGACAATACTAACCGGCTATGCTTATTTACAGTCAGGGCTTAAACACATGGCAAATCATGAATAAGGATTGCACTATCCTTAGGTAAGATTTATCATGTCGCACATTCGATCATTTTCCTTTTAAATTATGGGTATTTCACCTTACATTCATTTACGGGTTTTCAGCGCTTACTCCCTTTCAGAAGGTGCGCTGAAAATGGAAGATATTACTTCCTTATGCAAACAATACCATATGCCTGCGGTAGCTATTTGCGACCGTGCCAATTTGTTTGGTTCCCTTGAGTTTTCAAAAGCCTGTACTAGCAAGGGAATCCAACCCATTATCGGCTGCATTGTGTCACTACCGCATCCGAATAAAGAGGGCCAATATTGGGAATTACCCCTCTATGCACAAAATGAAAATGGTTATCAAAACCTGCTTAAATTAGTGAGCGATAGTTATACCGCCATCACTCCCGGACTTGCCCCTCATATTACGTGGGAAAACCTGAATGCACACCATCTTGGTCTAATAGCCTTTACAGGTGGAAGTGAGAGCCTGGTAGGGCAATTTCTGCTTAACAACCAAGAAACAGACGCCATACAATGGTTACAGTCTCTTCACACGTTATTTGGAGATCGCCTGTATATTGAATTATCACGACATGGCCGCGAAGAAGAAACCATTCTGGAATCGTATCTGATTGATTGCGCCTATGCACAACATATCCCCTGGTTGCCACCAATCATGCTTACTTTACCAATCGTTCCATGCATACAGCGCATGAAGCACTCATGTGTATTTCATCAGGCACTTACTTAACGGATGATAATCGCAAACAATTGACTCCCGAATATTTCTTTAAGTCATCTGCGGAAATGGTCGAATTATTCTCCGACTTGCCCGAAGCTATTGAAAACACAGTTGCTATCGCTCAACGCTGTTCTGTGATGAGTGAAGAGCGCCCACCAATGCTGCCTAAGTTCCCATGTACCGATGATAAAAATGAAGCAGACGAACTAAAAGCATTATCATTGGCAGGTTTGCAAAAACGCCTTGATATCCATGTTTTTAAACCTCATCACACCGAGCAGGAACGGGTCGAACTGAGCACACTCTATTACGACCGTCTTCATTTTGAATTAGACGTTATTACCAAAATGAAATTCCCTGGTTATTTCCTCATTGTATCCGACTTTATACGCTGGAGTAAGCGCGAAGGAATCCCCGTTGGTCCAGGAAGGGGATCAGGAGCAGGCTCCGTTGTTGCCTGGTCGCTAGAGATTACGGACCTAGATCCCATCCGTTTTAAGCTTCTATTTGAACGATTCTTAAATCCTGAGCGTGTATCGATGCCGGATTTTGATATCGACTTTTGTCAGGATCGCCGTGATGAAGTCATTCGTTATGTACAGAATAAATACGGCGCTGACCGAGTTGCGCAGATTATTACCTTTGGAAAATTGCAGGCGCGTGCCGTCATTCGGGATGTTGGACGCGTCATGCAACTTCCCTATTCATTGACCGATCGCATCTGTAAAATGATTCCCAATAATCCAGCAGCTCCCGTCACCTTGCAAGAAGCGATCGATGGCGATGTTGAATTGCAGCGCCTGAAAAAAGATGATGAAGAAATTGGTCAGCTTTTAACCATTGGACTACAGCTTGAAGGGTTATATCGTCACGCCTCCACCCACGCAGCTGGTGTGGTGATAGCGGATCGTCCTTTATCAGAACTCGTCCCACTCTACAGCGATCCGCGATCTGATATTTTAGTCGTGCAATATTCGATGAAATATGCCGAAAGTGCCGGCTTGGTCAAATTCGACTTTCTAGGGCTAAAAACCTTAACCGTTATCTCGCAGACCTGCAACATTATCTCACAAACGGAACCTGGAATAGACATCAATATATCGACCATTCCTCTGGATGATCCCAAATCCTACGCATTGCTCGCCGAAGGCGATGCAGTCGGCGTGTTCCAGCTCGAGAGTGCGGGCATGCGAGAAACACTTAGCAAAATGAAGCCAGATTGCTTTGAAGACCTCATTGCCTTGATTTCACTTTACCGTCCTGGCCCGATGGATAATATACCCACCTATATCGCCCGCAAACATGGTAAAGAAAAACCCGATTATTTGCACCCGCTCTTAACCGATATTCTTCAGGAAACATTCGGCGTTATTATCTACCAGGAACAGGTTATGCAAATTGCGCAGGTTCTGGCTGGCTATAGCTTGGGAGGAGCTGACCTACTACGACGTGCGATGGGTAAGAAAATTAAAGCCGAAATGGATGCGCAACGCGCTTTATTTGTACAAGGGTCATTAGCCAACAATGTCCCCAAAGACCAGGCGAGTTTCATCTTCGATCTGGTTGCTAAATTTGCCGGCTACGGCTTTAATAAATCGCATGCGGCTGCCTATGCACTGATATCGTATCAAACAGCCTGGCTAAAAGCCAATTATCCGGTTGAATTTATTACGGCTTCAATGAATCTTGAAATAGACGATACCGATAAACTCTCGACCTTTTATCAGGAAGCCAAATCACATCAAATGGATGTTTTGCCTCCAGACATCAATCATTCGAATGCCTTATTTGCCGTAGAAAAAAACAAAACAAACATTAAATCTATACGTTATGCCCTAGGCGCTATCAAAGGTGTTGGCGTTCAGGCGATGAAAGCCATCTGCACAGAGCGCGGTACGAATGGCCCTTATGCAAGCATATTTGATTTTGCAAGCCGTGTTGACAGTAAGCTTCTCAACAAAAAAATATTAGAGGGATTGATCGCTTCGGGTGCTTTTGATCAACTTCATCCTAATCGTCACCAATTATTCGCCGCCATCGAAATGATTTCCGCTTACGCCAATGGCAAAGCACGGGACCGCGACAGCCAGCAATTTAGTTTATTTGACGATGCTTTTGGCCTTGAAGCCCAGGATATCACCCCTCCATTACCAACGGTTACAGATTGGCCTAATATGGAACGTATGCAGATGGAATTTGCCGCGATTGGCTTTTTCCTGTCTTCACACCCGTTAGATCATTTGCTACCTTTACTAAAAAGTAAATCGGTCACGCTGGCGTCTGCTTTTGATTCAAATGACGATGCTCCAAGCGGACGCGTCAGGCTCACGGGCGTCATCATCCAGAAAAAAATACGCTCGTCTCCGCGCGGTAAATTTGCCTTTGTGCAATTATCAGATCCTTCTGGTCTATTTGAAGTCTCTATCTTTGATGAGATGCTATTGCGTCAAGCAACTGAACTTCTGGAAACAGGAACCTCTGTTTATCTAAATGCAGATGTTAAAAAAGATGATACCGGCGTGCGCATCATTGCAACAGACATTCAAGCACTGGACGTATTGCTACAGGATTTCAGCGTTAGAGCGCAGATTACACTTACATCCGCTGAAGACCTTCCACGTCTAGCCCAATTTCTACACACAATAAAAACCGGCCGCTCGCGTATCACCATTAGAATTCCCCATCTTCATCATTACTTGGAATATTCACTTCCTTCGCGCTTTCAGCTAACACCTGATCATCTAGAAGAAATGAAACAGCTTCAGGGTATTAAACATTTTTCCATTGCATAATCAGATATACAATTGACATAGTTACAAAGCAATGATACCATCCATCCATTCTTTTTATTTTTATACAAAAACGTGTTTCACATTGCATTTTTTAGTGTATAATCAAAGGTACAGGAAATGAAAAATATTGCTCTTAAACATGGCGACATAATGTTTATCGATACCTACAAAACCATTCAACAACTTGTTGATGCAGACTTTTCTGAAAAGCAGGCTGCTGCCATAACAGGCAAGCTGGTTGAAGTAAACGAACTCAACTTATCAAACCTTGCCGCAAAAGGTGACGTTCAACATGTTAACAATAAGCTTAGCCTAATCGAAAATGATATTCAGTCGGTAAAAATTGATATCCGGGTGACCGAGGCCTTTATCCGAAAAGATATTGAAGCTCTCGATCTACGTCTTAACTCTATGGATAATAATTTTACTACCATAGATGAACGATTCGCTAAAATAGATGAACGATTTACTAAAATAGATGAACGATTTACTAAAATAGATGAACGATTCGACAACATGGACAAGAAGCTTATTGAACATGACAATCAGTTCCGCAAAATAGACAATCGCTTCGATAAAGTGGAATTGCTCATAGATGTTAAAATCGACCGGGCTATTAATAAATTGATATTTTGGCTTGTTCCCCTGTTAATTGCTCAGTCAATGTCTATTATTGCCATGATGCACTATTTTAATAATCTATAACGTGAACTCAGATAACATTTAGCTCTTAACTAAACACAGCCCTTGCAATATCCTCGACATGCCCGTTGTTATAAAGTACTTGGTAAACAGCTTCGCACAGCGGAAGCTTTACTCCTAGAACATCAGTCATACTATGAATCGAAAGCGCTGAAGCCACTCCTTCCGCTACCGATTGCCTATTAGAAAGGAGAGATTCAAGCGACTCTCCCTTGCCTAGAGCGAACCCAAGCGACATATTACGCGACTTCGCACTTCCACAAGTCAGTACCAGATCGCCGATTCCAGAAAACTCAATCAACGACGAGCCTGTGCCACCTTTAGCTTTTACCAATGCCTGTATTTCATGAAAACCGCTAGTAATAGCCGCTGCTTTTGTGCTCTCACCATACCCCATTCCCATTAATATCCCACAAGCAATAGCCAACACATTTTTAGCCGTACCACACACTTGCGCTCCCACCACATCGTCACAGGTCGTCACTTTTAGAACATTGCTTCGCAATAAGGTAGCAATGCGCTCTGCCGACTTGTTATTGTCACATGCTATCGTTGTGGCCGCAAGGCTTCCTGCCGCCACTTCTTCTGCAAAATTAGGACCAGCTAAAACAGCTTTAGGATGGAGAGGAAATGATTCAGCCAAAACCTCCGTCATCAAGGCGTTGGTTTTATTCTCAATACCCTTAGTGCAGATGACATGCGATACATGATTCGGGATATCGGCCATCGCCATTTTAACTGCAACACTGCGTAAATGCTGGGCAGGAACAACCCAAAACAGTGACTCGGCATTCACAAGTACCGCAACATCATGAGACGCCGTTACCGAATTGGGTAATGTAATGCCTGGAAGATAGCGGGTATTTTCATGCGCTTGATTAATCGACTGCACGACATCTTCTTCAAATGCCCAAATAACTACATGGCACCCGGCTCGCGTTAATGCAACGGACAACGCCGTGCCCCAGGCTCCTGCACCAATCACCGCTACTTGTTTTTGCTTATTAACCATAACAACCCCTATGTTGATTTGGATGGTCTTCTACTTTAACCACTCCCCCAAAAGATAACAAGTACCAAACGTGCCAAAGCCCATGAAAATGCTTCTATTATAAAATTTTTTTTCTTGAACCCACTGAAAAATATGATTTTTTTAATGATTTATGGTAGAATGGCTTATGATAAAAAAATGGAAGATTTTTAATTTACCTCTCTTGCTGGCATTAAGTGCGTGTAGTCAAACGCTGACTAAGCCACCGCAATTGACCTCTTCCGACATTAAAGCGGAAGCCAAGCGCCAGGAACTTTTTATTGCCGCCGAACATCAACGGCAGGAATCCTACGTTAATTCCGTTAATACCCGCATCGCCCAGGCAGCCTCTGTACTTTGTCCTAAATTAGGGAGCGATGCCTCAACCTGCCGCTATAAGATTAATATTGAACCTGATCAGGATATCAATGCTTATGCCACAGGCAATGCCGTCACGATTACCACGGCTATGCTCGATTTTATTTCCAGCGACCATGAACTTGCCATGATCATCGGCCACGAGTATGCCCATAATATATTGAGTCATACTTCCTACCAAAATTTCAATACTGGTAAAATTGCCGAAGGATTTTTTGATGCCTTTGTCTATCTTACACAAATGGGAATCATGGGTGATATCAAAGCCGATGGTAATGCCGCCAACCACACCTCCATTTCCCAGGAAAAAGAAGCCGATTATGTCGGGCTTTATTTAAGCGCTATGGCTGGTTATGATATTAGAGTAGCCCCCCAATTTTGGCGACGAATGTCTGTCCGTCATCCCGATGCCATCTACAGCACATCAACTCACCCCACCAACCCTGAACGTACCGTAGCACTTGAAAAAGCCATTCAGGAAATTAATGCCCAGTCCAGCCAAGGCCAGGGATATACACCGGTTATGCGATAAGCATCATCACCCCCAAAAATAGCGTATATTCGGTGCTTACAGCTCTGGTAATAGTTTTAATGATACTTGTTAGGTTAAACTAAATTTTGGATCTAACTCCCTCAGTATCCCGCTCGCTCTACAAGAATTGGGATTTTGGGCAACGATTTTGAGTCCGCTATAAGTCCTGTTGCTGTACTCTTACCCATATCAGATGATCGATGGCGCCTTCTGCGGCAAGACGTTCGATAATTCTAATGATCTTTTAAGCTGGTTGTTGCTATGTAATAATGTGACGTTGCCGGGTAATTTTTTCATCATCGACGTTACCTCCGCCATTTTTTTAGTTGATAAAGCTGTTTGAGTTTCCCGCCGTTGGCTAATCGGATTGCTCATGAGATTGATCTCCAAAGAGGAGAATGCGGGGATATCGGCTTTAGAACATTTATTTAACAACATTATAAAATCATCCGCATAAATTTGATTTTGTTGCAAATTAATGCGCAATTGCTGTTGTGGAGCCACTTGCTTTAAAAGTTTAAATAAACGCTTTACATCAATAGACGCAATTGAACAAGACTCCATGTTAAGCTTAGATAAGCCTCGTTTATTGTGCATTGAATCTAACAATCGATCGAAAAAACTATCCAAACCATCGTCTGTGTTTAATCCGAGAATCGTTTGATTGGCTAATGATAGCGTTACCACACTTGTGTTTCGATGCAATGCGTCGATGAGGCAATTCATCTCATCAACCGAGAATAGATGAAAAGACTCTGCGGAAGCCATATGGGATAAATCCAAGTCACTAGCAGTATTTTCGTCTAACGATCTTATGATACGTGATAAATCATCCGAGACATTTACTGCTTTCATAAATATACTTTTAATAAAACAAAGAGATTTAATTAATAACCTTAAGATATAATTTCCATTATAAACCGGAAAAACCAATTATAAACTAATTAAATTCACCAAAAAGTCAATAAAATTTAAGTAAACAGAATAAATCATGGGTAAGCAACCTTATAAATGGGTCATCATCGTAGGCCCTGATCATAATGAAAATCTGATCTCAAGTCTCAGAGAGCATTGCATCCAATGGGCGGAGAAAGGAAATGGCGCAGACTCGATTTTATTGGTGGGGAATGGCCAGAACTTAGTTTCTAAAAAAAGTCTAGAACAATTAAAGGATAAGATTGATGGCTCGACTCGCATTGACATCTGGGGGCATGCGCTTAATACCAGGGGTTCCCATACCATTCATCTGCTTGATGACACCAACAAACGCACGTCATACCTTTTTGAAATACTTACGGACTTAGCTGCTAAAGATAAAAATACAGCCTCCCCTTCTCAGCTTTATATCCATTTATGGAGTTGCTTCGCTGGGGCTGCAATGCCTGACTACCAGTTTTTGCCCTCAGGTTCACTACTCATCATCCACGGCAGTAAATCGTATCCAACTCTTATGAAGGGAAACATTGAAGGGATTCAAACAGCACTAACAGAGAACAAAAACCATTCTCCTTATGTACAACTTTTTGAAGATGCCATCATTCGAGCAGAAACTCATATTTTATGCCTACCTAACAACCAACGCTTTGTCATCCGCCCTCCCAAGGAAATGATTCAAAAACCTGAAGTAGCCATACGTTATTTGCAAGCATCCCGAGATGATTATGTTAAATTATTAGGTTCGATATTAGCAGAGCCTTTCAAACAACCTATTTGTAATCAGCTTGAGCAACGCATTATTACGATGGATGAAGCCAAAAACTATATTGATTCTCTGGAACAAGTGAAATTATATTCCAGAAATTATAGCCTTCAGACCTTCCTGCAAACAACGGATAGGCATCCCGATTCAATCCCTTGTACACGCGATTATCCCATTATGGCTTGGTTAGTTGAAAAAAGCAAAGCCAAGGATGTAAAATTACTAATCAAACATGGTGCCAATATCAACAAAACTGGCCCTAGAGGAAATTACTTACATCAAGCCATTCAATGGGGTGAGTATCGTGTTGCTGAAGTATTCATTGCTTATGGGATTGACATTCAAGCTAAACATCTTGGAAAGACTCCACTTGAAGCAGCAAGAGTTGCCAAAAATCAGGGTATTTTTAACATGTTACAGAGCTATAACGCAGATTCTTTGGGATGGAAAATGCACTATGCTATTCAAGAAGAAGATCATGATTTATTAACATCACTCTGCAGCTCGCCTAAGGCAGGAGAATACCTGAAACAACACGGAGGGATGCTATTTTCAACAGCCGTCAGTTCTAAAAATACGCGTGCTCTTTCTATATTATTATCTGCCGGCGCACATCCCGATGCGCTCAACGGCAGCGGTGAAGGAGTCTTGCATGAAGCCGCATTACAAGACAATACAGAGTTGGTCAGAATAATGTTCGAGGCAGGTGCAAACATTAATCTACGCAATCCAAATCATCTGTCACCCCTGCATTACGCAGCAAAATTTTCAGGAACCAACCTATTAGAGGCACTTATCGACAAAGGAGCGTTGCTAGACGCCACCGATAACCTTGGAAGGACTGCACTACATTACGCCGCTATTGAAGGCAATGATGCTAACATAGAATTCATTCTAAAGCGTGGAACCGATATTAACCTGATTAATCAGCAGGATACCCATGGCAATACAGCCTTGCACATGGCGCTCGACCATGAAGAAAAAGAAACTGCCGCGTTACTCATAGAAAGAGGAGCTAACGTTAATCTTGTAAATCACCATGACACGTATCCCCTTCATCTCGCCGCCAAAAATGGTATGTCCAAGATCATTATAAACTTGCTCAAACATAATGCCCTCGTTAATTGCGTTAATACGTCTGGATGTACACCACTGCACCTTGCCGCCGCCAAAGGAAAGGATAAAGCAACCCAACAACTTCTTAATAACGGAGCAGATCCATCCATTAAGGATAAAACCGGCAACACAGCACTTCATCATGCCATTCAAAAGAATAAGAAAAAAACTATCGATACGCTCATTAAGCATAATCCAAACTTAGTCAACATAAAAAATGATCAAGGAAATACTCCCTTGCATATCGCCATCAAGGATAGCAACGTCAAATCAGTTCAACGCTTGCTTGAAGCAAAACCTGACATCACCATCACCAACAATCAAGGCAATACAGCGTTGAACCTCATAAAAAATGAATCTATCAAACAGATCTGCTTTAACTATAAATATAAACAACCGCCTTCATCTGATCGCACACAGGGACGAACACTTTAAGCCAATTCGTCCGGCACAATAAGCATCCATTGCACCCCAAATTTATCCGTGAGCATACCAAAGCGTGGCGACCAAAATGTTTTGGCAAGCGGCATACGCACATCTCCACCTTCAGACAGTTTGGCGAAAATGACATCAATTTCACCCATAAGCAGCGAAAGCGATAGCAAAAATCCGCTGATAGGCGTTTTATCATCGCACCCATCGGATGCCATGATACGTGTCCCATGAATAACAAAGCTCGCATGCATGACCTTATTTTCAAAACCAGCCTGCAACATGTCTGGTGGGGTTGGTTCGGGGCTATCTTTAAACAGCATGACCATTTCCACCTTAGCGTCTAGCACCGATTCATAGAACGTAATTGCTTCCTGACAACGCCCACCAAATATAAGATACGGTGTAATCGCGTTGTGCGAGGTGAGTATGCCAAGGTATTGCTCAAGCTGATCAAAAGACCCACCCCAACCACCATCCATGCTTTCTTTGCCCTGAGCAAAAATTTCTGCTTCTTGCGATGTTGGATGATAGGCTTTCCATTCCATTAAGACCTTTGTCTTGTTACCTTTTTGAGTAAAGGTAACAGTCGAGTATATTTGCCTTGGCCACTCCGGTTTGCCAGGGTGCGCAATAATAGTATCGCCCGTTTTGTCAGTAAACGAAACAATAGAAACCAGTTTTTGCTGAGGAACAACGTCGAGATGATGCCACTTACCGTACATTTTCGCACCGTAAAATTCCATGCCATAACGGCACTCACCACCTGGTTCCATTTCAAAGCGGCTGTAAGTAACTGTACACCCTTTGGGGCCGAACCATTTACCGGCCATGTCCTTTTGGGTCCATGCTTTCCAAACCAGTGCTAGCGGTGCGTCAAACATGCGCGATATGCGAAAAGTAAAATCTTGGGTCATGCGTTCTCTCTTGTCTGTTTTTATCAATACGCATTTTCCACTGTGCCACGATTCTTTTAAGCGACCTTACTCAAGCCTAATCTCAACTGTAACCCCTCTGCATCCTGATCCACATGATGAGTATACGACTCAATTGCCTGCAATTGAATCGCATTCGCCAACACCTGATCACGAATGTAATCATTAAAATCCTGCACTGCCAGCACCACAGATTGATCCTGAGTATCGATAGCTACCTGGATACGGTCAGATACATGGAGGCCAGCATCTTTACGTGCCTGTTGGATCATCCTCACGAGATCGCGGGCAACCCCTTCCCTTCGTAAGGCATCCGTTAAAGCCAAATCTAATTGCACTAACGAATCATTGCTACTCAGAACCTGGATACCTTTGGGATCTTTAGGTTCAAGCTGCAAATCAAATTCTTCGGCAAGCAATGCTTCACCGGCTAAACTTACAGTACCATCTTGATTGCGTTGCCATAAACCCTGCTTACTTGCCGCAATGATATCTTTCATTTTTCCCGGCACACGCTTACCAACGATGGGAAAATGGATTTTAAGTTTATACGTTGCCACGTGTTCAATCGCTTCACTTAACCGTAATTCCTTCACATTGACTTCATCACGGATGATATCAGCGTAATCCATTAATCCAGCCAGCCCTTTGCCAGTCACCGTCAAAGCCGTAAGTGGCTGACGTATACGGATATTTTCAGTATTACGGATTGAAAGCGCTGCATTACACACATCACGCACCTTATCCATATCCCGAACCAGTGCTTGCGCTAATGGGAATGCCGATACATCGGGAAAGTCGGTAAGATGGATGGTTTGGCCCGTATCAGCCTCATGCGCATGCAGTCCCTGATAGATTGATTCCGTCAGCAATGGCAGCAATGGGGCAGCCGCTTTGCAAATGGTCTCAAGTACCGTATACAGCGTATTATAGGCATCCTGTTTATCCTGATCTTTTTCCTCTTTCCAGAACCGCGTACGATTACGACGGATATACCAGTTATTCAGCACTTCAAAGAAATGCTCCACGGCTTGGGTTGCCTGCGGAATGTCATAGCTGCTGAGCGCTAAATCAACTCGCGTAACGGCCTCCCGTGCTTTTGATAGAATATACTGATCAAGCAAATGTGATGAATGGCTACTAAACTCCGCTTTAATTCCATCTGCATTGGCATAAAGAGTAAAGAAGTTATACGCATTCCAAATCGGCTTGATCGCCAAACGTAAGGTATCACGCACCATGGAGCCATCTTTATCAATCAAAAGCTCCTGACCACGCATGACGGGCGATGATATCATTAACCAACGCAGTGCGTCCGCACCATAGGTAGCAAACAACTCCATAGGATCGGCATAATTATTAAGACGCTTGGAAAGCTTTTGTCCTTTTTCATCCAGGATCACACCATGGCAAATAACGTTTTTAAATGGAGGTAATTTAGCCTCATTGAACGGCGCATCATAAAACAACGCTGTGTATAAAACTGTTAACGTATAAAACCAACCACGGGTTTGTGCGGCATACTCAACGATAAAATCCGCCGAAAAATTTCCAGCTTCAAACCACTCTTTATTTTCAAATGGATAATGCACCTGCGCATATGGCATCGACCCCGAATCAAACCAACAATCAAGCACATCAGGCACGCGCACCATTATTGATTCACCACTGGGATCATCCGGATTTGCACGTGTGAGTGTATCGATAAACGGCTTATGCAGATCAGTAACCTTAACCCCAAAATCAGCTTCCAATTCAGCCATCGACCCATACACATCAATGCGTGGAAATTTAGGATTATTCGACATCCAGATAGGAATTGGTGTTCCCCAAAAACGGTTACGGCTAATCGACCAGTCATGCGCATTTTCCAGCCATTTACCAAATAACCCATCACGGATATGCGAAGGAATCCAGTTTATTTTCTTATTCAATTCAACCATGTGGTCTTTGATTTTAGTCACCGCCACATACCACGAAGGCACAGCTTTATAGATAAGTGGTGTATCCGTACGCCAGCAATGCGGGTAATTATGGATATATTGTTCCGTTTTTAACCATGCTCCCATTTCTTTCAAACGTATAATAATGGGATCATTCGTTTCAAACACCTGCATACCCGCATAATCAGGAACTTCGTCCGTAAATTTACCAGCATTATCAACGGGGCATTTCACGGGTATTTTATACTGGTTGCAGACGTCCATATCGTCTTCACCAAAGCCAGGGGCTAAATGTACCACTCCTGTTCCTTCATCGGTATTCACAAAATCCCCAGCAAGAACCCTGAATGCATTTTCGGTATTGGCAAAATAAGGAAATAACGGATCATAATCTAAACCTAGCAATGCTTCGCCTTTGAAAACAAGCGCAGGTTCTATCGGTTCAATGCCCAATTCGCTAGCCGCTCTGCCCATTGCCGATGCAGCCATGATATAACACACACCTTCTTTTACCCCGCAGGCATAATCAATACTAACCCCTACTGCAAGGGCCAAATTCGATGGCAGCGTCCACGGTGTCGTTGTCCAGGCAACCAATTTATACGCCGTATATTCCCCAGGTATCGCCGCCGGTTTACGTTTAAGGTTAAATGCGACTGTAATGGCCTTACTCTTTTTCTCACGATAGGCATTATCCAAGCGTGTTTCAAAATTTGACAAGGGTGTTTCGCACGCCCATGAATAGGGCATCACCCGTAATGATTGGTACACCAGGCCTTTTTTATAAAGCTGTTTGAATGCCCAGATGACCGACTCCATAAAACTGCTATCCATCGTTTTATAGTCATTATCAAAATCAACCCAACGCGCTTGGCGAGTGACATATTGCTGCCATTCTTTGGTATAACGAAGTACCGATGTACGGCAGGCCGCATTAAATTTATCAACGCCATAATCTTCAATCGCCATACGGCCCGAAACACCAATTTCCTTTTCTACCGCCATTTCTGCTGGCAAACCATGACAATCCCAGCCAAAGCGACGCTCTACATGTTTGCCTTTCATGGCTTGATACCGAGCAACTAGATCTTTGACAAATCCCGTCAATAAATGCCCATAATGTGGAAGGCCATTGGCAAATGGCGGCCCATCGTAAAACACGTAATCATTAATCGTCCCATCCGTACTATGTGAGGGCCGGTTTTTCACGGACTGTAGGAATGTTCCCTGTTTAGCCCATTGTGCCAGGACGGCATTTTCCATCGCCACAAAATCGGGACTACTGGTTACATCTGGGTAGAAAGCGTTAGATTGTTTGGGGCTATGATTCATATGGATACAATTACTCTTAGGATTTAGAGCCAGAATTAAGGTTCATAATTTTACCAGCGTAAGCCTTAACTGACAAGGACTTTTCAAGACTCAGCCTGAAGCGGTTGATTCTCATCTTTTTTGTGCGATACTTTAGTGAGAAATAAAAAACAACTGGAGGGTTTCTTAATGTTAAAAAAATCTATTTTCTTTGCCGCCTTTTCATGCTTGGTTAGCAGTGCTTTTGCTGCTGATTTTACCGTAACCAGTACCGATGTAAAAAACGGTAAAACCATGTCACTGGATCAAGTCTATAATAGCTTCGGTTGTGCAGGTAAAAATATTTCACCACAACTTTCCTGGCATGATGCCCCTACTGGCACCCAAAGCTTTGCAGTGACCGTCTATGATCCCGATGCACCAACAGGTAGCGGCTGGTGGCACTGGACGCTCTTCAATATCCCCGCAACCACATCAGCATTACCTCAGGGCGTCAGCCGCGACATCACCAGGCTTCCTAAAGGAGTCGTTGAAGGCAGAACCGACTTTGGTAGCACTGGTTACGGTGGTGCCTGCCCTCCCGTTGGCGACAAACCACACCATTACATTGTGACGGTATACGCGCTTAAAACACCCAAGTTAGATTTAGATAGCAATGCTTCAGGAGCTATGGTTGGGTACAATCTCAATCAAAACACCCTTCAAAAAGCATCCATTACAGTAACGTTTGGTCGCTAGAAACGCACTACACGCTGGCTTCCTTTTTTTCAGGAAGAAGGAAGCCAAAGCGCGCACTCTGCATAACAATTGGGTGTTTCATAGAGCCGGATCTTTACACAGTGCGCTTCGGCTTCGCCAAATAATGACGGGCACACGCTGTGCAACAGATAATAAGCCATATTCTCAGCTGTGGGATTGGTAGGCAGATAATATATTTTCTGGCCAATCGATTCGGTTATCAATGTTCCAAGGGCTTTGTCTTCCTCCCATAAAATCATGGTATGGTCCCAATTGTCGAGTATCCATTGGCCTAACACGGTTTTGATGACCCCAAAATCAATCACTCGCCCTAACATATCGAGGTCTTTAGCTTGAAACGTTGCCTCAATCGTATAACGATGTCCATGCACCATTTTGCATTGGCTTTCATGGTTCATAATACGATGCGCAGCATCAAAAGAAATGGATCGGGTACAAGTCAACATCGCCGCAATATAGCATATATTGACTCGCAGATAAATCATGAAATCAGCGGCAACACGTTAAAATCAGCCTATTGTGGATAACTCTGTGGATCATCTGTGTAAATACCCCCCTTATACGGTGGATAACCCAGAGGAAAAAAAGTGCATCCTATTTGTTTGACCACGCTTCCCTAAACTTGCTAGCCTTGAATCATAGGTATGAAGCGTAACAACGTAAGTTAACTCTAGATTGATAGATAATCAAACGATGAGTCGCTTACATGAATAGGGGGGTTTATGCGGGTACAGCCTAATTTTTTACAGTCGTCTATGCGTTGGGTATGTGGTACACCATTGCAAGATATGGTTCATCGGCTTATGCATCACAAGCCGTTAGAGGAGAAGAAAACCTATCCTTCCAACGACGCAGTACATCGTGCTGTACCCGCAGCATTCCAACCAAACACCCCGTTTGATGTCCAATACCGGATTAACAGTCATACCCAAAAAATTTCACATATGAGCCCAGCGATTATCCGACTCACTGGCTATCACGCCGATGAATTATTAGGAACCGACTTGTCACATCTCATTGAAGAAACACGGGTACTGAAACATCAGCGGATGGAAACCATTGACTATTCGATATTTCTCCAAGAACGGTTAAACGAGCCATTTAAATCGTGGGAGGCTGACCACTTGCTTAAAACCAAACAAGGCAACTATATATGGCTTTCCGATATTTCTGCGCCCATCTATAATGAGCAAAACGACTGCGTAGGACTTATGGGTTCTTTGCGTGACATTACCGGACGAATCCAGGCAGAAGAGCATTCACGCAAACATCTGGTAGAACTGGCTTATTCGGATGCTTTAACGGGCCTAGGTAATCGCCGGTTATTTTTCGAAAAATTATCCGAATCATTAATCAGCCAGCAGAATGATTCCTGCTCCATCATGGTTATTGATATCGACCATTTTAAACAAATTAACGACACCTACGGCCATTTCGTAGGCGATCATGTTATCCGCGAAGTCGGACAGATCATTCAACAATGCCTCGCCCCGGAAGATATTCTAACCCGCTTAGGTGGCGAAGAATACGGCATTATATTGCCACACACACCGGTACGAAATGCCTATTGGGTAGCCGAACGAATCGCCCGCAAAATCTCACATCATGCCTTTTACCAGGATGAAGTCCATGGCAATGCCTACGTGACCGTATCCATCGGCGTTGCTGATACCAAAACCAATACACCGATTAATGCGGATTCGTTATTCACTGAGGCCGACGCACGGCTATACGTAGCGAAAGTAACACGCAATCAGGTTTATTGCGGGGAAACATACCAATCTTGATATCTTGATATCTTGTTAATTGTCGCAGATTTCATGAATTTATAGGTGTTGTTATGAAATTCGTGTTGGATACGTTAAATTATAAATGTTATATTTAGTATCCCATTTACCCCTTCTTTCCCAATGGCAAATAACTGTCCTATGCCAACGCTCAAATGTTAGGGTGTTTCACTTCAAACTTGAATGTAGCCTCCCTCGCCGGTTGACAACACCTTACTTTAAGTATTAGCCTGTGCTAAATTCCTTGTGGAGCGTCCATGAATTCCCCTAAGCGTTTTGTCCTGATCGATGGCTACGGATTTGTTTTTAGAGCCTACCATTCACTCCCACCATTGACCAGGCCTGATGGCACGCCGGTGGGGGCTGTTTATGGGTTTTGCAACATGCTGTTAAAACAACTGGCAGAGCTTCATGCCGACTATCTGGCAGTAGTCCTCGATGCTGGGCAAAAGACATTTAGGCACGATATTTATGCTGCTTATAAAGCCAATCGCCCCCCCGCTCCCGAAGATTTAGTACCGCAATTTCCCCTCATCCGTAAAACCGTTGAAGCCTTCAATATTCCAGTCCTCGAACAGGTAGGTTTTGAAGCCGATGATCTTATTGCCACCATGGCCACCAAGGCAAATCAGCAAGGAATTGAAGTGGTGATAGTTTCTTCCGACAAAGATTTAACTCAACTTATTAATGAGCAAACCTCTCTTTATGATCCCCTTAAATCAAAATGGGTTAAAGCCGAGCAAGTCCATGAAAAATATGGTGTCTACCCACCCTTGATGCGCGATCTCCTATCCCTTGCCGGTGACAGCTCTGATAATATCCCGGGAGTACCTGGAATTGGCCCTAAAACAGCGGCCGAATTACTGAATCAATATGGATCACTGGAAGGTATTTACGAACATCTGGATCAAATCAAGCAACCTAAACGCAAACAAACCCTCTTTGACCACCATCAAAATGCGCTGCTTTCACAGAAACTAGTTACACTTCATACACAGATGGACATCGAATTTGATGCAGAACAGTTTAAAATTCAATCACCTGAAGTAGGACGCTTAGAGTCTTTTTTGGCAGAACAAGGTTTTAGATCATTAGCTGAACGGGTACACAAACGTACAGGCTCGTCACTCTTAGGCACAGCATCTCATTCTCCGGTTTCGATCACCCAACATACCATGAGCATTGGCACATTTAATCAGGGCCCTAAGCACGTACCAACCTTATCGTATATCAAGACCAACGCCGACTGGGAACAATGTCTGGAACATCTGAAGGAATGCGGTCAAACTGCCATTTCTCTTGATTACCAGGATGAAACCATCATGGGCATCGCATTTGCCAGTCCTTTACATAAATCGTATTATGTTTCCTATCGTACCCCCTCTTCAGAAGTAGCCACTGGCCAGATCGATTGGCTCAGTGTACCGCAGGAATCACCTGACATTTCCGATTTGAATTTTGCTATTACCAACGAGCAATTAAGTCGCCTCCTGGAAGATGCTGCTATTTTAAAATATGCTCACGATGTAAAGTTGATACTCCATCGATTAGCAGGAACAACCATCCATGCCATTCATGATATTGAATTACTTTCTTATATAAGCAGTGCTGGTCTGTACGAGCATGATCTGGATAGTCTTAAAACGCGTTTTTCCGTTTTGTATGATACCCTAGACTGGGTTATGACACCTGATATATCAGAAACACGTCTTGAGGCATCACGCCAAAAAGCCCAGGATGCCTTAGCAATCGCCACCATTTACCCTTTATTAAAAGAACAAGTTATCTTAAATAAACAATGGACACTTTTTACTCGTATTGAGATGCCACTTGCTTTTGTGCTTTACGACATGGAAACAACAGGCATCTGTGTTAATCCGCAACAATTACAGGCTCTTTCTTCCGACCTGACTTTAAAAATCGCCACCCTCGAGAAGCATATTTTTGAACTTGCAGGCACCACCTTCAACATTGGCTCCCCCAAACAATTAGGTGAGGTTCTGTATGACCAACTTAATCTTCCAGGGGCAAAGAAGAAAAGCAAAGCTGGCGCTTATCCCACCCACGCAGAAATTCTGGAAGACCTTGCTCTCCAAGGCTATGAAATTGCTGATTCGGTTTTGGCATGGCGGCATTTATCAAAATTGAAATCAACCTATGCCGATGCGCTTCTTAAAAAAGTACGTATGAACCATAACCGTATTCATACCGTCTTTGCTATGGCAACAACGTCTACAGGCCGATTAAGTTCTCATGATCCCAATCTTCAGAATATTCCGATACGAACCGAGGAAGGCCAGAAAATCCGAGCTGCATTTGTAGCGCAACCTGGATGCGTCCTCATTTCGGCAGATTATTCACAGATCGAATTGCGGTTACTGGCTTGTATGGCTGGTATAAAAACATTAGAGAAGGCCCTCAAAGAAGGCCAGGATATTCACACCTTGACCGCTAGCCAGGTTTTTGGAGTTGAGCTTGATGACGTAACTCCCGAACTGCGTCGCCACGCTAAAGCCATTAATTTTGGCATTATCTATGGGTTAAGTGCTTTTGGCCTGGCTAATCAATTAAAGATCGACCGTACCAGTGCTGCAAGCACTATCCAAACCTATTTTAACCGCTATCCAGGTATTGCCGAATATATCGAAGTAACCAAAGCACAAGCGTCACAGAATCACTATGTTACGACCTTATGGGGGCGCCGATGCTACCTAAAGGATATTAACAGTAACAACCCCAATCTGAAGAATTTTTCAGAACGGGCCGCTATCAATGCTCCCCTTCAAGGAACGGCCGCCGACATCATTAAAAAAGCAATGATCCGTTTACATCAGGCAATCATTGAGAAAAAATTGAGCTCCAAAATCGTATTACAGGTTCATGACGAGTTATTATTAGAAGTACCTGAATCTGAAATTAATCAAACAAAACAATTGGTCATAGAGATTATGGAGCATGTAATTTCACTCTCAGTGCCCCTTACTGTCGAGATAGGTGTTGGCCCAGATTGGCAGAATTTAAATTACTAAAACTACCGAAGTTTTATTTAAGAAAACCGCGACCTTAAGCTAAATAGCCACAACCATCTGATTTATAGCCATTTTTTCATTAAAATGCAACATTTGCCCCTTTTTTCGCCCCCAAAAACTGTAGTATTTTTGCAACAGTTTTCCAAAAACTTAACCTAGGGTTAACATTGACAGGCGAAAAAGCGGCGACTTTTGGTTGAGATTGGTCTATAACTTTCTACACTATGGTTCTATTTTATAATAGAACTTGATCTTTATATAATAAAACCATGGTGTTCACTTTAATTATCATTGGCTGTGTTTAGGAATGGTGTTTTTTTGTTTACATTCACCATAAACCAGATATAATACAGGCGAAAATGGTAACATGGCATAACCACTTAAGGTAATTTTTATGGTTGATATTGCAAATCGTCTACGTGAAGAAATGGAGAACCAAGGCTGGAAGCCTAAAGAACTTTCCGTAGCTGCGGGGTTAAATCCGCACACTGTTCATAACTTCCTTTATGGAAAAAGCAGGAAGCTTGATAAATTGAAAGCAATTTCACAAGTGCTGGGTGTATCGCCCTCTTACCTTTTATTAGGTGATGAAAGCGCAGCGAGTACTTTTAAAATGACTCCTACTTATATGCCTAAGCAACCTTCTTTGCCTTACAATGGCGATCTGTACCGTAATGTGATTAAGACGGTTGAAGAAGTGCTTACAGAAAAGAACTTCCGTGTTACGAAAGATCTCGTTGATTATTTTGTGAACGAAATTTACAGCTATGCGGTTACTCAGGAAGCTCCTGAAGTTAATCGGGATTATGCCAATGGTGTCATTTCATATGCCATCAAAGTCGGCATGCTGCCAAAAAGACTACGACTGGAAGTTATTACTCCAGACTCTGTTAAAATTGGTGAATTTGAAACGTTGGAAGAAGCTGCTTAATGAGCGGTTCCTTCTGATTCTCGAAAAGAGGCGTAACTTAGAGTTACGCCTCTTTTGTTTATAGTGAGTGTTTTAATTCCTCCATCCCATAAATCATTGCGATTAAACAAACGCTGCTGATGACGGCAGCGCATAAAGGGATAGGAATAATTGACAATCACATCAGCTTCTTTGGGACAATCCAACGCTTCTTTGACACCTGGTTTAACAATCACAATGTGTTGCCCTGCCTTCCTTATCGAACACTGATCCTGGTCACATTGATAGGACATCACCTGATTATCGAATGCCTTTGTAGACATAGCTTGGATATCATCCAACCCTAAAAATTGCTGCCATGCCTGTGTAGCGAATCCCTGACGAACTGGATCATGCACAAAAAGATGATGGCCCAGATAATCAATGACCGCAAATTGCTTCATTGATGGTTCTCCTAAAATAATATCGGGCTGTTGCGCCGTCCACCAGACAAGCGTTGCGATCATGCAGCAGGCTAAAGCCGGCATTTTATTGTTTCGAGGCCCCCAATAATAGCTGATCATAGCGATTATATAGGCTGCAAAAGCGATTGTGGGCATGGGGTATAAATGCCAATGCACCTTGGGCCATGCGGATATATCGATAATCGTTTTCTTAAGTAACATAATCCCTTTATCTGCCCATAATATTAAAAAGGTATCTACTGGTGGAAATGGCAAACACGCTGCAATGATAAGTAAAGGCAACACCCATAAGGCAACGAGTGGCCCAGCAATCATATTCGCCATTAGTGTATAGGCGGATAATTGGTGAAAATGGTAAATCGAAAAAGGAGCAGTCACGAGACTTGCCAGTAATGTCGTGATGAGCATCATGGTTGTTTCATTGAAAAGAAACGAAATACAACGCAGGAAAAGATGGTTGTGTTCCATTGCCAATGCAGCCATCTTACGCTTTTCACGGCGGTGCTCAAAATAACCAATAAGACCAAGGGTTGCTGCAAACGACATTTGGAAACCAGGATCCCATAATTCTTCTGGCCATGCGATTAATATAAAACAAGCTGTAGCAGAAAGGGACGTCATCGAATCGGCGAAACGATTGACGATACACGCTATAAAAAACAGTACTAACATCAAATATGATCGAAATGCCGAAACCGCAAATCCAACCATCCAGACATAAATACCACTGGCAACTATGGCTATGAATGCTGCCATGATTTGTTTCCACTTCCAACTTCCTCGATCGGGAATAAGACACAACAAACGCCGAACCAACATGTAAGCACCTAATCCAACCAATACCATGTTAAGCCCAGATATCGCCATCAAATGGGCAAGGCCCACCTGCCTGATATCATTCATCAATTCATCATCAATACCTCGGGTATCCCCTAACAACAAAGCAAAGGCGATAGCCCCTTTGTCTTTGCCAAGTACCGTAAAGAAATGATCTTTAATACGAAGCTCCCATCGTTGATCCCATTCTTTAAGAAGCGGAGATTGCACGATCTCAATCGGCCCCTTGGCAAAGGCAATACCTCCTAATTGCTGATAAAAAGCATAGCGGTAAAAGTCAAACCCGCCAGGAATTAACGGGTGCGAAGGCGGGAGTAATGTTACAGTACAGCGTATATGATCCCCTTTATGAACCAATAGGGGTGATTGTTTATGATGTAGACGCACATAAACGGGCAGACGCTCTTGAGCATAGGTCTCCAAAGAGACGACTCTAACTTTCAACGTCGATAAACTATCCATAGGCTCATCAACCACAATCCCGTCCATGGCGAGCGAGCGATAGGACGGATTCTCAATCATCGGCGCTGCAACGATATAGGTTCGCAGCGCACACATATGAAACCCTGCTAATACGCACAAAACAATAAGTATTCCATGGTTGATATAAACCGAGCCATGCCAGTTGCTTCGAGCTAAACTCCTATAAGTACCCCATAATAAGGGATATCCAAGCCCGATACTCATTATCGATTCAAGTGTCGGGAAATAGAGCGATGCTGCAGGTAATTGAAAATAAAGGATAATACCAACGGCTAACCAAACGGGCATCCACAGCACTAAACGCCGCTGCATACTAATCAACATCACGTGTTAAACTCCAATGATTATTGAAAGCGGCGGGCAGATAACGTATTACATATTCTGCAATATTATGCAACAAATTTATAGCTAGACATGAACCATGTATGAAGACGCTAGCCTGAAAATGGAATTGCTGAAGCAGATCCACGTGGCTGTTTGGCTGTCTGAAAAACGATAACCGTAAGAACAATAATCTTATTCAAACACCTTAACCATACGTTTAACGTTGAGTGAGAAGCTCTGCGTGTTCTGTCTGTCATGTCAGACTGTTAGGGGCGTCACGATTACGTTCACTCAGTATAGTAGCCCCCCGCCCCCGATGATATTGTTGGTTCCTAAACCTAATCACTCTAAGCAAAATGCCATGAATGATCTAACATAAAGGAACCAACAAACGCCCACCCCCTGCGAGCGCAGGATCTACAGCATATTCTTTACGCTGACAGCGCCTTCATCAAATAATGATTCAACCGTTTACTGAATTCCGTAGGATTGGCAACCTGCTCACCTTCATTGATACAAGCCTGGTCGAATAACAACTTGGCTAAATCAGTTGCAGCTTCGGTATTACCTTGTTTGCGTTGTTCGTCGATCCACTGCACCATCGGATGGCCCGTATTGATCTCCAATATCCTGGCTGTCATTCCCGGCAATTGCTGCTGGTCAACCAGGTAGCGTTCAATCCGCATATCCATGCCACCTTCAGGAACCACCAAACATACAGGGCTATCCACCAATTTTTTAGAGACACGTACATCCCCTGCCCTGCCAACTAAGGCTGCTTTTAAGAAATCCACGAACTCAACCCAGAGTGGATCTTTGGCTTCTTCTTTTTTATGTTTATGTTTTTCATTTTGGGCAATTTCATAATCATCATCATCGTCTTGCTGAGTTTCATTACCGATTTCTTCAGTATCAATTCCGGCACGTGTAACTGATTTAAAGGCTTTGTCCTGGTAATCATGTACCACACTCACCCAAAAATCGTCAACATGGTCAGTAAATAGCAGCACTTCGATATCGTTCTTGTTAAATCCTTCTAACTGCGGGCTACTGGCTAGTGTGTCTTTATTTTCACCTAAATGGTAATAAATAGTTTTCTGGCCTTCTTTCATACGACCAATATACTCTTCGAGACTGATGAGCTTATCCAAAGATTTGGTGCTGTAAAAGCGGCAGGTTTTGAGAATTAGCTCGCGGATTTCGGTATCCCCTCCCTCACATAATCCTTCCTTAAGCACGGGTCCAAAATGCTGCCAAAACTGGTTAAAGGCCTCCGTATCAGATTGTGCTTTGCTATTTAGTTCATTGAGGATTTTTTTAGTAACGGTACGCTTGATTGCCTGGATCATATTATTATGCTGCAACGTCTCACGGCTGATATTAAGAGGCAAATCCTGTGAATCAACCACACCTTTAACAAATCGAAGATAGGCTGGGATTAAATCAACTCCCTCCTCTGTGATGAATACCTTTTTAACGTAGAGTTTTACCCGACATTTACGATCGGGATGAAACAGGTCGAATGGGCGGCGTTTGGGCACAAATAATAAATTGGTAAACTCTATTTTGCCTTCGTTTTTATTGTGTAACGTTAACCAAGGCTCATCCACCGCATGTGACACATGACGGTAGAAGGAGGTATATTGTTCCTCAGTGATATCCGACTTTGGCTTACTCCATAGAGCAGCGCCACTATTGACCACTTCCACATTACCATCATTATCCTTCCAACTCACGGGTAGTGTAATGTGGTCAGAGTAGGTGGTAATAATGTGCTTTAGACGAAACGCATCCAGATACTCACTCTCAGATTCCCTGATTTTAAGTAAAATGGTGGTTCCCCGTTCAACGGTACCTGTCGCTTCTTCAATGGTGAAACCATCCTTACCGTCGGACTTCCAGACCCATCCTTTATCCTCACCGGCTTTCCGGCTAATGACGGTGACTTCATCCGCCACAATAAAGGCAGAGTAGAACCCCACACCAAACTGGCCAATTAACTGCACATCCCCCCCCTGGCTTAATTGCTCCATAAAGGCCTGGGTACCCGAACGGGCAATGGTTCCTAAATTTTCAACCAAATCATCATGGCTCATACCGATACCACTATCGGCGATGCTGACTGTTTTGTTATCTTTGTCTACAGAAACAATGACTTTAAGTTCTGGATTATCCCCTAATAATTCAGGTTTAGTCTGTGATTGGTACCGCAATTTATCGCACGCATCAGAAGCATTAGAAACCAACTCCCGCAGGAAAATATCCTTATTGGTATAAAGGGAATGGATCATTAACTGCAATACTTTACCGACTTCTGCATCAAAACGGCGTGTTTCTGTAACCATAGAAAAGCTCCTTTATATAGATAATAATTAAAGAGAATGGCATCATATAACGACCCTAAATCGGTCTAGATTACGATTTAACTCTTTAAGATTCTCATTAAATATAGGGGCTTTCTTGCCCATTTCAAGCAGTGGTGCCTAATATAATTTTTGATTGATTGATCGAGCTACTCCCTATCGAGCCCCTTCCCCACCCCAGATTCATGCCAAAGAGGGCATGAATCTGCCCCTGCTCTCGGTGGAGGAGGGGCCGAAGGCCGGGGAGGTGTGAAGGCAGCATGCTGTCATTAGGTTATTCTATCCACTATTACTCAATCTTGTGGAAAGATGCAGATAATTTTAATGTTTAAACCATTTATATTTAGCCGTCCTGAATAGACGCCCAAACCAGGATAAGCGCTCAACATCGTTGCCAGCAACAAGCGGTACCGTCTGCACCCCCATATCGGGAACAGTAATTACTAAATCAGCCAAATGGTCACCTTTTTTAATCGGTGCAGGAACGGGTCCTTTAGCTTTCAATTCAAATTTCATAGAATCCTTGAATTGAATGGGGAATGAAATTGTTAAATCCCTAGCGGACACCAAGGGAACTTCTTTATCCTTTCCATACCAGACATCAACCTTATCAATCGGTTGCCCTGCCTTAGCGATCGTTTTATCATCAAAATTGCGGAAGCCATACTGCATGATCAATTCAGCTTCATGGGCACGCTCAGACATACTCGACAGGCCATTGAGCACTAAAATCAAACGGCGTTCACCCTGCTTACCCGATACCACCATACCAAAACCACCATCCTCGGTATGTCCGGTTTTTAAGCCATCCACGCCTAACTTGCGATCCAGCAATAAGTTACGGTTAGGTTGGGTAATATTGTTATAAGTAAATTCGAGTTCCGAGAAATAATGGTAATATTCCGGGAAGTTACCGATTATCCGTTGGCCCAGAATCGCCAAGTCACGCGCAGTCATATAATGTTTCGGATCTGGCATCCCCGAAGCATCCGCGAAATGACTATCGGTTAAACCAATTTCCTGAGCTTTTTTAGTCATGGCTTCAGCAAAAGCAGCTTCATTTCCCATAAGCCCTTCAGCAAAGACAACGCATGCATCATTACCGGACTGTACAATAATCCCACGGATAAGATCTTCGACTTTAACCTGATCCCCGACTCTAACGAACATTTTAGAACCACCCATCCGCCATGCTTTCTCGCTTACCGTCAACGTATCGGTTAGTTTTAAGTTCCCAGCTTTAAGACGCTCAAACACCATATAAAGCGTCATTAGTTTGCTCATCGAAGACGGAGTCATTTGCTGTTGAGAATTTTTCTCTAATAATACAGCACCCGTATTATAATCAATCATCAAAGCCTGTTTGGCGTTGGTATCAAATGCCATTGCCTGATTAGCAAAGAGAACCACCGGAAGAGTTACCAGAATGGTTTGAGTAAGAAAGCGTCTCATAGTATACCTATTGATTAGTAGGGTTGGCGGATAATCTTAGCTTCTTTATAGCCTTTTTGTGCCACTTTTTTAAGTAAAATATTGGCCAGATCCTGATTATCGATAGGCCCAATTCTTACACGGTGAGTTACCTGTCCATTGACCTCAGCTGTCGACATTTGCGTTAAAGCAACCGACTCAAGGCGCTTAACAATACCGAGCGCATTGCCCTGATCTTTAAATGAACCTATCTGGATATAGAAATCGCCTGCTTTACCTTGTGGATGACCACGTATCTCAGCTACCTTAAAGGCTGCTGGCTGAATTTCCGATCTTACCTTCGTCTGCTTGCCTTCGGCGCTCTCACTGCCAGGGTTAGGAAGATCAGGCAGTTTTTCTTCTGCAACTCCAGAGACCTGTGGAACTGTCATCGGTTCAGCTTCCTTTAACACATCACTTTCAACCGGCGGCTCATTGGACTGCGCTTTTAAAGGACGCGCATCCGCAACATCAAATCCTTGCTTACCTTGCGTTACCAAGGCCGCCAACTGCGGATGTTCAATACCCAATTTTTGCAGGAGCTGGTAGGTATCATCCGCCAAAAATTGCACTCTTACTTTTTGTGTGCCTTTTTCTTTAATGCCAAGAACCTTCGCCGATCCAGAGGAAAGATCAATCACACGTTCATCCTTAAATGGCCCACGGTCATTTACACGGATGATGGCCGATTTGCCATTGCTTAAATTGGTTACTTTAACGACACTCGGTAAAGGCAGGGTCGCGTGGGCAGCTGTCAAGCCTTCTTGATCATAAACCTCGCCATTGGCCGTTTTTTTGCCATGGAAGCCAGGCCCATACCACGAAGCGGTTCCCACCTGGTCATAATAAAAATCTTCCTTGGGGTAATACCATTTGCCACTGATTTGATACGGTTGGCCAACCTTATAGGATTTGTTCATCACGTTATATGTTGAATGTTCACAGCCTGTAACGCAAACAACAGAAGCCAACATCAGCCATGAAGATATTCCATATAGACGTCTATTCATACTCACTACTCCAATTATAGACCTTCTTTATTACTTGATAATTCAGTGGTTTGCAACCGCATCAGCCAACAATCCAACGGAGGTTGCAAAATAGGTAGATTTATTCCACTTCATGATCACTTTATAATTAGAATAGACTAAATAGGCTTTGCTCTCCGGCGTACGCACCTTATCGGGCACAACGATCCACGCTTGAGTATCTACATTGCCATCAAGCGTCGAGCCATCGCTATCCTTTACTCCCAGCTCTTTCCAATCTCTCACCGTTTTACCCTGGGTTAAGCCCACTTGGTCATAATTAAAGTCCTGAGGCAGCTTTACTTGCTTACCCCAACTCAGTGTACGATTCCAATTTAGGCTACTCAAGTAATTGGCAATCGAAGCAAATGCGTCATCTTTGGTGGTCCAGATATCTTTTTTGCCGTCTTTATTAAAATCAACTGCATAACTGAAGAAGCTTGAAGGCATAAATTGCGTTTGTCCCATGGCGCCTGCCCAGGATCCTTTCATATCGTCAAAACCGATATCGCCTTGATCTAAAATTTTAAGGGCATTAATCAATTCACCTTTAAAAAAGTCACGGCGACGCCCTTCAAATGCAAGCACAGCTAAGGATTCAACCACTGGAAATTTTCCCATATTTGCACCAAAATTGCTTTCTACACCCCATAAAGAAACAATATATTGTGGCTGCACACCATAGCGGCGACTCACATCATCAATAAGCAATTTGTTATCCGCATAAGCCTGGCGCGCTTTCTCTATTTTAGCAGGACTCACCGTTGAACTTATATATTGGTCAAACGTCCGCGTTACATCCGGCTGTTTTTGATCCAGTTCAATAATATCATCACGGTAGCGAATCTGGCTGAATGCCTGATCAACCGTCTTAGGAGATACTCCTTGATAAATAGCATCGGGACGCACCGTTTTTAACCATGATTGAAACGCCTTTTCATGATCATAGCTCTTGCTCTGATGAAACCACTTATTTGTGTATTGGCCTGGACCGCCTGCACATCCATTGACAAGCAGAGTCATTCCAATAATACAAGCGACACGATTAGCATGATGAATAAACGACATATTTTAAAAACCTATAATAACTTTTTATCTGCATAAAACGAATTAAGCTCCTGCCCAATACGCGGTGATACTAAACCAGTAATATCCCCTCCCAGGCGAGCTATTTCTTTAACAAAACGAGAAGCAATAAAATGCGTATGTTCCGAGGCTGGTAAAAACAGGGTTTCAATATCTGGACATAATCTGGCATTCATGCAGGACATTTGAAATTCATATTCATAGTCCGAAACAGCCCTTAATCCACGGATGATAACACTAGCACCGGCTTCTTTGGCAAAATTAACTAGTAAACCATTAAAACTTCTTACCTCAACCCGATGCTGAAAAGGCTGCATCTCCAGATTAACCAGCTCGGTGCGTTTATCTAAACTAAAGATTGGCGTTTTCGGAATATCCGCTGCCACCGCAATAATCAGGCGGTCGACAAATTTAAGCGACCGCTTAATGATATCCATATGGCCATAGGTAATGGGATCAAACGTCCCGGGATAAATTCCGATTTTCATAACTACATAATAAGCTAAATGATAACCCATCATAGCCTAAAGAATATGACGGATGCAAGGGTAAGTTTTTATTTTTAAATAGCTCTTATAATAAGAACAGAAACCTGAGCAACGATTCCTTCCTTCCTTCCAAGGAATCCTAACTTTTCGTTGGTTTTTCCTTTGATGTTCACTCGGGTAGTATCAATATCCAACATCGCAGCAACCGCATTGGCCATCGTTTGTTTGTAGGGAGCGAGCCTTGGCTGCTCACAGATAAGCGTAACATCTATATTTTGAATGATAGCGTTTCTTTCCAGGCAACGTTCTTTTGCATAATCCATAAATAAACGTGAATCGGCGTTTTTCCATTGCGGATCCGAAGGCGGAAAATGTTCGCCGATATCCCCCATTCCCAATGCCCCAAAATCGCATCAACTATCGCATGCAGTCCAACATCAGCATCGGAATGTCCTTCCAACGCGAAATCAAATGGAATGGTCACTCCACAGATAATCAAAGGCTTATTATTTAATTGGGATTTTGGTAATAATCGGTGAACATCATACCCTGTACCTACACGCATGTCAGGTACAACAGAGGATGCCTGCTGTGATTGAATCAATGCTTCTGCCATTGTTACATCCTCCCTGGTTGTGATTTTCAATAGCCTTGAGTCACCATCAACAATCGTAACAGAATATCCAGCAGCCTGAAATACAGACGCATCATCCGTATAATGATTGTCTCTTATTTTTTGATGTGCATCTAAAATGCTTTTATAATGAAAGGCTTGTGGTGTTTGTACAGACCATACCCCATCGCGTGATACAGCTTCTATCTCACCAGATGCTGAAGTCTTGACCAGCGAATCACGTACCGCAAGGGCAGGAATCGCTCCGGGACTTTGTTTTAGCGCACCAAGCAAGCGTTTAACCACCACCGCAGATAGAAACGGACGCGCTGCATCGTGGATTAATACCTCGTTGGGTGAATAAAGCTCGGCAGCCTTCAAACCATTTAACACCGAATCCTGACGGGTTTCGCCACCCAATACAGGTTCTAAAACTCTGTTGCCTAGTCCCGCTACGCAATCTGAGTATCGACCGTAATCATCAGCATGAATCACAACCAGTATGTTATCAATTTCAGGGATGGCCAATAAATGCTCAAGTGTTCTACGAAGGAGTGCCGTATTCTGAATGAGCGCATAAGCCTTAGGAATATCGCCACCAAAGCGTGTCCCCCTCCCTGCAGCTACCACAACAGCGAGGCACGTCATGAACGAACTCCTACTCACCTGCCATAATGCGGTCGACTAATTGCTTAACCGTTGGAACAAAACCTTGCTCGTAGAACGAATCCTGAGAGAAACGATAGGCGTTATGCCCAGCAAACATCAGTTCATGCTCTACATCTGCACCATGCACGATATTCTGTAAGGTCTTCTGAATACAGAAACTACGAGGATCTGTTTTCTTACCGGTTGTGTATTCGTCATGGTCTTTCCAGTTACTAAACTGGCAATGACTTAAACACCCCATGCAATTGATCTGATCGCTGATAATCTCATCAGCTTTGTCTTTGTTGACAAAAATAACGGTTGATGAAGGCGTTTTTAATAATTCATTAAAACCTTGTTGAATCCATTGCTGCGCTTTTTGTTTATCTTCTGGTGTCACATAAATAGGACGTGCACGCGGACCGAATGGGATCGAATCAGTAAACACCCCTTCTGCTGCCGGCCTAAATTCAATTTGACGCTCTGAACGTCCCTCTAATTCACGCAGGAATGTATTTCTAACCGCCGACGAATAAAAACCCGTTGGGCTGAATTGATGCAAGGATACTTCACCACTTTCAAGAGTGAGCAGCCGCTTCTTCCAGCGTTCTGATATAGGGCTTTCTTGAGTCAGCAACGGACGTGAACCAAATTGAAACGCAACCGGTCCAATCTCTGGATTACGCAACCAGTGCTGCCATTCATCCAGTCGCCATACACCACCCGCCATAATAACCGGCACATGCTGCAATCCGACTTCATTCATAAATTTACGGAGTTCGGCTACACGCGGAAACGGATCTTCAGGACGGCGAGGATCTTCACTATTGGATAAACCATTATGGCCACCCGCTAACCATGGATCTTCATACACCACACCACCTAATTTCTCCGGCAATTTATGGTAAGAACGTTTCCACAGCACTTTAAATGCACGCATCGACGAAACAATAGGGTAATAATATACGTTATACTCGGATGCAAATTCAATGATTTTATAAGGCAGCCCAGCACCACAGGTAATACCGTGGATAAGCCCCTTTGCCCCTTGTAATACTCCGTGTAAAATTGGCTCTACGCCACCCATTTCCCACAGCACGTTTATATGAATACGACCATTACCACCCGACATATCATGGGCAATTTTAGCCTGGGTTATACCACCTTGAATCCCCATGGCGATTAACTCGTCATGGCGTTCTTTACGGGTAGTACCGCGATACACTACTGGGCTAGGATTACCATCGGCATCGTAACTATCGGGATTCACACCGGAAAACGTACCGACTGCACCTGCTTTAGCAAATGCACCTGCACTTACTCCATTCGTTGCACCGATCCCTTTCCCGCCTTCGATAATTGGTAATACTTCTTTCCCGGAAATAATAACTGAATCTAAACCTTCAAGTCGCATTGGATTGGATATACCTTTTTGAAAACATATAATGTATGCCATTATACCTGTAATGCTCGGTATATACCAGAAAAAATCTACTAAAAACCTAAAATCCTTATAAAACAAGGATTAACGTGGCACTTATGACACTTTTACGTGGCCAGACTCGGTATTTTCATGCGTTGGAATCGTCATTTCACAGCGTACTTGATTACCAGGAGCGATGTATTCAATCGACTTCATTCCCATAATATGTGCTTTAGCAATTCCCCGGCCATTCACATCGGTTGCGCGATGTGGATCAAAATGAATCCATTTACTCCAATCAAACCCCTTGCCTTGATCGGTAATGGTGACCACAACCTTGTCCGTTGTTTTATCTATGGTTACATTCACCGTTTTAGGCGCATTTTCTGGCAAATTCAGGCGGCGTTCGATTTCTTCACGCCACACATTTCCTGTTACCGTTTTCTTTTTGATATCATATCCCATACCTAAATTACCATGCTCTAGAGCGTTGAGCATTAATTCATACAGCACAATTGAAGCATTTTGCTGTTGAGAAAAATAGGTCGATAAAACGGCAGATAATGCCTGTACATCTTCAAAGGTTTTCACCTCATAGTGATTACCATATTTCGTACTGTATTCTTTTATGCTGTTTTGAATGGTTTCTTTAAGTTTCAAACGATACCGCGCAGCCTCTGAAGCTGAACTGACGACCGCTAATAACATATCTTCGCGAAACGGTTTGGTCAGATAATAATACGCCCCTTGAGAAATGCCTTTTTCGATTTCCTTGGCCCCTACTGCCGCCGTCTGCATAATGACCGGCATGTCGCGTAGGACAGGATGCTTATGGATTCGCTGCAAAACTTCCATACCATCCATACCAGGCATCATTCGATCGAGTAAAACCAAATCAACTTCATCTGGGTATTTTTGCAGATAATCAAGTGCCAGTTCACCGGAGCCTACCGAGTGAACCTGATAACCTGCCTTAATCAGTATATGTTCCATTAAATCAAGATTCATCATCTCATCATCAACAGCTAATATCTTAATCGCATCCTGATACATTACGCTAGCTCTCCGCTCTTTTTAGGTTGATGGAGAGGAAACACAATTTTAAAGGTTGTGCCGCCAATCTCATTGGCAAACGCACCGATACTACCATGATGGCTGGTCACTATTTCTTTGGCAATCGATAATCCGATACTCAAAAGCCCCTTTCCGCTTTTAATTAAGGCATTGGAAGAAAACTTTTCGAATATTTTCTCCATTTCGCTAGCAGCTAGTGGTGCATTTGTATCCGCAATGACAATCGCCAACGCCTGAATTGATTCAATCTTGGCATCTTCTATTTGAATTTTAACCGTGGTGTTTTCGCTGCTCAGGGCAAAAACAAAATTGAGCACATTAAAAACAACTTGAATAACCCGCTCCGAATCGCATTCCAGCATGGTTGGAATGACTGGTTTTTCAATCTGAATCATGATTTTTTTCTCAAGAACCAGGGGATGAAGTTCTTCCAGCGCAATATTCACAATTGACCAGAGATTATTATCTTCCATATCGAAATCAACGCCGTGAAGATCAAATTTAGACAAATCGAGTAAATTGTTTAATAAACTGATCAGGCGATTACCACTAGCAAACATATTACGCAGATATTTTTCTGCCTGGGCCTTGGGCATTGTATTCATTTCTTTGATTAGGAATTCAGAGAAATTAATGATGGCATGCACCGGGGTACGCAGTTCATGGGATAAATTAGCCAAAAATTCTGATTTGGACTTATTGGCCGTATCCGCCTGTTCCCTAGCACGATGAATATCAACCACTTTATCAGCAATCGCACGGTCAAATTTATTTCTCAGATGGTAGAGCTCATCGATCAATTTATTGCATGATTCCGTTACCTGGCCAATTTCATCATGTGAAACCACTTTCATGTGAAAAAGATGGGTATGATCCTTCTCAACCACCATAAGCCCCTGTTGCAGTTGAACCAGAGGCTTAATAAGTGAGCGCTGCAAAAACCAAAATAAAACACTTCCAATAAAGAATGCGCCCAGGATTACGATCGAATATAATATCCACCGTTCATGATGAATATCCGATATGTTAGAAATGGGCCCTAAAATATAGATGCCTCCAATGATCCTGTCTTGAAAATCACTGCGGATACCCTCACCATCAAAGGTTTGAATAAAGGCATATTGCCCATCCTCCCATTTAATAGATGCATCCAGTGGTATTTTGTTAGGACATGCCTGCTTAGAATTAGCTCTTACATAGGAAGAAATAAGGCTGCTATCCTTACCATAGACGCAGAAAAAATCGACGTCATTAAAATGCTTAGAAGCCACCTCTTCAACCAGCTTATTAATGTTGGTCTGGTCATTTGCGATAATATAATGGGCCATTAACCGTTCGAACGGATCAACAAAAAATTGCAGCCTCTGTTCCGTGACATTTCTGGATATCGATTCGTGCTGCTGCCATAAGATCAATAATATCGCCCCCAATAAAATAAGAATAGGAAGCACAGCCATCAACAGACACTTTTGCGACACTGAGCTAATCATATTAAGCATACCCCATGTTGATACTCTCTTTATTCTACACTAAGATTTTGAATATCGACAGATTATAAAATCCCAAGCCAATTGATAGTAGAAGCGATTCCTTAACAGTTGCTTAACTCGCTCTACTGATACACATGATAACGAACACCCGCGTTAGATTACCTCAGTATAGGACGAATGAGAACACAAAATTGAAAACTAAAGTTGACGTTCGGGTGAAGCCTGATAGACCCCCAATACTTTAAGTTTTTGCGTAAAAAATCCTAATTCTTCTAATGCCAACTGCACATTTTTTTGCCCAGGATGACCAACAAAGCTGACAAAAACTGGGCTTCGCGTGAGTGGCCACCTTTAATATAGCTTTCAATTTTAAGTAAGTTCACATTATTCGTCGCAAAACCGCCCAATGCTTTATAAAGAGCAGCAGGAATATTACGTATGCCAAACACCAACGTCGTGATAACAATCCCATGATCAGGATGGATTGGCGTTTTAGAAATCACCAAGAAAATAGTGGTGTTATCTTTTTGGTCTTCAATATTCGTCTGTAATATCTCTAATCCGTAAAGCTCAGCAGCAAGCTGTGAAGCAACGGCCCCCTTATTTTTATCATTCCATTTTGCTACCGCTTCTGCAGCAGCTGCCGTATTGGAATATTGCTCTGTTCTGACATTTAAATTCTTTAAATGCTCACGGCATTGCAATAACGCTTGTGGATGCGAATAGACTTCCACTATTTCTTCCAGCTTGGCTCCTTTAGGTGCCATGAGGCAATGCTCAACCCGTTGAAAATGTTCAGCAACAATATGTACTTTTGCTAAAGGCAACAAACTATGAATTTCTGCCACGCGCCCGGCATATGTATTTTCGATAGGGATCATGCCTAACTCGGCTTCACCTTTCTCAACCGCTTCAAACACGGCTTCAAATGTTGCATAGGCTCTGGTTTGCATGTAAGGATACGCTTTCCGGCAAGCCAGATCAGAATGAGCGCCTTCAATTCCTTGAAAAGCAATGTACTGCATGGATTTCAGTGTCGATTTAGTGTCTCCCATATTCTTTCCTGAACTTAATGATTTACGTGTATTAAGATTGCCTGTTTTTTATGACATTGTCAAAGCAACGAAATGCCTATTGAAAATTCTCATGTGCGTAAACACCCCACAGATATTGACGAACAATCCAGCCGTCATAGCCATCACCTTTAACATGGCACCAATCATCATGGCATGACACGATATTGGTCACAACATGCGGCTCTAGACGAGCTGTTACAGGAGCATCTCCCTGGGGCCTGTAGAATAAATACATAGGTTTTAATGTCATCGCCGCACGTCGACGCGATAATAAATTTTCATGCAACCAACCTGATTCATTATCTCGGTCGCGAACTTTAAGCCAGTGGTCAAATTCGCCGATGACTTCCAGCGGATAGCCCTTAAGGTGATATACGGTTTTGACCGGATAACGAACGCTGGGGCCACGCCTCAGATTAGCTTCCCCTGGTTTGATGACCACAAAATAAGGCGTAAAATTGGCCGCAGGCGCAGGTTCTGCCGTCGTAACCGCCTTAGGCTGGCTAGCCCAGGCATTACCTAGAATTCCTATATAAAGGACTCCTAACGCTATAACACCCATTAATGTAAACCTTCGACTCATGCAAACCATCCTTACGACAGGTAAACGAATCTATCAATAAACGCCTCTAACCTCAATAGAGATTTACCTCTAGCCTATAAATAGCTATAATTGGTTTCCAAATCCTTACGCTTTCTTTTACTGGCTTTAATTAAAATGAGATCATTTATGACAATCCATGGTACGTTTCCCAACACGCGTTTGCGCCGCAACCGTAAAGCTCCTTGGATTCGTTCGCTCGTGGAGGAACACCAGATACGCTCCTGTGATCTTATCCTTCCACTGTTTGTTACTGAGGGACAACAACTCAGTGAGCCGGTTAAATCATTGCCTGGCGTCAACCGACTCTCTATTGATCAAGCCATTATCACCTGCCAACGTGCCGCAGAACGTGGCATAAAAGCCATCGCTTTATTCCCCGTTGTTCCCCTTGCAAAAAAAACAGATGATGCCAAAGAAGCCCTGAATCCTGACAATTTACTCTGCCAAGCGATTGCTGCAATTAAAGCCGCGGTTCCCACCCTTGGCATTATCACCGATATCGCGTTAGACCCATACACGTCTCACGGTCATGACGGTCTGCTAGTCAATGGCGACATTGCCAATGACGCCACCGTTCACATACTCTGTCAGCAGGCTATTATACAAGCTGCTGCTGGTGCGGATATCGTCGCCCCTTCTGATATGATGGATGGCCGCATTCGCGCCATACGTCAAAAACTCGATATTCACGGTTATCAGGATGTCTCTATTCTTAGTTATGCTGTTAAATATGCATCTTCTTTCTATGGTCCCTTCCGTGATGCAGTTGGTTCAGCCACCAATATAGGAAAATCAGGCAAACACACCTACCAAATGGATCCAGCCAATAGTAAAGAGGCCCTCCGCGAAGCCGCCTTGGATATAGAAGAAGGTGCCGATATGCTCATGGTCAAACCTGGGCTGCCTTACCTTGATATCATCAAGGTCGTGAGCGACACCTTCCCTCTTCCGGTCTTTGCCTACCAGGTGAGTGGCGAATACGCCATGATTAAAGCTGCCGCAGCCAATGGCTGGATCGATGGAGACCAGGTGATGCTTGAGAGCCTACTTGCGTTTAAACGCGCCGGTGCCAGGGCTATTTTAACGTATGCGGCTTTAGACATAGCAGCGAAATTGGGCAACATCTAAGCTTCCTCCCATTTCTTGCATACACAAGAAATTTATGCTATAATTGTATAAACAATGGCGGAGCACCCTATGAGTCGTCACATTCCTAAGCCCCCTGAGCAATCAGACAATGAGGCCAGATCAGTTTTAACAAAGGCCTTGATAAGGGCTGCCGATTTTTGGGAATTTAAAAACAATCAGATGGCTAAAATTCTTGGTGTGGATGAATCGACGATCAGTCGCATGAAAGCCCATGGCCGGCTGATTAATCCTTTAACAAAAGAAGGAGAATTAGCCCTTTTATTTGTAAGAGCTTTCCGCAGTTTAGATGCTGTTATGGGCGGTCACATTGAAAATGAAAAAGCCTGGCTTCACGGATATAACCATGTACTAAAAGGCATCCCTGCAACCTTACTCCAGACGGTTACTGGTCTTAATGCTGTGGTTGTTTACCTTGATGCCATCAGAGGTCACTGATGCGATTATGGCAACAATTGAAAGGTTTTGATTTCATAACCCTTCTAGATAAGCATGCTTTTAGAATCGTTGAAAATCAATATAATATAGCAACACGTAAATTAGTCGATAACACCTATGAGCATGACATACTCGAAGCCATGATCGATGGCACCAAACCTTACGTTGCCACGCATAATAAACATGGCAAGTTACACTGGCTTCTATTTACTCCATTTCGTTATCCGCCTTTATTGTGGGGTTCACGATTTGGAAAAATAACGGAGCCCAGCCTCTTTTATGCCTCACTTGAATTGGAAACGGCAATGGCCGAAGTTTCGTTCCGCCAGTTTATTCACTTAAACGCCTCCGAAGCTTCCTTTGAACCAACGGATATCAGCTTTACCCACATTAAAGTGGCGGTAGCCACGAACAAGGCTTTACACCTTGAACACCACCCATTTGATCCACATCGTAATATTATCAGTGATCCGACTTCCTATGCCATATCCCAACCATTAGGAACTGACATGCGAGAATATGGTATTGAAGCCTTCACGTATTTTTCTGCACGCAAAAAAGAGGGATTAAATCTGGCTATATTTTATCCAGATGTATTTGCAAAGAACGCTCCTCTTGAACAAAAATTATGGAGCGCTTTCGTTTCCAAATCACACATCGAATTCCGTAACGCTTATACACACCATCTTATGGTTGAATTTCCATTGAGTGATTTTTTAGTAGATGGGAAATTACCGTTGGTTTATTAAGGCAACAGAACCCATTTTCAAGCCTACACGGAACATATCCTATTCACCCGAAACGAGGTTTTAGAGATCGATCAACTTTTTTCCTGACTTCTGCCAAATGTGAGGCTGTTTGGTTTTATTGTTAATAGAATCATTGAATGACAGCATGTTGCCTTCACACCGCCCCGGCCTTCGGCCCCCCCTCCTCACCAGAGGTGGGGAGACAGGGAGCACAGCACTATTTTGTGCCCCACGCAACCATTACGCTTCAGCTGCCGGTGTCTCACTCGTTGGTTCAATCACGTCATCGCTAGATTCACCAGATTCACCCTCGTCCTTACCGCCGGTATCAGGCACGCGGGAAGCCGAAACGACTTTCTCTGCATCTGCCGTGCGGAATAAGGTAACACCCTGGGTATTACGGCCGGTGATACGGATATCACCTACGGGGCTGCGGATGATTTTGCCTTTGTCCGTTACCATCATCACTTGGTCAGAATCAATAACCGGGAAACTGGCAACCACATTTCCGTTCCTATCGGAGGTAATAATATTAACCACACCACTACCGCCACGATTGGTGATACGATACTCATAAGCCGAAGTCCGTTTACCATAGCCATTTTCGGTAATCGTTAAAATAAACTGCTCACGCCCTACCCACTCGCGGATTAATGTTTGTGGAAGGACCTGAATCAACTCAGGCGAAAGTAACGCGTGAATTTGTTCGAGTAACGCTTGGATTTTTGCTTCATCAGGTGTTTCTTCTTTGAGAGCCGTATTAAGCTCCGAACGAATCTCCGATGGAATTTTCAAGAAGGCATCCCGGGTATCCACATCTTGTTCGGCACCATTGAGCACCGTCATCGAGACCACTTCATCCTTATCAGCAAGCTTCATACCGCGAACCCCATCCGACGTACGGCTTTTAAACACCCGTACCGCATCAATTGGGAACCGCAAACTTTGGCCTTGCCTGCTCGCTAATAAAATATGTTCCGACTCACGGCATAACGCCACATCAATCAAACGATCGCTCTCTTCCATACGAATAGCAATCTTGCCGTTGGATGGAATATAGTGGAAATCCGATAAGTCGTTTCGACGCACATTACCCTGGGCAGTGCTGAACATAATATTCAAGCCTTCCCACTCGTCGGTTTTTTCCGGCAATGGCATCACGGTACTAATACGCTCACCCTCTTGCAACGGCAATAAATTTACCAAGGCCCGACCTTTGGTTTGCGGCCCTCCCTCTGGAATACGGTAAACTTTCATTTTATAGACCTGGCCACGGCTACTGAAGAAGAGCAATGGCATATGGGTATTAGCCACGAACAGATTGGTTGTGATATCATCTTCATACATATTCACACCCGTACGGCCTTTACCACCGCGTTTCTGGGCACGATAGGTCGAAAGCGGTACACGTTTGATATAACCACCATGGGTTACGGTTACGACCATTTCTTCCCTTGGGATTAGATCTTCAATATCGTGCTCATATTCACTTTCTTCAAACTGGCTTCTGCGTGGGGTGGCAAATTCTTCTTTAACAGCCAACAACTCACTGCGCAGTAATCCCATCAATATCTCGCGAGAATCAAGAATAGCGAGGTATTTTTCAATTTCGACAGCGAGCTCGGTTAATTCTTCAGTGAGTTTATCCTGCTCCAAGCCCGTTAAACGCGATAAGCGCATTTCAAGGATAGCTCTGGCTTGTGCTTCGGTAAAGTAGCAGCGGCCATTAACAATTTTATTATGTTTATCCGCCACCAGCGCAATCAATGGCGCCACATTATCGGCCACCCAATCACGCGCCATTAATTGTTCACGCGCCGTTTGTGGATCGGGTGCTTTACGGATCAACGCAATCACCTCATCGATATTGGCTACGGCCATCGATAATCCAATTAAAATATGCGCACGGTCACGCGCTTTGCCCAGCAAATGGCGTGTACGACGGGTGATCACTTCCTCGCGGAAACGAACAAACGATACGATAACATCTTTAACATTCATCAACGCCGGACGGCCTAAATCAAGTGCCAGCATGTTCACACCAAAGCTGGTTTGCAACGGCGTAAATTTGAATAATTGGTTTAAGACGATTTCTGGGAAAGCATCCCGTTTAAGCTCAACCACGACCCGCACACCCGAACGGTCAGATTCATCGCGCAAGTCAGAAATGCCTTCAATACGTTTATCACGCACCAGCTCTGCAATCAGTTCTACCATTTTCGCCTTATTCACTTGATACGGCATTTCGGTAACTATAATAGCCTGACGGCCACTACTAATATCTTCAAAATGGGTCTTACCACGCATGATTACTGAACCACGCCCTGTATGCAGTGCCGAATGGCTCCCTTTACGACCCAAGATAATACCACCTGTAGGAAAATCCGGCCCAGGCATCACGGTCATCATATCATCGATGGTGGTTTCGGGATTATCAATATACATGCAACAGGCGTCAATCACTTCACCCAAATTATGGGGTGGAATGTTCGTAGCCATACCTACAGCAATACCGCCAGCACCATTGACTAACAAATTAGGAAACTCAGCGGGCAATACCTGTGGTTCCTTTTCTGAACCATCATAGTTGGGTTGGAAGCCTACGGTATCTTTATCGATATCGGTCAACAAACGATGAGCCGATTTGGCTAAACGAGATTCGGTATAACGCATCGCCGCAGGAGAATCGCCATCCATCGAACCAAAGTTACCTTGCCCGTCAATCAGCGGCAAACGCAACGAAAAATCCTGCGCCATCCGCACTAACGAATCATAAATAGCACTGTCACCATGGGGATGGTATTTACCCATCACTTCACCGACGATACGAGCCGATTTTTTATAAGCCCGGTTCCAATCACAACCTGATTCGTGCATGGCAAACAAAATACGCCGATGTACTGGCTTTAGTCCATCACGGGCATCCGGAATGGCACGGCTGACGATTACGCTCATCGCATAATCGAGATAGGACCGCCTCATCTCCTGTTCAATACTTACAGGTAGGACATCAGAATCGATAATATCTACATTGCTATTCAAGGTAACACCTCTTCAAAAACGAATTAAATCATATGCTATGAGCATAGCGCATCCACTGTCTTACAGCAAGGAAAACAGGCTAGATTGACTCTGTTTTTTTCTTGCGTACAGCTCGCTTCCTTGGCTTCTCTTCGCCAGCAATTTCAGCATTCTCCAGAGACTCCGTGGACATGGCTGTTAAACTACCGGGAAAAAGATAACCACCCTCTTCGATAGGAAGGCTGAATTCGTCTTCTTTGGCTTCTTTAGCATGAGACCGTGCTGGTGAATCATTAGCCACGGGCTCGGAAACGGCAGCGACATCTGAAGCAGCGACAGGTTGCGGACGTTTAAGTTTCTTTGATTTTTCGCGCGCAAGTGAAACAACCTTTGATGCTGATTTAGGCTCCTCAGCGGTAATGTCTTGAGAATAACTCTCATGGCCGGCAACCGTCATGGCCAATTTAACCAGATGTTCAACCGCATCAAATTCTTCATGGCTTTCTGCGTGTGCGTCACCATGATTATAAGGCGTTTCTTTTCGCTCAATATGCGATGGCAAAAGGATCAAAGCCTCACATGCCTGGGTCATAATATTGCGGATCGTATCCAGCTGCGAACTTAACCAATATTGCATAGCCAGTGCAGGTATCGCAATCACCAATCCAGCAATGGTGGTAATCAGTGCTTGCCAGATACCTTCTGCCAACATCGATGGATCTACTTTATTTCCCGATGCGGCAATAACCGCGAATGCATGCACCATGCCAATCACCGTACCAAGCAAACCAAGCAGCGGTGCAGCCTGGGTAACAAACTCCAGTCCTTTCATGTGTGACTGGATCGATTCTAAACTACGCTCACCTTGATGCTTAAGCTCAAGTTCAAAGGCTTCCTTGCTAAGATGGCCTTCTTGCTTAAGGGCTAGACCATAGGTAATCAACTGCTCGGCAGGATGCTTATGCACCGCAGGCAATATATTTTCTACCGATAACGGATCACTATTCCTAAGTGCAGCAATGGCATCATCCAATGAATGTTTACTATATAAACGCATGGAGATAACTTGATACACTTTATAGATAAAAATAGCGGTCACATAAATAGATAACGCTATCAGCACATAAAAAGTTGTGCCACCAATATCGAATATTCCCGAAAAACTGGTAGGTAAACCGCGAGACATAATGTATCCTTTCAAAAATCGAAAAACTTTCAAACTTGACAGAAGAGTGTATCATCTTAAGATCGGCTGGTAAAGGAATAAGTCAATTATACAGGAGTTAAGGACCATGCCCAACCACGCGCCAACCATTGAATGCTGGATCATTCATTTTGAGGTTCCTGCTGAAGCTTCTATGATTGTAAGTGAATGGTTTAACGATGGTATCCTGGTGGATGAAGGTGAAGGTGAGTTTCTTCTGTATGTAGAGTCCGCTCCACAGCACGACGAATGGCAGCAGCGCTTTATAGAACTTGCCGAAGTCGCGCAGATTGCCAACCGCATCCCATTTGAGATCTTACCGGTACAGGCAGAGGATTGGGTTGCCAAAACGCAAATCAAAAATTTCTGCCTTGAAATCGGCAGGTTCGTGATTTACGACCCCTTCTATCAAGGTGAGGTTCCCCAAGCCCATATCCCCATTTGCGTAGACGCACAATTTAGCTTTGGAGCTGGTGACCATCCTACCACCAAAGGATGCCTGCTTGCCCTAGATGAAATTACCCATCGCGATTTCACTCCCCTATCCATGCTTGATATAGGATGCGGTACGGGCATTCTCTCTATCGCTATGGGCAAACTCTGGCATGGGCCCATTTTAGCTTCGGATATTAAATCTACCGCCGTCGATGCCACTCGTGAAAACACATCTCTTAATGGACTTACCAACCGCATTTCCTGCATTGAAGCCGATGGGCTTCGCCATCCTTCCTTTAAAGAATATGCACCGTATCAATTAGTTTGCGCTAATGTGCTTGCCCCCGTATTAGTTGATATAGCCGCTTCATTGGATACATTAATTGCCCCCAGCTGCACGATTATTTTATCTGGAATCTTACTGCATCAGGCCGATCAGGTTGTTGCTGCCTATGCGTTGTTGGGTTTTATCGAACATAAGCGCTTCCCCATTGGCGATTGGGTAACCTTATCCTTATCGCGCTAACGCATGGCGTAACGCATACGCCCCGCATACCAATGCCAATGGCAGCAAAAACAAATCCAGCCCCACCAAGCTGACCAGGCCAATCTGGCCTTTGCTTGCAGCCACACCCAAAACAATGAGCGGAATCTGCAAGGGAAAAACAATTATCGGCAAAAAACGGCTAGCCCTGGATACTCCTAACATAAGGCTTGCTAAGCCTACCCCCACCAAACTGATCGCAGGCGATCCACACAAAACCGAAAGTGCAATCGATTGCTGCATCGATTCTGGCAACGCCAATAATAGTCCAAACACCGGGGTCACCACCACCACCACCACACCGGTTAACAACCAATGGGTCAGGATTTTAAGAAAAATCAAAAAAGCTGGATGGACACCCTGTAGGACCATTTGTTCTAATACGCCATCCTCATAATCTTTCTCTAACAGATGCGGCAGTGACATCATCGCGGCAAATAAAGTAGTCAACCAGATAATGCCTGGAGCCAGCTCGGTTAAACTGTGTGATTCAACACCAAAAGCAAATGGAAACAAACTAACCGACACCACCATGAATGCAAGAAAGTAAAACACATTGCCTTGGTGCTTAAACGCCATCGTCCATTCGCGATGCAATACCATAAGTAATCGTGTCACACATCCTCCTTGAAGAGATTCAAATCCACTTCCAATGTATAATCCAGGGACAATGTTTCATGGCTGGTTAGAATCACAATACCGCCTTCTTTCGTGCGGGTGGTAATTAAGTGGCTGAGCGAACGCTTACCTGCATCATCTAAATGGGTGTAAGGCTCATCAAGCAACCAAATTTTACTATAACATGCCATTACCCGTGCCAGGGCCACCCGTTTTAACCATCCCATGGAAAGCTGGTGGCACGGTATATTCATTTTTTCCTGCAAATCAAAATAATGGATTGCTGGTGCAACCATTTGTGGCGACTGGGCCAGCGAGGCAAAAAACTCGATATTCTGTAATACGGTTTGTTCTGGCGTAATCCCAAGCCGATGGCCAAGATATTGCCGTGATGGGCAATATTCGTCATAAAAATGGAAGATTGAATAATTGCCCCAATAAATATCACCACGATCTGGCCGGCGCAATCCCGCCATCATCCTGAGCAACGTCGACTTACCGCAGCCATTTGGACCTTTGACCACCACAATAGCGCCATCACCAATAGTGCATCCCCATTCATAAAAGAGACGTTTATTATTGCGGACAGCCCATAAATTTTCGCACGTTAGCATGTTGAGAATTGTGATTAATTTTCAGGTGGTTAGTGTATTCGAAATTGTTCCTCGATACCAGCATTTTTGAAAAAAAACATATTTTCGAAAAAAAAACATGTCTTTGTCTCAAATATATGCTATAAGCTTCTCCAGAACGGCTGCATATGTTTTTAAGGAAGTGTCTTTAAATCCTATAGCTAGCCTGTATTAGGGGCCTACTATACTATCTCTCCCCCAAAATGAATCATCCCCCCCGATGCGATTCTTCCCAGATATAGTAGGCCTCTAAACAGGCTAACATTTTTCTCTTTTCCCTGTCAAATAATATTTAAAAACTCTGTCGTGTCGTTGATCCATATGGCCGGCTAAAGACGGCTGCGCTAGAGCGTTTTTAATTTAGGTGTAATGATATCGCCCAAAACTCGATCATTTTCATTTTTTCTGTCTTCGTCAATGGGACACCCGAAACGAGGTTTTAGAGATCGTTCAACCTTTTCCTGACTTCTGCCAAATGTGAGGCTGTTTGGTTTTGTTTTTAATAGAATCATTGAATGTGGCAATGACAGCATGTTGCCTTCCCCCCCCCTCCTTATACATTTAAATCATCTTTTCAATGTATAAGGAGGGGCTCTTGTTCTTCTAGGATCGCATGTACATCAAAGGAACATACCAAATCTCCGCAAAACACCCAACTCGAATTTTCTTAATCAATAACATATTGATTTATAATGATCTAAAATTTCAAATCTCAGTAGCCGACAAAAACAAGAAGACTGGGCCTGTTCTAACCAAATTCCTGCAGTTTATGAACTTAATAGCAGGGTCACGTCTTTGTCCTCATCGACAAAACCTAGAATGAAAATACTCTCACCGTCAGCCTAACGCACGAGAGTTACGTTGTTGTTGTTGTTTATGCAGCGCCTGAGTAAAACTCTTAGCATCATCTAGGGACATACCAATCCACCAACCGCCTTTTTCATCCTGAGCAACCGTAAGTGCTTGAATCCCTAATGGCCTTTGCTTGATAGCGTCTAAACATTGGTCCACTTGTTGTTTTGATTTAAAAAGATAATACCGTTCGCCTGTTTCTACTTTAGTCCACTGAGAAACTGGTACGGTAAGGGGCAATAAGTAGAAACCAACCCTAAACACACTCCCATCTTCTTTACGTTTCAATTTTATAGGATCCTGAGTCAACTTTTTAGCAATAATATTGTTGATGCACGTCGTGGCTTCTTTACGACTCGAAAAATCATAATAGCCTTTTTCTCGTCCCGTCTTTTTACTGCTTCCGGTATATTTTGCGACATAGCTAGTTTGATGAGGCACAGGTGCTTTGGATGGCGCCTGTTTTGAGGGACTAGGAAGGGATTCCCCTTCTTCAAAGAAAATATCCAAATCATCTTCAGAATTAAGCTCTACACTGATTTCAGTTTGTTCTGATTTCATCTCAGCGTTAATAACATTAACTTCGTTAGTTAAAGGCTTCTCAGCTTTAGATTCTACATATTGATTCGTATACACTTTGAGTTGGTTATCTTCAGCTAGTCTAATGGTCTTTAATTTACATACTTCAGTGAGGAAAGTACCGAATGGATCCTCCGCTTCTTTATATTTATCTTGGATAATCTCTTTCAAATCTACCTTAAAAGCTCTAATTTTATCAACCCTCAACTCCTTTTCCCCATTTAATCCAAGAACTAAATTCAATACGTTACAGGAAGCCACTTTTTGCTCTTGAGGCACCTGTTCTCCAAAAACATTATCCAACAAATCATCTACTTTTTTATTCAAAGATTTTAAATATTCCCTATATTCAACTTCTATGTTGTTTATAATGCCGTCCTTACTAATACTATTGTTTTCATTACTAACTTCACATGAAAGTGATCCATTACTAGCAATATTGAACTGTTGCATGACAGTTTGCGACTTGGCAAGACATTGTTCCCTGAATTGCTTTATATAGCTTTCTTTAGCTTTACTATTTTTGTTTTTTTCTGAATATATTGACTCAAATAAATGAATTAATATCTTCGCATCACCACCACTTAAATATATCTTCTGTCTAGTATCCAAAACATTGGGGGATTTTCTGCATTCAAGCCACCCATATAATACAATTGACCGATCTAATAACTCTCTATTTCCTAGATGAAATGCTTGCCAAATGCCCAAGCGCAAAGTCGTCTGTGATTTAATTATTTCAACATTTTGGGTGGTGTCAGACCTTAATATATTTGCTATTTTCTCAGCATCACTATTAGCCTTTCCTCTTTGTAATAGATCAGGACAACCTTTGGCATAATCTTTTGTAAGCCATTGCCATTGAGGCAATTTTTTGTTACATTGAGATTCAATAGTTTCTTTTATCTTCTTATCTAATTTCTTTTTATTCTCTGGTGATAATTGATTTGCAATACTAGGTATAGTTTCCATGTCGATGGTAGGATATTTTGATGCAGGCCCAGTCTCGTAAACACGATAATAAAGCAGTGCCAAAGACTCATTTTCTTTTCCTAAAACACCAGTTAATTTATAACTTGTTTGCTGGCACAACGCCTCTTTGGCCTGCATCCAGACCCATTCACCATTCAGTGTTTGCCCGCCATCAACTTCCACTCCTTTTTGCAAGATTTCAGATATGTCATATACTACAGCCTCAACCATTTCCAAGCATCTGTAAGTGGCCCATTGGAGATCCATCCCCTTCTTTTTCTTTTCGCTAGCTTGAGTTGCTTTTTTGGTTCTGACAGGAGTGAGGATCTTTGTAAATTTTAACTTTGACTTCTTAGGCTTTGTAGTTTTTTTTGTCTGTTCGTCATGTAACTCAAACAATTGATTATTCGACATTCCCAATAAATCTAATTCAGTGTACTTATATTTTGTGGTAAGATCGTTTTTTACGCCAATTCTTTTATTGGAAAATATTTTAAACTTCTCCATATCCTCAGAATTAATTGAATATTCACTACCATGAATTGTAATTATATTTTCTACATACTTTCCACCAGCAGAGTATGATTTCCCCGGCATGCTTCCATTAACATTAATACCAGAGCTATGAGGGTTCTTTCTTCTCTTTTTTCGTGTTGGTTTAACCCGTGCTCTTTCACCCACACTATCTGTAACATCCAACGGTTGCTCAAGTCCATTTATTTCTAATCTTGAACTTATACCTAAAATAGGAGCAATCTCTTTTTCATTCTCTAGAAATTCTACCCACTTAGATATAACATTGCCATTAACACGACCTTGTAGCTTATCGCTGTCAATCGTTTTTTTATAAACTACCTGATCACTTTCGCTAATCGGACCAGAGCTTGATTTGACAGGGCTACTATTTTGAGCATCATTCTGAGCAAAAGTGATTTTTGCCATATCGATAATTTTCCAGGCATCCGTTGGATTTTTTTGAGCCTGAAGTAACGTTCGTGGGCAAGGTATTTGGCTATAAGCATAAATTGCAGGATAGCTCAAGATTACATTTCTATGCCCTTTTGCTAAGCAATAACGTTTTAGAACCTTGAGCTGAAACGCAGACTTCACCCTTGGGTTCATATCATGCGTAATTTCCTTAATAAAATCTCTAGCAAATAATTTACAATCAGATTGGCCAAATACCACGTCTTGATTACTGTCTTTTAACGTTTTTGCAACTTCTTCTAACCGAGTTAAGAAGTCATAGAGATTAGCGATAAGGCCTTTTGATCCATTCTCGCTTTTTTCTTTTAAATACTTTCCAGTTAGACTCTCCCATTCTATAAAAAATCTGGCTTTTTCCAGGTCTGTTGCATTGCATTCAATAATAACCTTGGCAACATGTTCATACCATAAACCAACGGCACGCTCTATTTTCTCTTCGTCTTTTTTCTTATCTTGTTCGGCTTTCACTTTTTTACTTGCCTCGTCCTCAGCTTCACGAATCTGCGCCTCCGTAGCTAAATTAAGATTATGGCTGATATAATTTTTGAAGGGTTCATATGCACCCTCCACAAAATCTTTTGGTTGTTGGAATTTATCTCTCATCCGAGAAAAGGCATCACCCCACAGCTGACCAACATTAAGATCCAAGACAACCTCTATTATAGAATTCCAAAACTTGTCATATTCTTGTTGCTCGAGTTTCTTATTTTGAGCTAATGAACACAGGTAAGCCGCCTGAAAGGATTCACTTAATTTCGATAAAGATTGCCAAAATTTTACTATTGTTTCACTTTTATTAGAATCATCTAAACTATTTAGCCCCTCACTACAGGTTTTAAAGTTCTCATCCATATCAAGAACTTGTCCTTTTCTTGATTCCTCCTTATGCATTTTTATTATCTTGGCAACGTCACTCTTTGCACTGACAAAATCAAGTAAGACAGGATGTTGATCTTGATGCTGGCGTAAAATAGTAACACATTCAATAATTACATTGCATTGTTCCATTAAGTGAGCAGGACATTCAATCTTTGAAGTTTTAAACATATTGGCATAAGCAAAGAGCGAAATATTTTCTTCTAATGGTAATATCCGTACTGCCTCAAGCATACTCGGTATAGTTCTGTTTAATCTTTCGGCTACAGCTGTAACATCCGTGCATTCTTCTATTTTAACTAAAAGTTCGGTAGAGGTCTTTTCTGATTTTTTCTTTGCAAGCGTTTCCTTAAAAACAGTTCCCCATAAAAAACACAAATGATCCTTGGGGATAGTAATATCCATCCCGGATCTCTTATTTCTATATAATGACGGATCCAATACATGGATAACACCATCTCTATTATCAAAATCCTTTAGAACATTACTTTGTTGTAACTTATCGATCTTAACACCATGTGGACTATTTCCATCCAAGAGAATTTTTGCTAGCTCTGTAAGTATTGTAATATCAATTTCTTTAACTTTCTTCACCAACTCGTCTAGTTTCTTGTCTCTTTCCAGATTAAGCAAACTAATTTTTTCTATAAACAACGCCTCAAACACTTTATCGGCAATAACCTTAGTTCCTCCAAATTTATAATGATTTTTTAATTTTCCATCTTTATTCTTACCCAGGTAAACTTCATTTAATAACTTTAGTTCATCAATACATTCCTTATCATCTTTTATTTCTCCCATTATTTTCCTTCCTTTATCAATATAATCCTTAAGAATGGATGAAACTTCAACCACCCCAGGTTTTATACAAAATCCTTCATAAAGGATATTTAAGCTATAGCGAAAAATAATTCTCTTTTCTTTAGGTGTAAAAGCATCATTTTCAAACAGCATGGTTTCAAAATTTGGAAATGTGAGAGTCATCGCACTTGATAACTGTCCACAGACGCACTGAACAAAGAAGCCATAATCTTGATTTTTAATCTCTACAAATTCATTTCTAAGCTCCTGACTTTTGCTAGCTAAGGTGTGCGTTCTTTCAACAAATCCTTTTGGTGCTAAATTCTCAGTATAGTGCTTATAAAAATCGCCCAATTCTTGGAGTTTATTAATTTTTGACTTATTATTGTCTTTTAAGATATTTGAATTAATTTTCTGTATAACAACTTTAATTTCTCGGTCTTGACTGTTTTTATTACGCCACTCTCGAAGGATTGTTTCAAATGAATATTTTTCGCGGATATCAGCAGAAAGTTTGGCATAAGCTTTGCCGACAATACATCTATAATTATATTCAATGACTTCGAGTACCGCAACCTGGTAAAAGCGATTAATAGTTGCTTTTGGCCCATCTTTCTCAACGAATTTTTCGCATTCCTGAGTTAATACGGATCGCAAACAGGAAGCAAGATTATTTTGAATTAAGTTCTTGTTTTCCTCCGTTATATTATCACCTAAAATAATGCTTCGTAATTCACCAATTACCGCCGCTGCAGCATCCGTGCCCTCTTCCAATGGAAAAAAGCGTCCTAAACATTCTTTCGTAAACAGGTCGTCATAATTTTGACTGAATATATGATAAAATGCTTTGTCTGGCATATCACGTGCATAAAGATATAGGGCGATTCTGACATCTGGATATTCCTCTAATTTCTTTTGAAAATCCATAAACGCCCGCATCAAAATGATCGATTGTTCATCTCCTTTTCCCCCTGGCATAAGTACATCAATCCCTGTCACAGGTTTCATGACACCATTTTCTGAAATGCTTCCAAAACCATAAAAATTTTGGGTAAGTCTTAAAACATTTTTAAAGGCTCTTGTTCCCCCACCATTGATGACTTCTTGGGCTAGATTCTTAACCGCGTGCTCTGAAAATTGATTTTTAAGAAAATCACCATAAAACTTAAAGGTGGAAAAAACTGCTTTCAATTGTTTGCGTACTTCCTCGTCTTCAACAGACGATAAACATGCGTCTCCAAAATTATCTTCAACAAAGGCCATCGGTAAATTTGCATATAAACCGACAAATTCCTGAACTGCTTTTGGATAAGGAATCAGCAAACTCTTAATCTGCGACCCTTGTACTGCTCTTACATCACCAAGGATATGCTCCTGGACATTACCGCTCAAATCGTTGATGGGTGAATTTTTGTGTTCATAAAAAATGTTCGATACAATTGAGTCGAAGTCATTTTTGTTTATTTCTACTTGGTCACTTCGTAGTATTTGTATTAATTCTTCTTTATTACTATCTATTGATTTGAGCTCGGTCTCACTTATGACATCTATTATTATTTGTTTTAAATTTACCGTTGCCGCATTAGGGTCAACTTTAGCACGAACAGCCTGTTCTAATATCTCAATATCTTTACGAAGTTTAACAACTTCGTCAAAATAGACTCTCATTTCTGAGTCTTTCGGGGAGTTTCTTTTTAAATTGACTCACCCATGGTCCCAATGCTGTAGTCACTTCATTGCTGATTCGCTCTTGCAACGTGAGCGTAATCTTGATAGGTTCAGGTTGTGATGAATCCATACGTACCACATCGGAAGATGATCCGATATTATTGTTGAAATGACTTTTACTTTTCGTTCTACTCATAATCTTAATACCACTCAAATATTCGCATATTATTCAAATATAGCAACTTCTTGCCATAACGAGGAATGCCACTATACACCGTTTTCTTGACACTATTATGACTATCAGATTCTGTTTTCTAAAGAAAGGAATATTTTATTTTTAATATAAGATTCATAAAACACAATAACCACAGAAAAAATTAAACAAACCAATATTCTATAATTCCCAGGAATCGTATCTATTCTGTATCTCAAAAATTGCATTTTTAATATTGTCCCCCTACCCAAAAGAAGCTAATATCTAACTTTTGAAAATTATTCACGATCCTTAATCCCATATGCCTCACCAACCTGCCCTTTTTGAAGCTCCCTCCCCCTTACTACAAAGGGTTGAGCGCGTCTGTAGGCATACCCTCAATTCTGAAAAAGCAACAGCAACAGAAGCTACCATTCAAAAAGAAATTACCTCCATCCTGGAATCCTTATCCCAAACGCCTCCCAAGGAACTGGCCCAATCAGCCGGATCACTTATCCCCCCCTTGTTTGACACCATTAGCCAACACCACCAATACTACGAGCGGGATAACGCCCCCCTTATCAGCGACAGCCTCTATGACCAGCTCAGGGGCTTATATGAATCCCTCGCCGATCTCCTAATGAAAGAAGGCATTACGGTTCCTGCACTCCCGGTTGGATTTACCGCGGATAGCACCTTTGCCCCCGTCACCCACAAAAAACCCATGCTTTCCCTTGATAATGGTTTTAATGAAGACGATATCGCCAAATTCTTAGAGCGTGTGCGTAAATTCCTCGGTCTTGCTAGCCACGATCACGTTGATATACTCTGCGAGCCCAAAATTGACGGATTGTCGTTTTCTGCCACCTTCCTTAACGGAAAATTCGTCCAGGGTGCTACCCGTGGCGATGGTGAAGTGGGCGAAGACATCACCGCCAACCTTAAACATGTAGTCTCCTTTCCGCACCATCTTAACACTAAAACGCCATCTATCCCCCATAGGCTGGAAGTACGCGGAGAAGTGTATATGTCGCATCACGACTTCCTCCTCCTTAACCAACGCCAGGAGCGCGAAGGCAAAGATCCCTTTGCTAACCCACGCAATGCAGCTGCGGGTTCCTTGCGACAACTTGATTCTGCCGTAACCGCTAAACGCCAGCTTCGCTATTTTGTTTATGCAGTGGGGGATTATGAAGGCATTAGCTTTACCACTCAAAGCGATATGATCCTTCAACTGCAACAGGCTGGCTTTTGCGTAAATCCCTTAAACCGCCTCTGTACTAGCCTTGAGGAGATGTTAGCCTTCTATCAAGATTTAGGTGAGCAGCGCTCTGCGCTTGATTATGATATTGACGGCCTGGTCTATAAGGTCAACCGCCTTGATTTACAGGCACGCTTAGGCCATTCAACCCGGGCTCCCCGCTTTGCTATCGCCCATAAATTCCCCGCCGAACAAGCGCAAACCATCCTCGAAGATATCATCGTCCAGGTGGGAAGAACCGGTGTACTCACCCCGGTCGCGGTGCTTAAACCCATTACCGTAGGCGGTGTCGTGGTGTCACGCGCGACCTTGCATAACCAGGATGAGATCAACCGCAAGGATGTCCGCATTGGCGATACCGTCACCATCCAACGTGCGGGCGATGTCATTCCCCAGGTGGTCCGCGTTGATCTTCATAAACGACCTGTCGGTACAACGCATTTCCACCTTCCTAAGCACTGCCCCATCTGCCACGCAGAAGCCATCCGCGAAGAAGGCGAAGCGGCTACTCGCTGTAGTGGTGGCATTTCGTGCCCGGCTCAGTTACTGGAGCAGCTCAGGCATTTTGTTTCCCGCGATGCTTTTGATATTGAAGGGCTGGGCGAAAAACAAATCACTGCCTTTTTTGAAGCAGGACTGATTCACAGCCCTGCCGACATCTTTACCCTGCAACAGCGTGATACCACCAGCGAAACACCGCTTAGAACCTGGGAAGGCTGGGGCGAGAAATCAGCTGATAATCTCTTCAAGGCCATCCAGGATCGCACCACCATCAAGCTTCACCGTTTTATGTATGCCCTGGGTATCCGCTTTGTGGGCGAAAAAGGGGCTAAACTGATCGCCCGCCATTATGGCTCCTTTAATCGCTGGTTTGAAGCCATGCAGGAACTTGTTCACGGACAAGGCGCTGATGATTTACTCTCTATCGATGGTATCGGCCCTAAAGTGGTCGATTCATTAACCCTGTTCTTTAAAAATAAAAAGCACATTAGCCTCATTGCCCAATTAGGCGCGCTTCTTACCATTGAAGACGAAAACCAAATCCAGGGCAATTCCCCTTTAGCCGGTAAAACCATCGTCCTCACCGGCACCCTCACCACCATGACCCGCCAGGAAGCCAAAGCCCGCGCCGAAGCCTTAGGCGCTAAAGTCGCCAGCGCCGTATCGGCTAAAACCGATTTTGTGGTCGCTGGCAGTGAAGCAGGGTCAAAATTGACGAAAGCCCAAGAATTGGGTGTGAAGGTGCTTACCGAAGATGAGTGGGTTGACGTTGTTAATTCATAATATTCTACGATCAACTTCGAACCATTCAACACCATCATGATCTTTATTTTCGTAAATCAATGCCCCTTATCTCCGATGATCGTGGTTATAAGGCACTGGAACAGACTCGCTACCCAGAAAACCAGGTAAGACTAGCAAACCTTGCTTTTGTCGTAGCATTTCACAAATACCCACTTGACTTTATCTGCTGAACATCGTCAACTATGGTGCCATCAACCTATTGATACATAACATTCTGTTCAATGACCGACTTTATAAGTATTCCATGCTCCGACTGACCGAAATCAAACTTCCACTTAACCATTCCGCAGAAGCAATCACCGATGCGGCGATTGCACGTCTGGGCATTGCCCCCCACGATCTTATTTCCTGCACTGTTTTTCGCCGTGCACACGATGCACGCAAAAAATCTGCTATTATGCTGATTTATTCATTGGATGTAGAAGTCCAAGATGAAGCAAATGTGTTGAAACGCTTTGCCAGAGACATCCACGTAAAACCGACTCCCGACATTGATTACCGCTTTATCGCTAAAGCCCCTGAGACACTTTCAACACGCCCCCTGGTGATAGGTGCAGGCCCTTGTGGATTATTTGCGGCTTTATTGCTGGCGCAGATGGGCTTTCGACCTATTATACTTGAACGCGGCAAAGTGGTGCGCGAACGCACCAAAGACACCTGGAAATTATGGCGGCAATCGGTGCTTGATCCCGAATCCAACGTGCAATACGGCGAAGGCGGTGCAGGTACATTTTCCGACGGAAAACTTTACAGCCAGATCAAAGATCCACGGCATCTAGGCCGCAAAGTCTTGACCGAGTTTGTCAAAGCAGAAGCACCGCCAGAAATCCTGACGGAAGCCCACCCCCATATCGGCACATTCCGCCTGGTAAAAATGGTTGAGAATATGCGCGCAACCATTGAATCGCTTGGTGGAGAATATCGTTTTCAAAGTCGCGTCAGCGACCTTGACATTGCGATAAGCCATGATGGGACACGACAAGTTCGCGGTGTTATTTTAGCTAATGGCGAACAGATTGCTTCCGATCATGTCGTGCTGGCCATTGGCCATAGTTCACGGGATACGTTTCAGATGCTGGAAGATCGCGGTGTTTATATTGAGGCAAAACCTTTTTCACTCGGTTTCCGCATTGAACACCCGCAATCGCTCATTGACAATGCGCGCTTCGGAGCAAGTGCCGGCAATCCTATTCTGGGTGCTGCCGACTACAAGTTAGTCCATCACGCCACAAACGGGCGCGACGTGTACAGCTTCTGCATGTGCCCTGGCGGCACTGTAGTTGCCGCCACCTCTGAAGAAGGACGCGTGGTTACCAACGGCATGAGTCAATATTCGCGTGCTGAACGCAATGCCAATGCCGGCATTGTGGTGGGCATCACTCCCGATGATTACCCAGGTGGGCCCCTGGCTGGTATCGCCTTCCAGCGAAAATGGGAATCAGCGGCCTTCATAGCAGGCGGCAGCTCGTATAAAGCCCCCGCACAACGTGTAGGAGATTTTATTAAAGGAATTCCATCCACGTCACTTGGCAGCGTCATTCCTTCCTATAAACCTGGGCTCACCCCAACGGATCTGTCCTCGTGCCTACCCAATTACGCGATTGCTGCCATCCGCGAGGCGCTTCCTGCTTTTGGCACTCAGATACGTGGCTTCGATATGGATGATGCCGTACTGACAGGCGTAGAAACCCGCACCTCCTCCCCCATACGCATTAAACGTGATGAAACTTTTCAGAGCTTGAACACAAAGGGTTTGTTTCCAGCAGGAGAAGGAGCTGGTTATGCAGGGGGTATTCTTTCAGCAGGCGTTGATGGAATTAAAATTGCCGAAGCTGTCGCCCTCAGCATATTAGCCCGTTAATTAAGTCGATCGGCAACGACAACTGCAATTCTACCAACGTTGTCCTTGACCTCTCTCCCCTTTCCTATAAACTGTGACCACTACTCAATTAGAACATGTTATGAAACACCATTTAACAGACATAGCCATTATCGGTGCAGGGCCCGTAGGATTATTTTCGATTTTCCAGGCAGGCATGCTCAAAATGAAATGCCACGTCATTGATACGCTTGACATGGTCGGCGGACAATGTACCGCCCTTTATCCCGAAAAACCGATTTATGATATTCCTGCCTGCCCGTCGATTTTAGCGCAGGAACTCATCGATAATTTAGAAAAACAAGCATCCCCTTTTCATCCGGTGTATCATTTGGGCCAACAGGTTACCGGCCTAGAACACGCTGATGGAGGATTTGTGCTAACCACCTCCATTGGCACTATGATTGCGGCCAAAGCCGTCATCATTGCTGCAGGCTGCGGTGCATTCGGTCCAAACCGCCCCCCCCTGGAAGGGATTGAACTGTATGAGGGCAAGTCCGTTTTCTATCTGGTGCAACGACGCGAACATTTTCGTGATAAACATGTGGTGATTGCCGGTGGTGGTGACTCAGCCGTTGATTGGGCTATCTCCTTGCAGGAAGTTGCCAAATCGGTAACCGTTATTCATCGCCGCCCTAAATTTAAAGCAGCACCTGAAAGCGTTGACCGTTTACATAAGCTAGCCGAACAAGGGGCTATTACCTTAGAAATCCCCTACCAATTATCGGGACTGAAAGGTGATAAGGGCCAACTTAAACAAGTGGGAATTGCCACACTTGACGGTCAGGAAAAATGGCTGGAAGCCGATATATTATTACCCTTCTTTGGTTTGGCGATGGAATTAGGCCCCATTACCCATTGGGGGTTAAATCTTGAGTATAATCATATCCTGGTAAACCCTGAAACCATGCAGACATCTACCACCAACGTATTTGCGGTAGGTGACATTGCCCGTTATCCAGGCAAGCTTAAACTGATCCTCTCGGGTTTTGCCGAAGCTGCCATGGCCTGTCACGCGGCTTATGCTATCGTCAATCCTAATCAAGCACTGCACTTTGAATATTCCACCACCAAAGGCGTGACTGTTATTTAATAAGGTATCCCTATGACTACGATTATTGATGGCAAAAAAGTTGCCCAATCCCTCCGCGATCAATTAGCAATCGATGTTGCCCAATTTAAAAACGAACATGGCTTCGCACCTGGGCTTGCCGTTGTTCTGGTAGGCATGAATCCTGCCAGTCAGGTTTATGTAAAAAACAAATGCGTGCAAACCAAGGAAGTGGGGATGGAATCATTTTCCTTTGAACTGCCAGAATCAACCTCACAGGCTGAATTGTTAAAACTCGTTGAAACCCTCAATAATGATCCTAAAATACACGGTATTCTGGTCCAGCTTCCGTTGCCTAAGCATATTGAAGAAGCTGCCGTGATTGAAGCCATTCATCCCGACAAAGACGTCGACGGATTCCATGTTGTCAATAGTGGCAAACTCATGACCGGACAAAAAGGCTTAGTACCGTGCACTCCCAAAGGTTCAATGATCCTGTTGCGGCAAATCCATCCTTCCCTCGATGGTCTCCATGCCGTGGTGATTGGCCGTTCCAATATCGTGGGCAAACCTATTGCCCAATTATTATTGCAAGCGCATTGTACCGTGACCATCACCCATTCTAAAACCAAAAATCTCGAAGAGATCGTGCGTCAGGGCGATATTGTCGTGGCTGCGTTAGGTAAACCTCATTTTGTGAAAGCATCCTGGGTTAAACCAGGTGCAACCGTTATTGATGTGGGTATCAACCGCATCACGACAAGCGATGGTAAAACCAAACTGGTTGGCGATGTTGACTATGATGAAGTAGCCGCTATTGCCGGTGCCATCACTCCCGTACCTGGGGGTGTTGGTCCGATGACAATTGCGTGCCTGTTACAAAATACGCTGGAAGCAGCGAAGCATCTGTTGTGTGCTTAAAAAAGTGAGAGTGACGGAGTTGTGGGGATCCAGCACAAAACTTATTGCATGACTACCACAATTACCCATTCTTCCTTTTTTAAGTATAACGTATAAATTATATAGTTTATATGAAACCTACGATAAACTTAAGAAAAACCCAGTTTCTATTACCTGCTTCACCAAAAACAAAGTGACAGGCCGCTTATGCTGCATAGAGTTTTTATCCAACGCACGCATCAGTCGGTTTATATAACCGTAGCTGCGTTCCCCATGTTTTAAAATAAAGGAAACGACCTCCGAAGACACGATCAGTTGGTGATCCGATGCATATTTATACATAATCACGCTCAATGTTTGTTCGTCAGGTTCGTGTAATTTCATAATTTCACAAGCCTTAATCCGAGACGACACATCATTGATATGCCATTGCCAGTAGTAGGGATCAACTTGAGTGGTCATTAATAATTTTCCACCTAATTCTTTGATGGTATTAAATGTATGAAATAATAAAAGCTCATCGGCACGCTCAATGCCATCGACCACCACATAAGGTACAGGGATAATCCGCAAAAGATTATTCAGCCCTTCTGGAGATAGATTGGTTAAGTTCAGAAATGTTGCGCAATATTTGTTGGCCCAGATATGCGCTAAATGGGTTTTTCCTGAACCTTCAGAGCCACAGACCAACAAAGCATGTGCCAGCCATTGGCTGGTTTGCATTACATGTTGATATGATAACTCATGCGCGGGGCTTACATGGTAATCTGCTTCGCAATAGGAAGGTTGAAGCTCAAGATCAAGCACCATTTGCTGCATGTAATTTACCTTAAAAAGACTCCATGGTTTCTTCACAGACCACCACGCGCTTTCCTAAATACAGCACACTGTGACGATAACGATCGACAGAAAACCGAATCAATACGCCGATCACAGCCGTTACCGGCACCGCAATCAATATACCAATAAATCCAAAGATAGCTCCACCAGACAGTAACCCAAACACAATCCACAGCGGATGAAGCCCTACTTTTTTACCCACCAGTCGTGGAGTGACAATATTGCCCTCCACTATTTGCCCAACGGCAAACACGGCAACCACCATACCTAAATGCGTCCAATCCCCCCAAAACTGGAAACCACCGACAATCATCCCAACCACAAAACCAAATAATAATCCTACATAAGGAATAAACGTCAGTATCCCCGTTGCCATTCCAATAAATAAACCAAACTGCAAGCCTACCGCTGTAAGGCCGATGCCATAAAATACGGCCAGAAAAAGGCACACATTGGTTTGCCCCCGAATATAGGCTGAAATGGTCTTATCGATTTCTTTGCATTGCTGGCGAATGGTTTCCGCATATTCAAGCGGCAGTAAATGATTGATATGTTCGATAAACTTATCCCAGTCTTTTAACAGGTAAAACGCAACCACTGGCGTGATGAATAAAAGCGATAACACGTTCACAACAGCTAGACCAGAATTCCACAAATCGCCCATCATTTGAGCCACATAACGCAAGATACTGGATGAAGCATCACCGAGAATTTCTTTTCCTTTTTCTACAGCACCTGGATCTAAATGCTCAATCACATCATAAACTTTGGGCATCCATCTGGTTTCAATATACATCGAATATTCTGGCATTTTATGGATAAAGGCCAAAAACTGATCAGAAAAAATGGGCATTAACAATGCCACCAAAGTCACCACAATCAGGAAAAAACTAAAACAGAGAATAAAGGTAGCCAATGATCGAGACACGCCCCATAATTCTAACCTATCCGCTGCCGGATCAAGAAAATAAGCAATAATAGCGGCCACAACAAAGGGCAATAAAATCCCTTTGATTAAAAAAACAAATAAACCCAGCAAGACTGCAATAACCAACCACATTGCCAATTTTTCGCGCAGCCGTAAGGTTTGAAGAATGGTTGTCATATCCCTATACACTAATTAACAAACTGTAAGAGCGGAATTCCCCGTCTCGGCGTTAGCATGAACCCTTTTTGTTGTAAGGCAATACCAAATGCGTCAAAGGTTCCTTTATAATTCATATCGACGACCACTTGCTGTATGGTGATTTCCTTGACATTTAATTGCTTAATGCTGGTGATTTCCTTTAACTGTCCACGAATTTTTACCCATTGCGCAGGAGATGATACCGATATCGCAAAAAGCTGATGATTGCCATCGATTTTTTCCTTGGCACTTTTAGAATCAATTAGATTTTTTTGCTCTAACAATTGCCGTGCTTGCACAGGGTTGAAACTGATCTGCATAACAGCTTCATAATGCGATGCAGAAATATGCTCGTTTTGAACTTCCATACTCTGCACCAAGCGATTAATCTCAATCGCATCTATTTGCATTGCTGCTGCTTTGCTAGGCGGGATCAATCTTTCAGCCACCGTTTTAAAGGCTTGAACCTGCCCATCCGCAATCGCTGTTTCCCGCGCCTGAGTAGCACTGACACCATCTGCAGCAATTTTTATATCTTTGACTTTAAACAGGTCATCAGCATCAACGGTTGCAACGAAAAACAGGGCGATACACACAGATAGCAACCATGTGAAAGACTGCCAGGAATATCTGCTTCGCATCGTTAGATAGCTCCTTCCTTGGGCTCAATAGCAATAGCGACACTATTGGGAACGGCCGAAGATGCAGGTGTCATAGTCAACGGAACCGATGCTGAAGCTGCTGGAGCCGGAGTTTTAGACACTTGTGCCTGAGGCTTAGATTGCTCTTCAGGCTTTTTGGGCTGTACCTGAACCGGGGCAGCTGCTTTTGGTTTTTCACCAGGTTTAGCCGATGAATCCTTCGCAGGAGGCGCAGTTGTTGTTGTCGCAGGAGTAGATTGAGGTGTCTCAGGCGTTGTCTTACCAAATACTTCTTCAAAAATAGTGATGGTCTGTGGAATAGTTTTGCCATTAATCACCGTTTGCTTCATCGGCTCGCGTTTGATTTCAAGTGATAAATCCACGCCAGAAATGGGCTGACCATCGGTACTCACCAGGCGGCGTGCTAGCAAATCATATTTCGCCAGCTCTTCGGCGTTAACCGTCACTGGTTGTATCTGACCATTAGCATCTTTATTTTCACCTGCAAATGTACGAACCATCGCCAGATTATCTCCAGCAATTTCAATCAACAAAGGAAAGTTTTTAACGTTGATATTAAATTGTCCAACAGGAAATAATTCATTAGCAACCGTACGCACACTTCCATTGATATTTAAATTTAAGTTTGCCGATTCCAGGGCTATTTTATTCACATCAATGGTAATCAGCGGAATCCCTTTCACTTTACTAAATTCGGCAGGAAGAGTCGATTTAACATCAACTTCCAGCGTATTAGGTCCTGTTTTAGAAAGGGTATGGAAATACGATCTCAATAAGGCGGGCACCATTTCTTCTTTCATCGCCGTATTGATATAGGTAGGACCAGAATTTACAGCCAATGCCAGATTAATCTGATTATCTTTTTCATCGGATGCAGTTAAATGTAAATTTGTTGGTCCTTGAGTAAAGATAACACCCTCATGACCTTTAACCTGGATTGAATTTCCTTTATCCTGAAATAAGATATCCTGAGGATAGTTTTTGCCCCACACCACGCTTACTTGTGGTTTATCTTCAAATAGCTTAACAAGCTCAAGTACCGTTTCCTTTTTCCCATCAGCATTTGTTTTCACATAGGCAACATTGGCCTCTTTGGAGAATTCAAGGCTGAATGATTTGGGCTTGAAAATTGATGTACTCGATCTTACTTCAGAAAATTCCGAATTGATTTCGTATCCTAACGTCGGCAGATGAATGACCGGCTTATCAAAAACAAGCGTGACATAAAAAGGGTAACCTCTTAAAGACACGTTGCCATACGTAATCAAGGGCTGCTTTTGTCCACCTTTGCCACTTGGCAATAAAATCTGTGCCAACATCTGTTCTGTATTTTTACGGACATCAACTGCTTTTTGGTACCAAAACACCGAATAACCCGCTAAAGCCGCGATCCCAAGTACAGCTACCCCAATCCCAACATATTTCCGAACGCATTTTTTTTTCTTGGTCATACGATTACTCCGCTACCTATAGTATTTTTATATTTATTCCTCTTTGTTTCCCACCATCATATTGCGTGTCGCCGAGGGTAAGAAAACTTTCATTCCATCAAGTGCATCAGTCAAACGAATTTGACACCCTAGTCTAGAAGTATGAGTCAACCCAAACGCGAGGTCAAGCATATCTTCTTCTTCGTCTGATGCGGTATCTAATTTATCATACCATTTTTCATCAACCACAACGTGGCAAGTAGAGCATGCCAGCGAGCCTTCACACGCACCTTCCAAATCGATATGGTGTTGATGTGCTACTTCTAAAACAGAGAGCCCAACTGGAGCATCAATGGTTTTTTCTATTCCGTCTTTAAGGACAAAGGTAATTCTGGGCATAATAACTCCTTGATCATATGTAAACCGGCACTATATCACGGAGGGTGGTTACAGACAAGTCGCGATATAAGAGCCCTCACCTTCCCGCATCCCTACAAGCCACTTGGAGCAGCTGCTACCCATCGACATTAGCCGATTTGAACTTCATCTGCCATTTATTGATCGCCCATCTGAAGGGCGCATAGCCCATAGCCCCTAACCATGATCGGGTCGGCAACCCAATCCAAGCGGGCTGAGGATGGCAGAATTATGCAGTGGCACAGGCGCAGAATAATCCGGATAGATCACTCTGTTGCACAGCCATATACAGACCACTCAACCACTAAGCATGATGCTTCACTTTGCCATACTATTCTGTCAAACAAAACCTGATCATCCACCCCTCCCTCTGTCTGCTACGTTAGATTTGCTTAAAAGAAGTTGTTCGAGATAACTTCCAGGTTTAACGTAGTCTATTGCCCTGTTTCCACGGACATCATATTGGCCTATAGCCAGGTCATCATTCTTTGATTCAAGGAGTAATTGAGCGATACGATCATTTCCCTTTTTTAAAGCACGTATAAGCGGAGTTTTGTTACCTATGGATGTACAAGTATTTAAACGAGCCCCCTTAGCAAGCAACTGCTCACATAAGTCAAAATCTTCTATTTTGATGGCATAATCCATGGCGGTATAACCTCCAGAATCTTGCAAATTGATGCCGATATCCCCTTTTTGTCCCAGAATTAACATAGCTACCTTAGGTCGACCATACTTAATTGCCCTCATAAGTGGGCTTTCTCTGCTACCATTTATGATGCTTAAATTAGCTCCTGCGTTTACCAATGAATTGATTATGTCATAATTATTTTGCAATACAGCCCAGTTGACGGCCGTATTACCCTCGAAATCTCGCAGATCTAACCCAATATCTTTATTTAAATTTTTAGCATTTATTAAACAATTAACGACACCAGCATGTTGCGCGATAACCGCACGCATTAATGGAGTAAAACCTTCGCTATCGATATCAGCTAGTTGCGCTCCCTTGTAAATTAATGATCCCATTATTGCAGGGTTCTTGGAATATCTAGCTGCGTAATGAACAGCCCTATCTCCCACTGAATCTCGTTCTTCTAGATCATATCCTAATTCAATTAATGTTTGTGCAGCATTATCACAGCTATGCATACATGCTACCATCAGAGGAGTCATACCATAACTTTCTAAAATTTTATTTAAATTTATGTCTAAGAGTCCAGTTTCTTTTAATATATTATATTCCTTTATTAGATGAGCATTATTTTCGAATACAGCTAAATAAGCAGCAGCTTCATAATGTCCATACGAAAGCGCCAAACCTGAGGGCGTTGTATCTTGACCATTTTTAGTCGCCATATTAGCTCCTGCGTTTGCAAGCCTTTGAAGAACCGAGTTACGATTATTCATTGCTGCGTAATGAACGGCCGTATTTCCCCATGAATCCTTCTCGTCTAGATCACATCCTAGTTTAATTAATTTTCGTGCAATTTTATTACGGTTATATTTACATGCGACTATCAGAGGAGTCATACCACAACCTTCAAGTCTCCTATTTATATTGAAATTTATTGGCCTATTTCTACAAAGATTAATTGCTTTTATATCTTCTGCGACTACCGCCAAATAAACAGCAGCTTCATAATGTCCTCGCATCTGTGCCAGGCATAAAGGTGTTTTACCCGCAACATTTTGAATCTGCGCATCAGCACCAGCAGCAACAAGCATATCGATTATGTTGCACCGATTAAAAAATGCAGCATAATGCAAGGCGGTATAGCCCAATTTAGCTTTTGCATTAACTGCTAAATCTCTATGCTCCAGAAGGATTTCAACGGCATTAAAACAGCTATTAATACATGCGACTATAAGTGGCGAATATCCATCCTCACTCAACTGATAATTTACATCAGCATTTGCTTGTATTACCAGATTAACTACATCGCGATTATCGGTTGAAACAGCAAAAAATATAGGTGTGAAACCACCAATCAAGGCATTTACTCCTATTTCCTTTTTGGAATTAACAAGACAACGGATCATTCCAATATTTTTACTTTGTATTGCTGCAATTAATGGCGTACTGTTACTTAAGTTGCTTGGTACATCAAGAGGTATATCATGCGTTATCAATACGTCCATTATATCTATTTTATTTTGCTGGATTGTCAGCGTGAGGCCTTGATGGACAATAAAATCTATTATATGACTAGTTTTTTCGTTGTTTGCATTCTTGATTGATTGAATCGTATTAGAAAGCAATACACATTGATTTTTGTCAATCAGGTACTTGATAAGCAGTTTAATGAGAGGCTCTTGCAGTGTGAACTGATTGTCAGACAAAAGTGCCACGATAAAGGCGTTTTGAGAATCGCCTGCCAATTGTTCTAATGTTTTAAAAGAATGATATTTAGAGATTTCAAGGGCCATGGCATCTGCTGCCATGTGCCAGTACTCTGGTGAGCTATCACTCAGAGTTTGCAATAAGGCTGATTCTGGTTTTTCAAGACAATGGAGATGCAATGCCAACATAAGCGGTTGGGTTTTTATCCACGATGTTCCCGTTTTTGGATCATAGCCAATAGTGGCATGTTTCTGTGAATTTAAAATAACGTTTTTCAATATGGAATGCCGATCAGATTCGTTTAGTTTGTTAAAGAATTCTATGAGAATAGCAGCCTCTTTTGATTGAAGAAACATGCCCTTACTTATACCCTCTTGTATTCTTAAGATGGCCTCATTACACAAACGTTCGAAATGAGTGTTGATATCGGTAACACCCTCAAGAGATGTATATAATACTTGATGCAAATCCATTAAGGGAGTGAGCCTTCCTATAAAATTATCAAGTATGTCGCTTAGCGGCATAAATGGGGTTTTGCTGTGCCTAGGGTCTGCCAGTTTACAGCAATATTCTTGCCAGCGCTGCTTAACATTATCTTCAGGCGCAATGTTGTCCTTGCCAAGGACGAGGTACGCTTGCATATCTGGCGTGCAGTAGGTTTCCATTTCTCTACTGAAGGATGCTATAGCTTTGGTGGTCATCGTCTCATAAAGATTTTGAGCTCCTACTTCACTTTGTTCTCCCTCGATTGACTTATAGACATAATCGAGGATCTGTAATTGTTGTTCATACGAACATAGCCAGAATTGGTTAATAAGAGCCCGTTTGACTCCTTCACGTAATGGCTCTTCCAGTTGGTCTTTGCTAGAAGCAATGAAAATCAAGGGAGAGCACTTGATATTGAGGGAAGCAAAGAAGTTATTAAATTGGCCTGAAGCGCAATATCCTCTTTTTTCCCTTATGCCAGCAGCAAGTAATTCCAAGCGGGAATGAATGATCTGATGACGATAGGTTTCGGCAGGTTGTTCAGCATTTTCAAGGGCATTAATCAGCTCAATATCACAAGCTGAACGATACATGGGGTCATACACCAGCGATAAGATTAAAGCCAGTCCTTCATGCAATTTCATTTGGTAATGTACGAGGAATTCCTGATTTAAATGCTCAGGATCACTATATGCTTCGACCATGTCAGCAATATCTGGTGCGTAATCTTTTACCCATAGTTTAAAATTACCAAATAGAACCTGGCTATTATTAATATATTCAGGGTATAGCACATTGAGTTTTGAAATCGATCGTTGAACACATAATGTCGTTATGGGATCATGGGTGTCTTGAATAATATTTCCTCCGCTCCTAACGTTATACTGAAGAAGTAATGTTTCAAGCGGTTGGTTATTTGCCTCCTTTGCGAAATCAAGTGCAGACCAGTACTGAATCGTGTCATCCAAGTCTTTATGTCGCAAAACAATTTCTTTATTAAACGTAAGTTCCTGCGCTTTTAGCTTTTCAAGGAAATACCGAACCAGATCAACGTTGCCGCTTTTAACACAATGGATGAAATACGGGGCAGATAGGTTGTCATGCGTCACGAATTGATTGAGGTTATACGTCCTATTGTTCAGCTCTTCTTTGACCGCATCCAATGGCTTCACTGCATCTGTGTTACGAGATGGATTACTGTAAATGATCTCAATAAGTAATGGCATAACAGAGCTTCCTTTATCTACTCAAAATAAATTATGCCATCAATTTTAGTGTTTTTATTCTAATTGTAAATAAAAAATAATATTTTATTATGAATTAACTTGAAGAATCCCCAGAACCTGATGGAAAATCCAAAGGCCGCTGTAAGCACTCGTGCCCAACAAGCAATACATTGATCTATCATGATTATTCTGCGTCACCACACCATGACATCGTCCTCAGCCCGCTCGGTCCTAGAACCCAGCAGGGGTATATTAGGTGCTTATGGCTCTTGCTTTAGTTTTAACTGTTTTGCTAGACTTAAGCAGGGTGTGTCCCACCAACCAATTGCTCAACTAACGCTTTTAATGCATTTTTTGTTTGCACAATCAGATCACGATTTTCGCTTTCCAAGGTTTGTTGAAGGCATTGTCTATATTCTTCAACGTGTTCATACTGCTGAACTGATAAACGGTTCTTTAATAATCCAAGCCATTGTTCTACTTCATCAATGGTCTGCCTGGCCTCAAGCCTTGATTCAATCAGCAATCGCTGCCGATGGTCCTGCTCATTGTGAGCAAATGACTCTTTCAAAATGGCAATGATTTCCTGTTCAGTCAGACCATACGTTGGCTTCACTTCTACCACTTGTTCAATCCCTGTCATTTCTTCCCTGGCGCGAACCGTCAGCAACGCATCGGCATCTACCTGGAATGAAATCGTTACCCTGGCTTTTCCGGCGTGCATCGGCGGAATGCCCCGTAAGGTGAATTCGGCAAGTGACCTGCAATTGGCAGCTTTTTCCCGTTCACCTTGGACCACTTTAATTTTAAGAGTGGACTGGCCATCCTGATAGGTAGTAAATACCTGCGATTTTGATGCAGGTATCGGGCTATTGCGAAAAATAAGTTTTTCGACGAGTCCTCCCATGGTTTCTATCCCCAGGGATAGTGGCAATACATCCAGTAACAGAGTTGAACCACCTACCGTTAATGCGTGCGCTTGAATGGCCGCGCCAAATGCTACCACCTGCTCAGGATGCAAACTGGATAAAGGTTCTTGGGCAAACATCCGCGATACACTCTCCCTAACAAGGGGAACATAGGTAGATCCACCCACGAGTACGACACGATGGATATCACTTATATCCAATTCCTGCTCAATCAATACCACCCGCACAAGATGCAGTGTTTTCTCAACCAGCGGCGCAATGAGCCTTTCAAATAATGCCTTGCTGAGAACAACCTCATACGATTGCCCGGCATAATTAAATTGCACAACCGTATCTACATGGTGCGAAAGTTGCTCTTTAGCATCACGGGCAATGGCCATCAGATAGCGGATAGTTTCATCAGACGGAACGTGACTTACATGAATGGATTGAAGCAAATATTCAACAATCTGGTGATCAAAATCATCGCCACCCAACACCGTATCCCCAGCCGTGGCAATCACTTTAAATACGCCTTTTTGCAAGTGGAGCAGGGAAAAATCAAACGTACCCCCACCTAAATCATACACCGCATAAAGCCCCTCTTCCTGCTGGTCTAAACCATAAGCAACAGCAGCGGACGTAGGCTCACTAAGCAACCTCAACACCTCAATTCCGGCCAAGCGGGCAGCATCTTTTGTAGCCACACGTGCCGCATCATCAAAATAAGCCGGCACCGTAATAACGGCCTGCGTCACTTCATGGCCTAAATGTTTTTCAGCCCGCTCTTTGAGACTAGCCAAAATCACCGACGACACTTCAATCGGCGTTACTTTTTTATCGCCAACCTGAAGCCTCACCACCGACTCTTTCGTATGCGAATCGTCTTCATCTATTTTATAAGGCAAATGGCCGCCAATAGCGGGGATATCTTTAATACCCTTTCCCATTAAGCGCTTAATGGAGGCAACAACATGGCTCTTACGGTGATAAAGTTGTTCTTTTGCTTCATAGCCAACATGAGGGATATTGGCATGTTCATACGATACGACCGAAGGTAACGTCACACGACCTTGATCATCGGCAATAGCAACCGGGTTACCTTGAGAATCAACGTAAGCAACCAACGAGTGGGTCGTGCCAAGATCTATCCCGACCGCGTTTAGAGGCCGTGCAGACTCGTGATTGAGTAACGTTGTTTTAGGTTCCTGAATCTGTATGGGCTGCATGATTTCCCCTATGACATGTGTTTTATCAATTGCTGCCTGGCATCCTTGACAATCTTACTGATATATTGAAGCGTAAGAGTCTCCTTGGCTGCTTCAGCCCAGTTTTTACTGGAGAATGCGTCGTGTAATGCCTGTTCTAATTTTTTTTCTTTCTGTTTTAAATCAATGATTAATTGATTGAGGCCTGCAAAATCCTTTGCTTCTGCAACGGCTTCCCGTAATTCCATGACTTCCATTAATAACGCCGGATTTTTGCTGATTGCCAATTCATCATTATCCATCCATACGCCAAAACGATTCAGTAAATGGATCGCACGTTTGATGGGAGAAGAAAGGATGAAATAAGCATCATTGACATGCGTAATGTAATCAAGCGAACGCTCTTTATCAGAGGCGGAGCGGTTAGCAAATTGGTCGGGATGAACTCGCTGCTGAATCTCTAGATAATGTTTTTCAAGGACCTGACTATCAACATCAAAGGTTTCAGGAACATCTAATAATTCAAAATAAGAACAAGCCTGCGGATCGATAAAGATCTTGCACTGTGAACATTGAGCTGCCTCTGCTGTCAAGGATCTTCGACAATTCCAACAGATTTCTTGCTGATTAAACACTGAATGATTCACCACAACCGCACCTCGCCTTTTCATTAGGATTTTTAAAGGTAAAGCCCGACTTCATTTGCTCTTCAACATAATCCATCTGCGTGCCAATTAAATACATAACAGCCTTGGGATCTATCAATACATGGATCGCACTTTCTTCATTAGAAAACTGGTAGGTTACCTCTTCATCAAACGATTGTTTTTCGTCAACAAATTCTAATTTATAACTAAGTCCAGAACAGCCACCCTTATCCACGCCAACACGTACCCCATAGGTAGGTTTGCCGCGTGAATCAATCAGGTTTTGCACCTGTTTGGCTGCCGCTTCGGTGATAGTCATGATTTGCCGCATGGTTACGCATCCTGTTTATTTTTGAAATCCTGTAACGCAGCTTTGACCGCGTCTTCCGCCAGCATTGAACAATGGATCTTTACCGGTGGCAAATCAAGCGCTTCAACAATATCGGTATTTTTCAATTGTGAAGCCTGTTCAATGGTTTTGCCTTTGATCATTTCGGTTGCCAGTGAACTGGACGCGATTGCCGAACCACAACCAAATGTTTTAAATTTGGCATCCGTAATAATACCATTATTATCGACTTCAATTTGCAGCTTCATCACATCGCCACAAGCAGGTGCTCCAACTAAGCCGGTGCCAACATTCTTCTGTGTTTTATCAAGTGATCCCACATTTCTGGGATGTTCGTAATGATCTTCAAGTGCTTTACTGTAGGCCATGTGTGTCTCCTTAATGCTTGTTTTTAGTTTTTAGATTCCAGTCTTATCTTTCCTAATGGGCAGCCCATTCAATTTTACTGAGATCAATACCTTCTTGAACCATTTCCCACAACGGACTCAGTTCACGCAGCCTCTCAACCGAACCACGCACCACTTTAATCGCATAATCAATTTGTTCCTCCGTGGTAAAACGTCCCAAGCCAAATCGAATCGATGTATGCGCCATTTCATCACTTAAGCCAAGAGCCCTTAGCACATAAGATGGCTCAAGACTGGCTGAAGTGCAAGCAGAACCAGATGAAACGGCCAGATCTTTAATGGCCATAATCATTGACTCACCTTCTATATAGGCAAAACTAAGATTTAGGTTGCCAGGTATGCGTTGTGTTAAGTCGCCATTAGCAAACACATCTGGAATATGGTCAACGATGCCGTGATACAGTTTCATCTGTAATTGATACAGGCGAGCCGCTTCCATGGTCATCTCTTCTTTAGCAATGCGCGCGGCCTCTCCAAATCCCACAATCAAAGGCGTAGGCAAGGTTCCCGAACGCATGCCGCGTTCTTGGCCGCCACCATTAATAAGAGGTGTTAAGCGCACACGCGGGCGACGCCTTACATACAGAGCACCAATCCCTTTGGGTCCATACATTTTATGAGCAGAAATACTCATTAAATCAATGTTCATGGCCTCTACATCCAGCGGAATTTTGCCAAATGCCTGGGCTGCATCCGTATGGAAGAATACACCTTTCTCACGGCACAATGCACCAATGTCTTTCAAAGGCTGAATCACGCCAATTTCGTTATTCACTGCCATAATCGAAATCAACACTGTGTTTTCTTTAATAGCTGCTCGTAAGGCTTCCACGTTGATCAAACCATCTTTTTGTACCGGCAGATAGGTAACTTCAAATCCTTCCTGCTCTAAATGCCTACATGTATCAAGAACGCATTTATGTTCGGTGACTACCGTAATAATATGGTTCTTTTTGTCCCCATAAAAATGGGCAACGCCTTTAATTGCCAAATTATTGGATTCGGTAGCGCCTGAAGTAAAAATAATTTCTTTTTCATTAGCGCCAACTACCGATGCCACGAATGTACGCGCTTGATCTTCCGCGGATTCAGCTTCCCACCCAAAAGCATGGCTACGTGAACCTGAATTACCAAATTTTTCTAAGAAGAAGGGTTTCATCGCTTCAAAAACACGCGGATCCATCGGCGTTGTTGCCTGATAATCCATATAAATGGGCAGTGACAACGACGACGCTCGATTGATGATCGCGGCTGAATCCTGGTTAACTGACATATATCCTCCTATGCTTTACGCATGTTGTTTTAATTCTTGGTTTGCTCTCACCTCCGCCAGGTGGCGTTTAGTCAACTGCATGTGATACAATTGACGCCAGGCGGTGATGAATGTTTCGATGTCTTCACGGCAAGAAGCCGGCGTTAGGCTAATTCGTAGTGCTGTCTGTGCAATTTCTTTTGATATCCCCATCGCCAACAATACCGGCGAAACGTCTACTTTTCCTGATGAACACGCAGCTCCACTGCTTACCGCAATATTAGCCAAATCAAAATGGATTAACTGGGTTTCATGTTTAACACCCGGCATCGTTAAGCAGCTCGTGTTAGGTAAACGCCATCGGTGCTGGCCAAACACTCTGGATTCTTTAGAAATCTCGGCAATACCCACTTCAAGCTGGTCTCTCAAACTTGCCAAATTTTGAAATAACGCTGTCGTTCTAACGAGATGGCTGCATGCCACACCAAAGCCTCTAATAGCAGCAACATTTTCAGTGCCGGCACGAAAACGCATTTCCTGGCCACCCCCCCATTGAATGGCATGTAACGGCACAGATTTTTGGAAAACCAGCGCAGCTACCCCTTGCGTTGCCCCCATTTTATGTCCCGACAAGGTCATCATATCAACGCCAAGAACCTCTAAATCTACATCGATTTTGCCTACCGCTTGGCTGGCATCTGTATGCACAAACGCATTATATTTTCTGGCAATATCCACGACATCCGTCAATGGCTGTATCACACCTGTTTCATTATTGGCAAGCATCACCGAAACCAATTTAATCGGTGCATCTGATGTAGCCAACGCGTCCTCCAACGCTTCAACGTTAATCACTCCTGTTTCTAAAACAGGAATAATCGTTTTTGCTCCTGTATGTTGGGCAGGCTGTAGAACCGATGTATGCTCAATAGCCGAAGCAAACACATGGGTTGCTTGACCTAAACCTCTTAAGGCCAGATTATTAGCTTCCGTACCGCAGGAGGTAAACACCACATGCGCCCCTTGAGCCCCAAGATATTGGCCTACCTGCGAACGGGCTTCTTCTATCACATACTTGGCATACGCCCCATATTGATGAATAGACGACGGATTGAGCGGTCTGCGCAAATGCTCAACCACGGCATCCACGACTTCCGGTAAGGGAGCTAATGTAGCATTCGCATCTAAATAGATTGCTTTACTCAAATCAGCCATGGGTTGCTTCCTCATGAAAATCAGGCACTAATGATACGTGTCTGTCGTGATTGATACCTTGAATTGTTTGTGGCGAATCAAGGCTACCAAATGGATCGATCCTTCGTTTGCACACATCTTCCAAACTAACCATCTTTAGATATCGGTAAATCTGATTGCCAAGCGCTTCCCATAAATCATGAGTCAGGCATTTGGCTTTTTCCTGCAAACAACCATCTCCCTTGGATTCACAGCGTACCATGGCAATTTCCTCTTCCACAGCACACATAATGTCGGATATCGAAATGAGATGGGGTTCGCGGTTCAAGCGATAGCCTCCACCAGGTCCTCGGGTAGATAAAACAAGATCGTGCCTACGTAATTGGGCAAATATCTGCTCAAGGTAGGAAATTTGAATTTCTTGACGCACTGCAATATCCGCTAAGGTAATAGGCTGGCCACTTAGACCATTCTTGGTCAAATCAACCATTGCCATAACCGCATAACGTCCACGTGTTGTCAGTCTCATAAAAGCCCTATTGATTCTTCCCGCTGTCTTTTGATACGGAATGCTCGATAGATCGGTATGCTTCCAGTTCTTCGAGCCGTTGACATAACAGCGCTATTTCTTTTTTAACATTATCCAGCAATTGCTGCGATGGATCCCCCATCGATCCGTGAATCAAACCATAAGCATCAAGCTTATCCTCTTCATCATTCGCGGGTTTGCATTTTTCGACTGGCTTGGCGGGGATACCCACCATGGCCATACCATCAGCGACATCCTTAACAACAACGGCGTTAGCACCTATTCTTGCTCCTGAACCGATATGGATGGGTCCTAAACATTTGGCACCAGCCCCAATCACCACATGATTTCCTACCTGCGGATGGCGCAAAGACCCTTTTTCTGCGACTGCAGAAGTACCACCTAATGTAACTCCATGATAGATAGTAACATCATCACCTACTTTTGAGGTTTCACCAATCACCACTCCCATACCATGATCGATAAAAATATGACGCCCCAATACCGCACCTGGATGAATTTCAATCCCCGTAAACATTCGCGACACATGAGCCAGCAACCTGGCTAACAAAAGCAGTTTCCATTTCCACAAGCGATGAGCCACGCGATGAAAGAACACAGCATGGAACCCGGGATAGCAAAGTATCACCTCAAGCCGCGACCGCGCAGCCGGATCCCGGTGATAAATAGAGTTAATATCTTCGACAATGCGTTTAAACATAAATACCTTTGCAATGAAAAACTTTGACTTTTGAATAAAAATCCGTACATTAGTCTGCCTTGCACGGTTTTGGAAACAAAGCTGTTATTGATGTTTTTCGCTGGGTCCAGATATATTTTTATAATAACCAAGCAAAATAGTCAAGAATTATAAGTTACAGAATCCCTTCCTTGACAGCATGAGGGGAATATGTTACGGATTTTTGACAATTGGTTGGGTTTTTATCAGTTTAAACGCGTGAGTGAAGGAAATAAACATGGCTGAGGTTATTATTCCAGGACCTGAGGGTCGTCTTGAAGGACGCTACCATCAATCGTCAATTAAAAGAGCGCCTGCCGCAGTTGTTCTACACCCGCATCCGCAGCATGGCGGAACCATGAATAATAAAGTAGCCTATAACCTCTACCATCAATTTGCCAATGCAGGTTATTCGGTCCTTCGCTTTAACTTTAGAGGTGTAGGCCGCTCTCAGGGTAAATATGATGAGGGTGTCGGTGAATTGGCCGATGCAGCTGCTGCACTTGATTGGTTACAAAATGAAACACCTGATGCAGGTTCTTACTGGGTAAGTGGATTTTCCTTTGGTGCCTGGATTGCGATGCAATTACTGATGCGACGCCCTGAAATTGAAGGATTTGTTTCTATTTCGCCTCCGGCACATAAATATGATTTCTCCTTTTTATCGCCGTGCCCTTCCCCAGGCCTTATTGTTCAAGGCGATGCTGACAGCGTCGTGGATGAAGAATATGTGGCTAAACTGGTTGATAAACTGGTCAAACAACGGCGTAATGGTGATTCGGATATCGAATATCATGTGATCGCTGGAGCCGACCATTTTTTCCGTGAACGGATGAATGAGATGAATAAAACCATTCTGGAATATTTGTTGTCTAAGCAGGAAGATTCACCCAAAGAAAAGCCGGTGAAACGTGATCGCAGACGCAGGCAATTGCCAGTAGTTTAAGGGTTGATTATTAAGAATGATAAGGGTATGGGCTATTAACTTCTCGCGCATACACCTAGAATCTTAGTTAGGCTCGTATCAAAAATGGTTTTTTCCACCTATTTTTTAGCATTACATCCCCCCGGAAGTTCCAGACGCTTTCTTTTTGTTTGGAGCCATGATCAATCCAGTGGTAATTGGTTTCGTGACCATGGATATTAGTTCGGGTTGACAATGCTTAAGATGACCATCGATTTGCTCAGCTGTACAGAAAATGCATCTATCTTTTCATATGCAACATCCTTTTGACTATCTGTTTGAACAACAAACATCATAAGGTGTTGCACTTCATTTTACAGGCCGCATGTTCCATAATAAGCAGCACTGGTCACTGGAGTCTGCGCACCAGTCGTTTTCTCAAAGGTAATCGGCAAGCCCAATAAGCATCGCACCGCCAAATAACCGAAGGCCTGAGCCTCAAGACCATCACCATCCCACGCCACTTTTTCACAAGGATCGACTGGATGACCTAATAGTTGCCGCATGTGTTTAAGAATCGTTTCATTTAAACGCCCGCCCCCGCAGATCAACCACCGTTGGGGAACCTTTGGCATGAGCTCCTGTGCCTTGCAGATAGCATGCGCAGTAAATGCAGTCATCGTGGCTACAGCATCCTGAAAAGGCAAACCATCCACCAAGGATTCTGCATCAAAGGTATGCCGATCAAGCGACTTAGGATAAGTCTGACTAAAATAAGCATGCTGCAATAATTGATCCAGAATCGGTTGATGAATGCGCCCTTTGGCAGCCGTTTCACCAAAATGGTCATACGTCTGCCCCGTATGTTTAAACATGATATCATCAATATGGGCATTTCCAGGACCGGTATCAAACGCAAGGATAACCCCGTCCTCATCGCTGCGATCAATATACGTCACATTGGCAACCCCACCAATATTAACGACTGCGACTGTTTTTTCTTTAAGATCCCGACACAAGGCTGCATGGTAGACCGGAACCAGTGGAGCCCCCTGGCCTCCCGCAGCCATATCACTTCGTCTAAAATCTGCGATGACAGGGATTTTATGAGCTTGATAGATCTTAGCCGCATTCCCCATTTGCCAGGTTAAGCATTCTTGAGGACGGTGAATAATTGTCTGTCCTGGAAAGCCGATAACGTCAATATCTTGGCATGTTAATTTGGCCGATTCTAAAAGGACGTTAATCGCTTTAATGTGATAGCGTGTAACAACATCTTCCAAAAACAAAACATCTTCCTGCATGGGATTCTTGATTAGGGCACGCAACCGGCTTCTTAATTCATACTCGTACGGAAGAACGATACCAGGGTTACATTTAGAAACAGACACCCCATCGGTTTCAATCAACGCGACATCAACTCCATCCATAGAAGTCCCACTCATCAAACCAATGGCACGGTACATTTTTTTATCCATCGTTCACTCTTTTTCAACTTGCGTATTGCGGATAGAAGATACGGTGTTCTGGAAATTTAGCCATCACCGTTGTTCCCAATCCTGGCGTACTTTCGATCACAAGCTTACCTTGATGCATTTCAAGCAGCATAATCGTCAGCGGTAACCCTAAGCCACTGCCATCATAGCGTTTAGCCATCCCTGATTCAACCTGCCCAAAACGCCGTAATGCTTTGGATACATCTTCCTTACTCATACCAATACCGGTATCTCTAATCACAATGCCCATTTCAACTTTGCCGGAATTTTCAATTTCAACTTTGATCTGGATATTCACCTCACCACCTTCTGGAGTAAATTTAACAGCATTGGTTAGCAGGTTAATAATGATTTGCTTAAATCGCAGGGGGTCAACAAATAAAAGTGGCAATTTAGGCTGAAATTCTGTCGTGATTTTAACTCTACCTTTAAAAGCCCTGTCCGCCACCAACTTGATACAGCGCATAATCACATCTGGAACACTCACATGCTCTTCGGTGATATCGATACTGCCGGCTTCGGCTTTTGAAAGGTCTAATATGTCATTGATAAGATTCAATAAATGTTTCCCCGATATATTAATATCCATGGCATATTCAAGATATTTTTCATTGGTCAATGGCCCCATCATCTCGTTTTTAATAATTTCAGAAAAATTAATAATAGCATTCAAAGGCGTTCTGAGCTCATGACTCATATTTGCCAAAAATTCTGATTTTGATTTATTCGATTCTTCTGCGGTAATTTTAGCCTGGAGCAGTTCCTGGGTCCTTTCTTTCAACGCTGTATCCCGTTCCTCTACCTTGCTCACCATGGTATTAAAACTATCAACCAGGATTGAGATATCATCATCCGAACGCGTACCAGGTGGCTTTTCAGCTCGAATCGTTAAATCACTGGTTTCAGAAATGCGTTCTGCGGTTTGAACCATTGAATGGATAGGCTTGGAGATTGTTTTTTGGAACCACAGTGCCAGCATATACGAAACAAATAACACGTTAAAAATAACAGCAATTACCAGTTCGATTTGCTTGAAAAAATAACGTTGTAACGGCTCTAAACTCTTTTCAACGAAGAGCATCCCCACCGTTTCATTATTAAGGGTCATTAATTCATAAATCTGAATAAAATTATCAGTGACTATAATTTTAGGAACCATGCCTATCGGGCAGGTTTGCCTTACGATTTTAGGATTAAAATAACTTGCATATACACGTCCATTATCGCCAATCACACACGAGCGCATAATGGTTGGATCTTGAAAAAGCACTTGCAAACTTTCACTGGCAAATGCCCCCACATTTTGATCAGCAATAACACGCGCAAGTGTTTTAGCTTCGGTAATATAATTCTCTTTTGCATGCTGGATCGAAATGCACAACATCAACGTCGCTGTCATAACGATGGCAAACGTGCTTACCGTCATAATAACAGCTAGAAGTCTTGAACGAGTTGACAATTTAAAAAACAAGCTACCCATGCACCCACAAACTTATAAGTTTCTTTAGCACATCATTCACCGGCCCTACTTAGAATTGATAAGGATAATGCGCCTGGTGTATTTTAGCTGTATATTGATCGTTTAGAAAGAACTTTGTTGAAATTTTATGACAAAGCACTGATTCTTTAAAGATTTTTAACTGTATTTTTTCAGGATAAGGGAAGCCAAACAAAATTTAGTTGATTAAGGAATGTACCATTAACTTGCACCTCAGGGGCACTTTGATGTATAATCAATCCAACTTTACATAAGGAAACATTATGGCTACTCCTACCCCTATTGAATCTTCTCATCTTTCTGCCGTAGCAGGATCCAGTGTTAATCACGGTGCTGCGGACATGTCATTTCTAACAATGATTATGAATGCGGATATTATCGTTCAATTCGTGATGTTGCTACTCATCATTAGCTCTATCTGGTCGTGGTCTATTATTTTCGATAAATATATGCGTTTTCGTACGCTGAAAGATAAAACATCAAAATTTGAAAAAGTTTTCTGGTCAGGCCAACCACTGGAAAATCTTTACGAAAGGGTTAAAACCTTTGCTGACAATCCCTTTGCTATGGTATTCGTTGCTGCTATGGAAGAATGGAAACGAAACAATCAACCCATGCAGCAGGATTCTGCACTTCGTTCAGGGGTTAAAGAGCGCATCTTTCGCGCAATGCAGGTGGCTACCAATCGCTCACTTGAACGTATCGAAAAACGGTTGAGCTTTCTGGCAACGGTTGGATCGTCTGCTACTTTCGTAGGATTGTTTGGTACCGTGTGGGGTATTATGAACAGCTTTAAATCGATTGCTGTCGCCAACAACACAAGTCTGGCAACTGTGGCTCCTGGTATTGCTGAGGCTTTGTTTGCAACAGCCGTCGGCTTATTTGCAGCTATTCCAGCGGTTGTGTTCTATAATATGTTCAGTAACGAATTAAATAAATTTATCATTCGTTTAGAAAATTTTACCCATGAGCTTGGCAGTTTATTGTCTCGTGATATTGACCAAAACCGATAAACATTGAGAGATCCAATATGTCTATGCAACTTCCTTCTGGCAGCGTTAGTCGACACAATCGGCATACACACCATTTAAGTAACGAGATTAACGTCACTCCAATGGTCGACGTAATGCTCGTACTTCTGATTATTTTCATGGTAACGGCGCCTATGGTTGTGTCCGGCGTAAAAGTAGATTTACCAGACTCGGCTGCCAAAACCATTCCCGAAAAAACTGATCCACTTGAAATTTCAGTTACATCCAAGGGGAAAATTTACCTTCAGGATACACAGATACGCTTCGATGAACTGGTTCCCAAATTAGAAGCCATTACCAAGGCCAATACAGAAACCCGAATTTATATCCGTGGTGATCGCAAAGTCAATTATGGTATTGTTATGCAGGTTATTGGCGCTGTTAATGGTGCCGGCTTCAATAAAGTAGCCCTGTTAACTGAACCTAAACAGAACAACTAGTTAGAGACTTAAGCATGGAACGCAACCTCATTTATTCGTTATTGCTCCATGCCATTGTGCTTGTGTTTCTTATCTTCAAACTTCCATTCATTGAAGACAAAAAAGATATTACCGACGCTACAGCCTTCACCGTTGAATTAGTTCCTATTTCACAAATCACTAATCTGCCAAGTCAACCTACGCCGCCCAAACAGGAAGTGAAAGAAGAAAAAAAGCTCAAAAAAACAGAACCTAAAAAAGCACCACCCAAACCAAAACAGGCTCCTCCTCCGCCTCCATCGGCCAAACCCGCACCTAAGGAAACCAAGGTTGAGCAACCTAAACCTAAAGAAAAAGCCGAAGTTGCTAAACCTGAAGAAAAAAAGGAAAAGCCTAAAGAGGAAAAAAAGGAACCACCTAAAAAGGAAACTGAAAATCGTGAAAAGGTCGATAATGAATTCGATAACATGATGAAAAATTACCTTAAGGATACCAAGGAACAACAGCCGGATAAAAAGCCAAGCCCTCCTCAGCCACAAGCACAGCCTGCCGCAGATCCCTATGAGCAAATGAAGGCCGCGATTGCTCAGGATGCTTTAAATCCTTATAATCCTAATATTCCTGTGTCTTTGAGTGAAAAAGATGGTCTCCGTCAGCAGTTTTACGAATGCTGGAAACCACTGGTTGGTTCAAAGCAAGCAGACTTATTATCTGTCAAAGTAGAAATTATTCTTGATCGAACCGGTTATGTGCGCAATTATAAGGTTCTAACACTATCTCCCCCACCAGGAGTTGATCCCACCTTGTATGGTGCGGCGCAACAACGTGCGATTATGGCTATTCAGAATGACGCCTGTCGTAAGTTACGCCAAATTCCATCACAAGAAAAATACGGTGGTGATAATGGCTGGTGGAGAATTGAGCTAAACTTTGACCACTCTATATATTATTAAGCCGATGAGGACTTTATGAATCTATCTAAACACCTAATGCTCAAAACATTCTGCTTTCTTTCACTTGCTACCGCCATCGTGTACCCACAACCGTCACACGCTGTATTGCGTATTGATATTACGCAGGGTAAAATTGAACCGTTACCGGTAGCCATCACCGATCCGGTTGCAGGCCTGCCTAGCGATAGTCAGATGGGAAACGACATCATGAATGTTGTTAAAGCCGATCTTAAACGTTCTGGGCTCATTGCTCCGATTGATAAAGGAGCCTTCATTGAGCATATTACCTCTATCAATACCTATCCCAACTTTCCAAGCTGGAAACGTATTAATGCAAATGCTTTGGTTACCAGTTCGATTTCTACATTTGTTGATAAGTCGGGTGAGCCTGCCATTAAAATGGAATTCCGTCTATGGGATACCAATGGTGAAAAACAGCTTGATGCAGCGTCACAAGTAACCAAGAGGGACAATTGGAGACGCCTAGCGCATAAAATCGCGGACTCAATCTATTCAAAATTAACGGGAGAACAACCTTATTTTGATTCACGTATTGTTTATATTGCTGAGTCTGTTGCTGGAAATCGCAAAGTTAAACGCTTGGCTATCATGGATCAAGATGGCGCTAACCACCGTTTATTAACAGGTGCTGAAACGCTCGTATTAACCCCGAGGTTTTCTCCCACCACCCATCAAATCACCTACTTGTCGTATGCCAATAACACGCCACGTGTTTATTTACTCGATACCTTTACTGGACGTCAACGGTTAGTCGGTGATTTTCCTGGCATGACATTTGCTCCTCGTTTTTCTCCTGATGGAAAAAGCATTGTGATGTCAGTTGCCGATCACGGAAACTCTGATATCTACAGCATGAATCTAGCTACGGGCCAAAGAATGCGCCTCACTAGCAGCCCAGCTATTGACACCTCCCCCTCTTACTCACCTGATGGGAAGCAGATTGTTTTCAACTCTGACCGTGGGGGCTCTCCTCAGCTTTATGTTATGAGTGCGAGTGGCGGCAATCAAACACGTATCAGCTTTGGTAATGGCACAGCAGAAACTCCAGTATGGTCGCCTCGTGGAGACTTGATTGCATTTACTAAACGCTATCAAGGCGATTTCTATATTGGTGTCATGCGCCCTGATGGATCTGGTGAACGTCTTATTACGCGTGGATTCCTCGTTGAAGGCCCAACATGGGCACCCAATGGCCGCGTACTCATGTTTACCCGTGAAGAACGCAATCGCGGCAACTCGCCTAATTTAGCTCAGCTTTATTCAATCGATTTAACCGGTAATTTTGAGCAACGGGTTGAAATCCCCTACAGCGGATCAGATCCTGCCTGGTCACCACTATTACCTAATTAAACGTTATGCGTCATCTTCCTATAGGGGAGATGTACGCATGTAAGCCACTACCAAAAAGGTGCAGCGTCAAAAATGCTGCACCTTTTTTTTGTTTATCTGTGGCATAAAATCAACAGTGTCAAAAAAAAATGATTTTGACGCACTTCTTGTTAGATCGCTCTTGCTATTTTCTGTCATATCGCTTTAATGTTACCATATCTATCTATGGAGCATTGTGCTCTTTAACAGGTAGGTGAATTACATCACTACTTATAATTTTAGGAGGCTTTATGCGCACATCAAAGGTGCTTTTACCAATCCTTGCAAGCGTTCTTCTCGTTGCTTGTACCTCAACCAAAAAAACTGATTCAGTTGGAGCAAGTTCACCAAATGGTAGCGGAAACACTGGCGATTCGTCATCTGTTTTGGCTCCTTATCCTGGCGATAAAGCTGAATTAGGCAAAGACTTGCAAGACCGCGTATTTTTCGGTTTTAATTCTTCTGATTTAGACAGCACTTCTACTGCTATTTTAGAAAACCAAGCTCGTTGGTTGTCTGCTAACAAAAGCAAAAAAGTTGTTGTTGAAGGACATGCTGACGAACGCGGAACCCGGGAATTCAACCTTGCTCTTGGTGAGCGTCGTGCCAATGCGGTTAAAGAATACTTAACTGGTCATGGTGTTGATTCTTCACGCGTAAAAACTATCTCTTATGGTAAAGAACGTCCTGCTGTTCAAGGTTCTAGCGAAGAATCTTGGGCTCAAAACCGCCGTTCTGTCTTAATCGAAGAGCAAAAATAGTACTTGATAGTTGTATAACTTATAGTAAAATGCCGTCAGAGTTATAATGGATTCTTTAATTGTTAAAGACCTAAGGAGGTATTATGCTAAAAAAACTATGTTTGGTTTTCATGTTGTTGCTTACATTTTCTGCTTGTAAGTATGATGATGCAGAAGTAACGACAACTAATGTTCCGGGCATAGGCCGCCGAGGTCCCGAATCAGTTTCTGGTGTAGACCAGTATGCTGGGGTGGATGACGGTGGTGATTTAGCAAACCTTAACTCTGACGGTAACTCTGACGGGGCTAATACTGGGGATGACAACGGCAGTGGCGATGGAGCCGGAGCCGGAACAGAAACCCAGGATTATTTTGCCTCACATATTGGCGACCGGATATTCTTTGCTCTAGATAGCAGCAACATTTCTTCCGAAGGCCAGGCGATCTTGAATCGCCAGGTAGGATACCTGAAGCAGCATCCGAATATTAAAGTAACGATTGAAGGACACGCTGATGAACGTGGAACCCGTGAATATAACCTTGCACTTGGTGACCGCCGTTCGATCTCAATTAAAAACTACCTAACAGCACAAGGTATAGGTGAAAACCGTATACAAACCATCAGTTATGGTAAAGAAAAGCCAGTGAAATTTTCCTCTGATGATACTTCATATGGCGAAAACCGCCGTGGTGTAACTGTTATAAGCAAATAATTTGAGATCATTGCCCCACCCTGCCCTCCAGAGGATGGGGTGGATGGGAAGTACGCAGCTCCTTTCCTTTACTTTCCTCTATTTTTTGCTATAATCCTAGCTACTGGAAATATAGTTTATTACCAGGCAAAGAAAATACTTTGAATTATTATAGGTTTTATATGCGCTCTCCTGCAATCGTATTAAGTTCCCTCGTGTTTTGTCTTTTATTTTCAGTACCAGCTTTTTCAGCTTCTGATAATACAAAAGAAAGGCTTCAGCGCATTGAGCAGGACATGCTTGTGTTACAGCGTCAGTTCTATGGACAGGACGCGTATATGATTAACGAGTCAGGCGGCCTTAATGCCACCAACGCACCGAAGCCGTCCCCTTATATTGTTTCTACGTCTAAATTACAGATTCAAATATCCGAACTCGAAGAACGCCTCCGCCAACAAACGGGTCAAATTGAAGCTATTCAACACCAAAATCAAGGACTTCAAGAACAGATTAAACGTTTAGCAGCCGATATGGATATCCGCTTTAAAACGCTCCAATCCATGCCACCTGTAGCTCAGCCCCTCCTCCCTGCACCTGCTGCCAATGCGGTTCCGCAGGCACCCCAACCGGCCCAATCATCGCTTGCTAACCATGCGTCCACCACCAATTTATCGTCGGTAACTCCTGTGCCAACGTCGGCTACTAAACCTGCTCCAGCAGCCGCTACGCCAACGAGCCCACAGCCTCCTGTTACAGGGATTCAGCCAGGAGCGCAAGGTAGTGCGACCAACGACCCCAAAGTAACCTCACCCGAAGCTAGTTATAATTATGCCTTTAATCTATTGAGCCAAAATAAATTTCAAGAAGCACAATATTCGTTCAGAAATTTTATTCAGGACAACAAGAATCATCCGTTACTTCCTAACGCCTATTACTGGTTGGGAGAATCTTATTACGTTCAAAAAGATTATTCTACGGCCGCTGTACAGTTTTTGAAAGGATTTCAGGAAGCACCCAAAGGTCAGAAGGCTCCAGACAATATGCTCAAGCTGGGAATGTCACTCGGGAATGCAGGTAAAAAGTCAGAAGCCTGCACAACCTTTAAAAAGCTAAGCAACGACTTCAAAGATGCACCGGAAACGATTCTAGAGCGTGGCAAAGCAGAAGCAGAGAAAGTTGGCTGTTAATATCCTCAACATGGCATCGTAATGGGTCAACATCTCACCGAGACTTTTGATAACATTATCGACTCGTTATGTGGCGATGTTCAACACACTCCCCTTGCAGTGGCGGTATCCGGTGGTGCCGATAGTTTAGCGCTTGTCTTTCTTCTCAAACGATGGGCAGATAAAACCGGCAAAACAATACTGGCATTAACCGTCGATCACGCTTTAAGACCTGAATCCAACCAAGAGGCGCTCATCGTTGCCAAGCTGTTAAAGTCACATCACATTGATCATCATATTTTAGCCTGGGAGCACCCACCAGTTAGACATAACATACAGGCACAAGCGCGGGATGCTCGCTATCAACTTATGTGTTCATGGTGCGCTGATCACAACATACCTATTTTAATGACCGCACATCACCGTGATGATCAGGCAGAAACCGTCTTATCGCGACTATTCAGAGGAAGCGGTGTCACAGGGATGGCCGGCATTCCCGTGGAATCAACGCGCTACGGCATTCGTATTATTCGCCCACTACTTGGAATCCCTAAGCAGCAATTAAGTCACTATCTGTCCGAGAACCAGATTTCTTGGATTGAAGATCCCTCCAATGAAAATCTCCATTATGACAGGGTCAAAATACGCAAGCTACTCACGCATCTTGAGCCCGATTTACAGGTGAGTACTGGCCTTATAAAATCTCGCCTCGCCGATCACGCCCGTCATATGGGCCGCGTTAAAGATTACCTTGAACAACAAACCGTTATGGCGCTCAAACCTGCGGAATTTAACCACGAATTTGGGTTTGCTTCTATTTCTAATAGCCATTGGTTAAGCCTCCACCTTGAAATACAATATCGGGTTATCTCCTCACTCCTTAACCAGGTCAGTCATCAGGAGATCGCTCCTCGTTTTGATAGTTTAGAGCGGCTCTGTCATTCTTTTGCGAATGCTTCGGCACTACAAGCAACTTTACATGGGTGCATCGTTTATCGACATAAAGATACGCTCTATATAATCCGCGAACCTGCTGCAATTGCTTCTGTATCAATAGATATACCCACTCCCATTCAATGGGATAATCGTTTTCATCTCGATCTAGCATCTATCTCCTCTACTGATTTAGCTGAATCTAATATGGCTATCCATCCTCTGTGGCTCTATCGAAAGGCCATTCCTTTAACTGCTATGGAATCACTCACTTCGTTGAGAATAACCCCCAGCAATCGTCTTAATCAGTTAATATTTTCAGGGTTACCTGTACTGACAGCCCTTGAAAAAATCGTAGCCATTCCCCATATAGGTTATTACGACTCTTTCCTAAATAAGGAAAATACAGTGTTCCAGGTTGCGTCACTTTAAAAATGATTGTTTCCTTTAACTCAAGTTCGTATACTAATAGATAGACGTTATTATGGAGCCTCGTTCATAGATGAAACAAAGCAGAAAAAACGGAAAAAATTTCTTTTTCTGGGTACTCATTATTGTTGCAGTTACACTTTCTTATAATTTTTTTAAAAACCTAGGAGAGATACGAGGGCAGTCCATCCCTTTTTCAGATTTTCTTGAAAAGGTTGATGCAGGTCAAGTTGCTGACGTTGCCATTAATAATTCCAATATTAACGGTCACCTAAAAGACGGTGCTGGATTTAAAACGCTTGCCCCCAATTATCCTGACCTTATTTCTGATTTGCGCGACAAGCATGTTCGGATTGAAGTCGTGGAAGAGGACGTGAATTGGATTGTGACCCTACTCTTTTCATTTGGCCCGGTCGTGTTGCTGATCGGTGCTTATATTTTTGTGTGGAAACAAATGCAAAGCGGTGGATCATCGGCCATGAGCTTCGGTAAATCGCGTGCTCGACTGATGACGGAAAAACAAGAAAAAGTAACCTTTAAAGATGTTGCTGGAATCGAAGAGGCACAGGAAGAACTGGAAGAAATCGTTGAATTTCTAAAAGATCCTGGAAAATTTCAAAAACTCGGTGGAAAAATTCCTAAAGGCTGCCTGCTGATTGGTCCTCCAGGAACCGGTAAAACGCTGCTTGCCCGTGCTATTGCTGGAGAAGCTAATGTTCCTTTTTTCAGCATCTCCGGTTCTGACTTTGTTGAAATGTTCGTCGGCGTAGGTGCAAGCCGTGTTCGTAATATGTTTGAACAAGGTAAAAAACACGCACCATGTATTATCTTTATCGATGAAATTGATGCCGTAGGACGTAACCGCGGCTCGGGTCTTGGCAATAGTAATGATGAGCGTGAACAAACGCTCAACCAATTGCTGGTAGAAATGGATGGTTTTGAAGCCAATGAGGGTATCATTATTATCGCGGCCACTAACCGTCCAGACGTCTTAGATCCAGCATTGCTGCGACCTGGACGTTTTGACCGTCAAATCACGGTTTCCAATCCAGACATTGAAGGACGTAAAAAAATCATTGAAGTCCATTTACGCAAAATAGCTTTTGGTCCGGATGTAAACGCCGAAATTATCGCTCGTGGTACTCCTGGATTCTCAGGTGCTGATCTTGCGAATCTGGTCAATGAAGCCGCTTTGCTTGCCGCACGTAAAAACAAAAAAGTTGTCACCATGCACGATTTAGAAGATGCCAAAGATAAAGTGTTGCTAGGCGTTGAACGCAAATCAATGGTTATGAGTGAAGAAGAAAAGAAACTAACAGCCTATCATGAAGCAGGACACGCCGTACTCGCCATTTATTGTATTGGTTCGGATCCCATTCATAAAGCAACCATCATACCACGCGGAAGAGCTCTTGGTTTAGTGATGCGTCTGCCGGAAAAAGATCGCGTTTCACTGACGCGTGAAAAATTAAAAGCGGATATTTGTGTTGCCATGGGTGGCCGAGTTGCCGAAGAAATGATCTTCGGCTATGAAAAAGTCACCAGTGGTGCTTCCATGGATATTAAACAGGCAACCGCCTATGCAACAGCCATGGTTAAAGAATGGGGCATGAGTGATAAAGTTGGACCACTTTATCATGGTGAAGACCATAGCCGTCCATTTACCATGCCGGAAATGCAGGCGCAGGATACTGTTTCATTGATTGATCAAGAAATAAAATCTCTGGTTATTCAGGGCTATGATCAGGCGAAACAACTTCTGAATCACCATTTGGATAAATTGCATTTATTGGCCAAAGCCTTGCTCGAATTTGAAACCCTTAGTGGGGATGAGATCAGAGACCTTATGGATGGCAAACCTATCCTTAGGAAAAAAATAGATGACGGTTCTGGTGACATCGAATCAGAAGGCTTCACCCGCCGCTCTTCCGTTCCTTCTTCGTCTCCAAAACCAGCTAACGATAAAGATGCTCCAGCTAATCCGGCCAATCATAATCCGGATTCGCATCAAGACGATGGATCACTTGAAGTTTAGTATCTGATCATTTTCTAGCGTGAGGGAAACAATGGGAACATTATTTGGTACAGATGGTGTTAGGGGAAAAGCAAATGTTTATCCCATGACGCCTGATTTGGTTCAGAAAGTAGGGATGGCCGCAGGTTCACTGTTTCAAAATGGCAAACATCGCCATCGCGTTGTGATCGGTAAAGACACACGATTATCTGGCTACCTATTTGAACCGGCTCTGACCAGCGGTTTTATCGCCGCGGGCATGGATGTGATGCTGGTTGGCCCAATGCCAACTCCTGCCGTTGCGATGCTTACCAAGTCATTGCGTGCAGATCTGGGTGTCATGATTTCAGCCTCACATAATCCTTATCAGGATAATGGCATCAAGTTATTTGATTCTCATGGGCTTAAAATTTCTGATGAAATGGAAAAAACCATTGAAGATATGATACTGGGTTCACATCCCATTCCCATGGCACCTTCCGAAGAATTAGGACGCGCCAAACGCCTGGACGATGCACGCGGCCGCTACATCGAAGTCGTCAAACGTTCTTTCCCTAAAGGTCTTCGTTTGAAGGGTTTAAAAATTGTCATCGATTGTGCCAATGGCGCAGCCTATCATTTAGGTAAAACTATTTTGTGGGAACTGGGAGCTGACGTCATCGAGATGGGAATTTATCCCGATGGTACTAATATTAATCAGGGATGTGGTTCTACCCATCCCGAAGCGATGTGCGCGATGGTGAAACAGACCAAGGCCGATATTGGTTTAGCTCTGGATGGCGATGCTGATCGTCTAATTGTCTGTGATGAGAACGGTCAAATCATTGATGGCGACCAGCTCATGGCGCTCATTGCAACGTATTGGAAAGAGTTAGGTAAGCTGACTAACAACGGAATCGTTGCTACGATTATGTCTAACATGGGATTAGAAAAATATCTGCACACACAAGGCCTTGCCATGCAACGAACCCCCGTAGGTGACCGTTTCGTAGCCCAACACATGCGGGAGTTTGGTTATAATCTCGGTGGCGAACAATCGGGTCACATTATTCTCAGTGACTATACGACAACCGGGGATGGGTTAATTGCCGCATTACAGATTCTTGCCGTACTGGTACAAAAAAATCAAAAAGCCAGCACTGTACTGAATGTATTTGATCCCTTTCCGCAAATATTGAAGAATGTGCGTTTTCAACATCAAAACCCACTTACCCATGATCATGTTCAAAAAACCATCAAGGAAGCCGAATCATTACTCGCTGGCAAAGGCCGATTACTGGTTAGAAAATCAGGAACCGAACCGCTGTTGCGGGTTATGGCTGAAGCCGAAGATTTAGATTTAGTTGATCAATCCGTAAAAATGGTGGTAACATCCATTGAGGAGATTGTGAACCGCCATGGGTGATGATTGTTCGAGTTATAAAAATCTGGCACGTATTCTTGTTATTGCGGGATCTGATTCTGGCAGTGCTGCAGGTATTCAGGCTGATATAAAAACCATTATGCAGCTAGGTGGCTATGCTACTACCGCCATTGCAGCTCTAACCGCCCAAAACACACAAACAATTACCGATATTTTTGCGGTTCCCGTTTCATTCTTAGAAGCCCAGATAAAGGCCATTATGTCTGATATAGGTGCTGATATTATTAAGACAGGGATGCTATACTCTGATGAAAATATTCTTTTCACATCTCAGTTTCTTAAAGAAAACCCTCACATACCTTCAATCGTTGATCCTGTTTTAAAAGCAACCACAGGGGCTTCATTGACCCAAGATGATAAAGCTGATCTTTATAGACAATACCTTATTCCAACAGCCACACTCGTGACACCCAATATTATCGAAGCCGAAACATTAACCGGGATACCCATTAAAACAGTCAATGACATGCAGGCAGCTGCGCTGGCTATTTATCAAATGGGTTGCAAAGCAGTCCTTGTCAAAGGTGGCCATCTGCAGAGCAGTAGTATTACGGATGTTCTATTCGATGGTATTCGCTGGCATTTGTTTACCAGCCCGCGTATCTCCATACGTGATGTTCATGGCACAGGCTGCACCTTGGCTGCGGCCATTGCTTGCGCACTTGCACAAAAAAAATCGTTAACAGAAGCCGTACAATATGCCCGAACCTACGTCATTGCGGCAATTGAACAGGCCTTACCCATTGGTTGCAAATATGCACCACTAAATCATGCCGTTAGCATAACCACCTTTCAACCTGAAGGAGTCTAAATGGACGAAAGTATTTTATTTATCTATATTGTTTCTATCGTTTTCTGCGTTTTTGCATCTGGCTTTTTTTCAGCAGCAGAAACCGGAGTCATTGCCAGTTCCAGGGCACGTATCTATCAATTGAAAGAGCGTGGCGATAAACGCGCCGCTTTGGTCAGTCACCTTCTGGATCGCAAGGATGAACTGATCAGCGCCATTCTTTTAGGAAACAATGCAATTAATATTGCGTGCTCATCGATTAGTACGACCGCTGCCATCCACTATTTTGGTGATATCGGAGCCCTTTATGCTTCGTTGGGCTTAACGCTTATCATTATTATTTTCTCAGAAATCATACCCAAAACCTATGCGGTCTATCACGCAGAAAAAGTCGCTCTGGCTGTTGCCCCGTCGCTTAAGGTAACGGTATTCATATTAGCTCCGATCCTTAAATCCATTGAGATATTGGTGAATTGGATTATGAAAAACATTGGTTTCCGCCGCAAAGAAGGTTTAGACCGCAATGCAGTGAATGAAATTATCCGCGGCACCATTGCCATGCACCACCAGGAAGGTGCTATGTTAAAAGAAGATCGTGATATGCTCAGCAGCATTTTAGATCTTGCCCACCGCGAAGTCTCAGAAATCATGACCCATCGTACACATGTGTCATCACTCAATATCGATATGAACCCACTTGAACTTACCAGCTTGGTACTTGATAACCAGCATACGCGTATCCCCTTGTGGAAAGATAATCCTGATAATATCATTGGTATTCTTCATGCACGCGATTTATTAAAAGCTCTAAAAACCCACGAAAGGCCCATTGAAGAATTATCCGTTACTGATATTGCTTCTCCGCCTTGGTTTATTCCCGAGTCCACCTTGCTGCACGATCAGCTTAAAGCGTTCCGCGCCCGCCGCAGCCATTTTGCCGTAGTGGTTGATGAATATGGCAGTGTTCAAGGCATTGTAACACTTGAAGACATTCTCGAAGAAATTGTCGGTAATATCGATGATGAGCACGATACCGTCCGTGAAGATATCGTCCCTCTTCCTGATAAAGGCTACCGCATCGCTGGACACGTAACGATCCGTGATCTTAACCGTAAACTCGAGTGGGATCTTCCCGACGATCATGCCGCCACCATTTCAGGATTGGTTCTCCACGAAGTAGGTGAACTGCCAGAAGAAAAACAATCCTTTCGCTTTTACGGTTATCGTTTTGAAATCGTCAAACGCGGGGATAAGAAGATCAAATGGCTAAAAATAGAACGCCTACCGCATGAGGGAAACGACTCGCAAGGGGAATAACGAAGACTTTAGAACATCAAACGCAAACCTAAGCTTGTTATAAAATCATCTGTGCTTTCATGCTCCCTTCTGGCGATAGAGGCTGTTTCTCCCCATGTACGCTCATAGCGTACATCAAGGTAAGGCGCACATGTGCGCGTGAATTCATAACGCGTTTGCAAACCAAATTCGCTCGCTGCCACCCCAGCGCCAACGTTTTGGTCTGTTACATCCTGCATAAACATATTTATCTCTATATGAGGCTTTAAAATTAATGCTTGAGTCATCAGAAAATCTTTTTCCGCTCGTATACGCACACTGACATCGCCTTCATCGCTGATAAACAAGTGAGCTTCCGTATCAAAGAAATAAGGAGCCATTCCCTCAAATCCAACGATAGCATACGGCGTAGAATGTGGTTTAATATCTTCTCGAATACCAAGTTGTGCATCCCAAAAATCCGTAATGTTTCGGCTATACATGGCCCAAAATTCCCCTTGGTGAGTCTCTCCATCAAGCACCTCGCCTTCGCTCTTAAACCATAGTTTTTGTGTATCACCACCGATCCAACCATCGAACTCCCAGCGTATATTGGCTCCTTCACGACCAACTCCAATATCCGTTTCTAGTCTGAAACTATGAAACACGGTAGGATCGCCACGCATTCCATGTCCGTCCGTGGCTAAAGTACCCAGAGGAATGGTACCCCATAAACAAGAAAACAAGGCCATCCATTTAGTGTACATGATGGTATCCTTTATCCTCGATAATGACTGGCTTAGGAGCCACGTTATCTGTATTTGCCTTCGTGACATTAATGCTGGTCATCATTCCAGACATCATATGATAGAGTAAATGGCAATGAAAGGCCCATTCCCCAGGTTCATTGGCCGACAGCAAGACCGAATAGGTTTTCCCTGGCGGAATAATAACCGTATGTTTATTCGGCAGTTTTTCGGCTGATTGGCCATTTTCAAGCTGCATAAACATACCGTGCAAATGCATCGGATGCGCCATCATTGTCTCATTGACGAATGTAAGGCGTACCCTTTCACCATAGCTAAGCATCATCGGTTCTGACTCTTCATGGGGTTTACCATTGAGTGTCCACACATATCGTTGCATATTTCCATTAAGCCTCACCGTTATCTCCTGTGTTGGCGCACGTGTATCCGTCTGTGCTCCCAAATAACGTAAATCTTTATAGTCGAGTATCCTCTGCCCTAACGGTGCATGAGCATCAGCCCAACCTGTTTTTATATCGTTACTAGAAGTAGCACCCATGCCTTGCATATCAGCCATATCATGGTCCATCGACATGGCATGGCCTGCATGCTCATCATGACTATCTGACATCATTCCCATATCAGCCATCGTTAATAATGCACGTGGTCGCTGTGGTGGGAGATCTCCGCGCATTCCAACTTGTGGTGCCAATGTACCAAGGGCAAAACCAGTGCGATCTATCGGTTCAGCAACGATGGTATAGGCCTTTGCTTCCTGTGGTTCCACAATGACATCATAGGTTTCTGCATTGCCCAAACGAAATTCGTCTACTTTCACTGGTTCAGTATTCTGCCCATCAGCCTGCACGACCGAGAGTGACAATCCAGGAATCCGTACATCATAAATCGACATCGCTGACGCATTGATAAAACGTAGTCTTACTCGCTGGTGAGGAGTAAAAACGCCTGTCCAGTTTTGAAGTGGAGTTTTGCCATTGATGAGAAAGATATAACCGCTCACATCCGATAAATCGGTAGGAGACATGCGCATTGCTCCCCAGTTCATGGTCGTCTTCCACGCGGATGAAAAACCACTTTTTCTTACATCATTCACAAAATCACCAAGCGTGCGTTTTGCATAATTATAATAGCCAGAATCCATTTTAAGATTACCTAATATCTTAGTACCGGCGTCATCAGCAAAATCAGAAATAAGCACAACATAATCGCGATCCGATTGAATCTTGTCTTTTCCTTTCGGTGTAATAACGATAGAGCCATATAACCCGTCTTGTTCCTGGCTTGACGAATGCGCATGATACCAATAAGTACCTGATTGACGAACGTGAAAATGATAGGTAAATGTTTCACCCGGGCTTATTCCCATAAAACCATTCATTCCAGGAACACCGTCCATCGTCGCCGGTATTAAAAAACCATGCCAGTGGATGGACGTTGTTTCATCCAAATGATTCGTAACCATCACGGTTACTGCTTCGCCTTCTGTGAAATGCAATGTAGGACCAGGAAGCGCCCCGTTAACCGTGATTTTCTTAACCGGCTTTCCCAATAGGTTCACCATCTGCGAACCAATATCCAGACGATAGCTGGCGGCCTTTACTGGGAAAGCAAATGACATGAAACCAAAACAGATAATAATGAACAGTCTCAACGTCAACACTCCACCTATTTTTCCTTAAAGGATAGCATACTCATCACCCCTGTCATCCGTTTAATTATCGCCGCCAATAGCGCACCCCCAATGTAATAGAGACGATGTATCCATTGGAAAAGCTATTTTACGCATGCTGATAACCTTTTTCTTGTTTTCGTCGGCTACTGAGCTCTCAAGAACCATCTTTCATGCCTCGTTCAAGCTACCAGGATCAGGGAAAGATATAACCCGATTTAACCACTTATCTGCAGATCAAAAAAGTTGATCGATCTCTAAAACCTCGTTTCGGGTGTCCCATTGACGAAGGCAGGAGTGCATGATCTTCAACAAACACACGGGATGACCTTGCACGTGGTTGAGACCTAATAATTCATATGCACGCTTCATTCACACCGCGTGAAACATTACCAATGACGGATCGCTTCAATAATATCCTGATGGTGTTGGACATGCACAGCGGGGGGAACATCTTTATATTCATCACCCGTATGATCACCATCACCATAAAATATTGGAATGCACCCCGTGGCATATGCTGTTTGCATATCCGTCAGGCTATCACCAATAAACCAGATATCTGGGCCGACCTCCAATCCACTTCCTTCTAAGGACAAATGAACCGGATCAGGCGCAGGCTTATCACGCTTGGCATCAAGCGCACCAACCACTTTCTTGAAATAATCTTTCCACCCTAAGAATTCCACTTCTTTGCGTAAGAATTCGCCCGTTTTATTGCTCACCACAGCCAGATAAACTTCTGGAAAATGATGGATTGCCTTCAGCATCTCATGAGCACCAGGAAGAGGCCGTATTTTTTCTAAATGGCAATGGCGAAAATTATTCATGTAGAGGTCTTTTGCTTCTTCCCACCTGTGGCCAAATAATTCAGGGAACGAATCACGCAGCGATTTATGGACCCGTATTTTGGTTTCTTCCAGTGTCCAGGGTGTTTCTCCCATGGCGATAAACGTTTTGGCTAAAGATTCGTGGATAATCGGCCAGGTATCCGCCAGTGTATTATCCCAATCAAAAAGTATCCCCTTTGGTTTGTTACGCAGCATGTTCAGTTCCATCGTGTGTCTCATCTTCCAAAGCCGAGAGAATATATTTGCGATAAAGCTCATTCAGAGCTTTTGTCACAGGCCCTACGCTACCGCCTTTAATAACAGTATCATCAATTTCAACAATCGGACAAACTTCCAGAACCGTACTGGTTAAAAATACTTCCGATGCGGCTTTAGCCGCTTCAAGCGAAAAGGGAACTTCTCGAACTTTCATCCCTTTATGGCGTGCTAGCAACAAAACCGTTTCACGTGTAATTCCCCCTAATATTTGCTCATTAGCAGGATGGGTCACAATGGTTCCATCACCTTCTACCATATAAATATTGGTTGAACTTCCTTCAGAAACCATTCCTTTCTCATCGACCAAAATGGCTTCCATCACACCTTCATCTTTAGCAGCCTGCTTAGCTAAAATATTAGGCAACAATGAAATGCTTTTGATATCGCGGCGAGACCAGCGACGATCTGGAAAACTTATAGCCTTCACCCCTTCGGTATAATATTTCTCTGGCGTTTTAGGCATTTTCATCAGCTCTACAACGACGTTTGGCAGCATATCACGTTTATAATGATGCTGTCGCGGTGCCGTACCTCGTGTAATTTGAATATAAATATAGCCCGTATAACAACGGTTACGTCGGCATAATTCATCAATAATCACATTCAACATGGAGGTAGCTATCGGATTGCCAAAATCAAGTTCAGTCTGCGATCGCAGCAACCTCTTAAAATGCGGTTCGCCGTCAATCAACACGCCCTTCACTAATTTTATGACTTCATACACACCATCGGCAAACAAATAACCACGGTCATCAATATGGGTCGTGGCATGGATATGTGGAAGGTAACGGCCGTTAACGTAGGTATAAGAAGCCATGGTAATGAACCTTATTTAGTCGGTTGCAACTGGTGACGATAGATAAAAGGTATTTGGCTCAACATAAAGGCAAATGTCAATCCTAAAAGTCCAAACACTTTAAATTGCACCCATGCCGATTCCGACATGGTACGCCACACACACTCATTGGCAATCGCCATGAGCGCAAAGAAGACCATCCAACGCTTGGATAAAATCAGCCATGCCTGATCCGGCAATTCAACCGCTTGCCTGAGGATATACGAAATCAACCCCTTGCCTTTTAATAAGCCAATGCCTAATGCTAGCGCAAAACTTCCGTACAAAATAGTAGGTTTCATTTTTATAAAACTGGTATCGCCACTCAGCAATGTGATAGCGCCAAGAACCAACACAATAAGGGTCGAAGCCACGACCATTACCGGTATTTTGCGTTCAATCCAGTATGACAATCCCATCGCGATTATGCTTAACACCAGCACCACGCCGGTAGCCGCCATCATCCCATAGAATTTATAAGCAATAAAAAAGCCAACCAATGGGGCAAAATCATTAAAAACTCTAACAAGGCTTTTCATAATGCTTTCCTAAAATAAGGAGTGAATGAGATGGAACAAAGGCCAATAATAGGTTATTATACCATCTGCACCACCTGAAAACAATCATTTCACCGATGAAACAGCCATCTCCATCCCAACAACCGCCAGCTCCTGCCCAGGATCAAACGGTCCCTGCCCCTAAACCCACAGAAATAGGTGGCCCCAAGGGGCCAGAGCCTACCCGATACGGGGATTGGGAAAAAAATGGGCGATGCTCTGATTTTTAACATCAAGGCTATTCTTAGTAGCCTTGATGGTTCTTTTATGAACTGGTATTTCCAACATAAGATCTCCTTACATGCGTGTTAATGCCAGCCCTGCAAAGAGGCAAAGGCTATGGATAGCCATCAACCTCTAATGTCCTGCTATGCAGGACATCCAGGAACGATTCCTGGACACCTCATTTGTATCGCAATTTTTAACACCATCCATTAGCAATTTATTGTTTTGTATTTTTTTAAAAGGACATCCGCTGCCTGCATAAAAAATGAAGCCTCTATGCCAACGGAGTCACTAAAACGATGCTCGTTTAAATAAGTTTAAAAATAATACTATTCCAACACAAAATCGTCACACAAATAATATATAGTAATCAAAACAAATATTACTTAAATTATTGACGGTATTTTTATGAAAGACATAGCGCACTATAACGATTTGATCAAATCATTTATAAAAAGTGAAATATATATTTGCGTCTCAGACGCCTTTGATTGGGAAAACTCTAAAAAAATAAAAGAGAAAAAATTACCAATAGACCATACCTATGATTATTACACGTATCAAACCAAGCGTGGACCCGTAGAGTTTCGACGTATTTTTAAACAACGGAATGAAACGATCATAAACCTGGACACTCTCTTTATACGTTTACAAGAAAAAAGTCAGCAAGCTTTCTCAAAAGAACTGATAACATGTCTACAGCAACAAATACTTTCATCCTTATATCCCGACCACCGACTGCACATGCACAATAGCTCGCATACATCTCACATTGTAATCGAGCCAAATTGGAACCTTAAGTCCCTTTATCTTTCTCCACGTTCTCTTGCGGCAGAGTCCAAAATTAAAAGTGATTCTCAACAAAGAAAATTATTACGTGACGTCTCTATCAATAATATTATTCACCGAACGGTTAGAGAATCTAAGAAAGGAAGCTTTTCAGAATTTACGGGTATGTTGGATAGAAATTTTGAGAACGATACTGAACTTAACCTTTCAATGGCCTTAACAGCGTGTTCATTGCCCCCCACGCTACTCAATGAAATCAATATCGCTCATGATGCCTATTGCAAGCAAGTGCACACATTGCCTTATCCGCATTTTACCGGAGATACGGCCAAGGGGGACATCGCTGAGCGTGAAATAGCCTTATCGCGAAGTTTCTGTAATCATTTTGAGAACAGCTTACTAGAAACAGGATTTTTTAATAAGCAAGAGCAACTTGGATTATTGTTTAACCACTTAAGGATAACACACCCTTTTGCCTTTGTTAATGCAGAGCAAATATGTGGAATAACAACGACGATGCACAATTCCGCCATCGAATATTTATATAATGAAAAAACGTATATATCGCTTGTAGACCACGAGTTCCATGAATATTTATTAAAAATGGAACACACAAACTTAACGCTCCTCTGTGAATATGCAACCAGTGGACTAGCCCCCAACCGCATCGCTGATAAGCACCAATCGTTGACCGAATTGCTCAGCGACAAGAAGCGACAATTATCGCTGATTTCCGAATCATGGCAACACCGGGTTTCAAAGGGTGATGCTGAAGTTGTTAGGACTGCCTAATAGGCCAATGCTGATAAACGCTGACATACATTTTTACATTCATACCCTTGGATTTATGATATCCAGCGAATGAATTTTTATAGTCGTTCTATTCTGGTATTTCTGGCATAAGTTTCCTTAACATTAGGATTAATGGCCACTATGCAAAGCTCAGAGCCTATCGATCGGCATAAACTCATTATGTCACCAAGCTCCACATTCAGAAATAATTCCTTGGCCAAAGATTTGAATCTGACATCTCAATTAAATCAATTCACAACTTATTTAAGTTGTGAATTGAAAATTAAAAGAATTCGCTATATTAATTTATTTTAATAATCTCGCGTCGCAATTTGCATTTATAATAAGAGGGGATTTTAATGAAACAACATTGCGTCATTTCGCATAGGGATACTGCTGGTAATGACCGTTTACTTGAAGATCACCTAAAAGAAGTAGCAAGACGTACAATGAAAAATGCTGATAAATTTTCCAGTGGTGACTGGGGCTATCTTGCTGGATTATGGCATGACTTGGGGAAATATAATGCAGAATTTCAAGATTACATACGAACTGTTTCCGCTATTGACACTGAGGATAGTGAAAATGCACATTTAGAAGTGCATGAAGACAAAAACAAAAGGCGAGGTCCAGATCATTCTACTGCTGGCGCATTACACGCATTAAGGCGTTTTAAACAAGTCTCAATGAGTGATATTCCTGGACGAATTCTTGCTTATATAATTGCGGGGCATCATGCAGGCTTGGCTGATTGGGATCCGGATGAAACAGGTAACAGAGCCTTAAGTAACAGACTTCAAAAAGACATTCATATTCAAAAAACAATGGAGGCCAAACCCGATGAAACTATTTTAAATGCACCTCTTCCCAGGAGTCACGCGCCTAGAAATGCAAGTCATTCACTTTGGATACGGATGTTATTTTCATGTCTTGTAGATGCGGACTTCCTGGACACAGAAAATTTTCTAACACCTGTTAACTCAAAAAAACGCAATCAATATCCCAACCTCAATGCCATTAAAACCACTTTCGACAATTACATGGGATTAATGTCTGAAAAATTAAAACAGAAAAATCTTGCCGATACCCAAGTTAATAGTTCTAGAGCAACTATTCTTAAGATGTGCCGCCAGAAATCTGTATTACCCCCAGGACATTTTTCTTTAACGGTTCCTACAGGTGGAGGAAAAACCCTAGCCAGCCTTGGATTTGCACTGGAACACGCTCATTACCATAAAAAGGAACGCATCATCTACGTTATCCCGTATACTAGCATAACCGAACAAACAGCCCAAGTATTCCGGGATGTATGCGAACCACTGGGTGACATTATCGTCGAACATCACAGTAATTTTAATGACGAATATGAGCAAGAAAAGCAAAACAGTAAATCACGCCTAGCCACAGAAAATTGGGATGCTCCGATTATCGTTACGACAACGGTACAATTCTTTGAATCGCTGTTTGCGGCACGCACTAGCCGGGTACGCAAACTCCATAACATCTGTAACAGCATCGTGATATTAGATGAAGTTCAATTACTTCCAGCAGAATTCTTAAATCCTATTTGTGATATAATGAACCAATTAAAAGACATTTATAGCGTCACCTTTGTTCTATCCACGGCGACGCAACCCGTTCTTGAAAATCTTAATTTGCCTGATTACGAAAGAAAGTTTAAAGGATTAACAAACGTCAGAGAAATCATTGATAATCCCGATTTTTTCTATAAAACACTACAACGTGTTTCTATCCAACTTCCTAATGTTAATAAACGATATGAGTGGCCTGAGCTGGCTGAAGAACTCCAACAATATAAACAAGTTCTCTGTATTGTCAGTAAACGTGAAGATTGCCGTAACTTGCATCACTTAATGCCTGAAGGCACTATCCATCTCTCCGCCTTGATGTGTGCTGAACATCGTAGAGAAGTTATCAACAATATCAAGATACGAATATCCAATAATGAATCCATCAAAGTCATAAGCACTCAACTCGTAGAAGCTGGCGTAGATTTTGATTTCCCAGTTGTTTATCGATCAATGGCTGGACTTGACTCAATTGCACAGGCTGCAGGTCGCTGTAATCGCGAAGGTAAATTGGGTTATGCTGGTGGTAAAGTAGTAATCTTTCATGCGCCACAAGATCCTCCTAAGGGTATACTCAAAAAGGCAGCCCAAGCTGCCGAACATGCACTACGTATTTATGATAACGCCCCCCTAAGCCCCAATGCATTTCACACTTTCTTCGAATATTTCTATTCTCAAGTACCCTCATTAGATAAAGCCAATATCATAACTCGAATGGAGAATAACCCGTCCCTTACATTCCCATTCCGTACTATCGCTCAAGAATTTTCATTAATTGACGATGGCTTTAATCTTCCCGTAGTCGTGCGTTATGGGAAAAGTACCCACCGTATTGAACAATTACTAAACGGCATGAAAGCTGAACGATGGCTATGGAGAGAGTTACAGCGATTTAGCGTTAATATTCCTAGATCCGTACATGCAGAGTTGATTAAAAACAATGAGATAAAAGAGGTAATGGGGGGATTATTTGTTCAAATACGTCCTGAATTATATGATCCCGTGTTAGGATTTTGTGAAAAAAAACAGATGGAATATGCCGCAAATAATCTAATAGGCTAAATTGGCGAAAGATAATTTTAATAGTAGCGAAGCGCTTATTATTATAATATATATAGTGTTTTTTTATTGACTCTTATTGAAACATTGATAAAGGATTTTCAATCCTAGGATGAATTGCTAGCCCGGATATTTCATGAAGCAGTCCATTTCTGATTAATTCTGTCGAGTGTTTGCTTTTTGTTATTAAGACGTCAACGAAAGTTATTTTTTAGTATGATTTCCAGATTTTGGACACACTTCCCCCATACCCCCATTATTTGCAAGTGCCGGGGGGAAGCACAGGCATTTTCGCTTATTCAGTTGCCAGGCGTTTTGCAATGAGGAGGAAAAGGTGTTGATGGGGGTAATGGGAAGCCATACGAACGTAGATACGCCTGGTATTCCTGGTAACCACAGCACCAATTTTAATAAGTTTTAAGCGGATGGTTTCCATAGTAGCATTGGCCATTTGGGTGCCTTTGAGAATGGTTGCCCGTAAACGCTCAAGCAAAATATAAGCCAGTGAAGAAAAAATCTGCCGCATCTGGTTTGGCCACCATTCATGGCAAGAGGTACGGCCTGCAAATAAATCCAATTGCTGCTCTTTGATACGGTTTTCCATTTCGCCTCGTGCACAATAGATTTCATCGTACAGCGTCCTGGAATCACCCTCGAGGCTGGTGACGATAAAGCGAGGATTCGGTTGATCGCGGTTGTATTCAGCCTTGCCTATGACTTTCCTTGAATGCCTCCAACTACCAGCTTGATAGGTAAAAGGGAAAAAAATGCGCTGCTTTTGCCCGCTATTGCGGTAAGCCTCTGCCGCAACACACATCGTTGGCCTTAGCTTTCCCTCCAATGTTTTATTCCGTGCAATGCCAAATTGCTTTACCAACAAGGATAAGATAGCCCAGCTGTGCTTGGCTCCATCAATGTTTGAGCGACGCAAATAACTGACTAAGAGCTGTTTTCCACAAAACACATATAACGGTAGGAAGCAGTGATTCCCATATTAACCGTGGAAATACTTTCCCACTTGATCGCCGTGTACAAGCGTATCGGTGGCATCAAAATCAAGGATTAACTCCTGGGGCGGTGTTGAAAACGAAGCGATGAAGGTTTCAACTATGGCTCGATGTGCCGTTATGGCAAATTGACGGTTAGCTGTGTGCTCAAAACGATTCAACGTTGGTGGACTTGCCAATAAACTATTCTCATCAACTGCCGTTTGAAACGCTATATCATGCCGAAGGGTAGCGTGATCGTTCCCATCCTCATAACCTTACGCAATACCATAAATCCGTTGCCGAAGCATACTACGAATACTATGGGTAACCTTACTTTGGTCACGCAAATCAGGCATCGAACCGGCAATACGATCGGTTAATCCAAGACGACGGTCTATCTCACGTATAAGCAAAACTCCGCCATCGCTGCTTACGTGACCGCCTGAAAAATCAATCTTCAATCTACGACGTTTTAAACCTGGAAATAATGGCGAATTACTGGTACATATTGTCATTGGCTGGATCCACTTATAATTGGTTTTAAGCAACTGTAATATATAAGATAAAGGCGGTTCCGCCAACCTATTACTTCATGCCTTCATGAAATATCCGGGCTAGAAAGAAATCCCCTCCACAAGGATTTTGACTATAGCGTGGATTTTAACACAGTCGCGAAACGGATTGTTTTTTCTTAAAATGCCTCTGTACTAAGTACAGAGGCTCACCAGGAGATTTGTATGGAAACATTTATCATAACCGTTGATGGTACATATGCGTGTTTTACACGTCCCGAAATGAAAGCAGAACGGGTTTCATATGACGTCATTACGCCCTCTGCAGCACGGGCTGTTTATGAAGCTATTTTCTGGAAGCCAGCCATAAATTGGATTATCACCCAAATAGAAGTACTCAATCCTATTCAATTTACCAACATTCGGCGCAATGAAGTTGGCTGCGTGATTTCCTCCAGGAATGTAACTCAGGCCATGAACAACGGTTCTGGCAATTTAGGTATATACATAGAGGATGAGCGGCAGCAACGCGCAAGTGTATTGCTGAAAGACGTAAAATACCGCCTTCACGCACAAATGAAAATAAAGCCTGAGGCATTAGCACAAAATTCAACCACAAAAATGCATGAAATGTTTAACCGGCGTGTGTCGAAAGGCCAATGCTTTATGCAACCTTATTTAGGATGCAGAGAATTTCCGGGTTATTTTTCCCTTTCTTCATCCGAAGAAAAGGTTCAACCGATCTCAAAAACAGATGATCTTGGCTGGATGCTTTATGATATGGATTACTCACAGGCTAATATTCCCATGCCTCGTTTTTTCAGAGCGAAAATGATTAATGGCCGCATTCAGGTTCCCTCACCAGATAGCATGGAGATCCGAGGATGATACTACAATCTCTTTATGAATATTATGTGCGTAAAGAAGCTGATTCTGAGCTTAATGGTCAATCATCACTTACTCCTTCTGGATGGGAAAGAAAGGAAATTCCTTTTATCTTAGTCATTGATTCAAGCGGTCAACTTGTATCTATCGAAGATCAACGCGATGAAAATGGCAAACGCGCAAAAGCATATTTAGTACCCCAAGCCATCAAAAAGACAAGTGCGATTGCAGCTAATCTTTTCTGGGACAATCCAGAATATGTATTAGGCTATGTTGCGGAGGGGAAGAAGGCTGAACGCATCCATGAACAACATCAAGCTTTCATTCAGAAGATTAGAGATTTTTTTCCCAATCATCATACCGACATAGGGATTGAAGCCTTACTAAATTTTCTCATTCACGATCCACTTACTCAAGCAATGGCTCTTGCTGAATGGAAAAACATTGAAAAAGCGTCTAAGTCTAACCTTTCGTTTCGTTTAAGCACAGATACTCTGCTGATTTGCCAACGTCCTATCGTAATGTCACTAATGGATACAAACAATAAAACAGAAGCAACAGATGCTATCAAAGGACATTGTTTAGTCACCGGCGAATATTCAACTATTGCCCGATTACATCCAGCTATCAAAGGCGTATTTGGCACACAAACTGCAGGAGGAAACATTGTCTCATTTAATCTTGATGCTTTCCGCTTTTATAGAAAACACCAAGGTAATAATGCACCTATAAGCGAAAAGGCTACTGAAACCTATACAAAAGCACTTAATTATTTGTTACGTAGAGAGTCGCAACAAAAAACGCTAATGGGAGATGGAACCACCCTCGTTTGGTGGGCAGAACAACCGGAAGCCAGACAGATAGAAGAAGATTTTTGGTTGTTATTTGTTGAACGCGACAATCCAGATAAACGTTCTGAAGCTATTCGCAGTCTCCTCAAGAGCCCCTGGAATGGAAGCCAATACAGTGACAGTGAAAATACGAAATTCTTTATACTAGGATTAGCTCCTAATGCAGCAAGGATCGCCATACGTTTTTTTAGAGTAGCTACTGTCACTGAATTTGGCAAAAATATAAGTGCTTATTTTAAAGAGATTGCTCTTCCCCATTTTGAGGAAACTTCTTTCCCATCAATATCTTCCTTATGCGCAGCAATCAATGACCTAGATAGACTACCCGCTAATTTTCAGGGCAGACTATTTGAGAGCATCATTTCAGGAACCCCATATCCTAAACTACTGTTTCATAGCGCTCTACATAGAATACGCGCTACCCGATTTGTTACCCATAATGCTGCCGCCATACTTAAAGCATGCCTGATTCGAAATTTTCCTAACAGCAACTATCATCGTGAGGTACTTATGACATTACAAGAAGATAATAGAGACATTGGCTATGTACTCGGCCAATTGTTTTCCATTTATGACAAATTAAAAGAAGAAGAAACAGATGGTCGTGCGAATAGACGAGATAAGTTTTTTAGTGCCCTTTCGACCCGACCCTGTGCTGTCATTTCCCGGTTAGAGCATTTATCCCAATGTGATTTAAAGAAACTGCGGAGAAGTAAAGAAACACGTGGATTAGCAATTACACGCGAAAAACAAATCCAGAAGGCAATGTCAAAATTAGCTGGCCCAATACCGCCAACGCTTAGTGTAGAACAACAGGCCATGTTCGCATTAGGTTACTACCATCAACGGCAAGATTTTTTCACCAGCAAAACTAAACCAACCGATCAAGAAGACGCCGCATAATTTAACTTTTAAACTTTAAAGGAGTATGTATATGAACCCTATCCAACATCGTTATGATTTTGTATTTTTGTTTGATGTCCTAGATGGAAATCCTAACGGCGATCCCGATGCAGATAATTTGCCTCGTTTTGACCCAGAAACAGGACATGGATTAGTAACCGATGTATGCTTGAAACGTAAAATAAGGAATTTTGTCAGCCTAGCTCATAATAATAAAGCACCCTATGATATCTATATTAAGGAAAAAGCTGTTCTTAATGACATCCATGACCGAGCATATACAGCTCTAGGTATAGATACCAGCGATAGTAAAGATGGTAAACGCAAAGGCAAGGGTGATGAAGTCGATAAAGCCCGTCAATGGATGTGTCAAAATTTCTATGACGTAAGAACATTTGGTGCCGTTATGTCTACTGGTACTAACTGCGGACAAGTACGTGGTCCTGTTCAGTTTTCTTTTGCTCGAAGCTTTGATCCTGTTATCCCAACAGAACACACCGTAACCAGGATGGTCGTAACAACAGCAAAGGAGGCAGAAAAACAGCAAGGTGATAATCGTACTATGGGTAAAAAAAATACCATCCCATATGGTCTTTACATGGCACATGGCTTTATATCTGCTAACTTGGCCGCACAAACTGGTTTTTCAGAACATGACCTCCAACTCTTATGGCAAGCTTTGGGTATGATGTTTGAACATGACCGTTCAGCTGCTAGAGGGCTCATGTCGACTAGAGGCTTGTATGTATTTGAACATGAAAGCAAATTAGGTAATGCCCCAGCACACGCATTATTTGAGCGTATTCAAGTAACACCAAAAGATAACGATAAAATTGCACGAAAATTTGGTGATTATGAGATTAATATCCATAATTCAGAATTACCCCAAGGTATTACGCTGCATTGTATGCACGAAAGCCAGCTGTTAGCAAAAGCCGCTTAAATATAGTTTATGCTAAACTATATTCCACGACAAGATATTGACGGAGAGCAATTCACATTGCTTCCCGTCTCTATTTCTGCCCTTCAGCATTACAGTTATTGTCCAAGACAATGTGCCCTCATTCATCAAGAGCAGCAATTTTCAGACAATATACATACTGCGCGGGGCCACGCAGTTCATGCAGTTGTGGATATTCCCGAAAGTGATATTGCCAAAGGAATACCTGTCGAGCGTGCACTTCCGATCTATTCACGTCAACTAGGGTTAGTCGGCAAGGCTGATGTTGTTGAATTTCGTGATAAAGTTCCTTATCCAGTCGAGTATAAACATGGTGGTCGACGTGCAAAGATACACGACGACATCCAATTAGCTGCACAGGCAATTTGTCTGGAAGAAATGCTGAGTATTTCAGTTTCCAGGGGGGCTATATATTATTTTAGATCACGCAGAAGGCGTGAGGTTGTGATTGACGATGAGTTACGAACGTTAGTTTACCAAACAACTTTAGCAATACGCAATATCATGAATAGCGAAGACCTACCAACCGCTTTCAATGATGCCCGCTGCAATGAGTGCTCTCTCTATGAAATATGCCAACCCAAAGCCTTAACCGCTCAATCCACTATAAAACAGATGATTGATGATCTTTATAATCCGGGAGATAAAAACGAATGACCCATCAGTTATTAAATACCTTATATGTAACAACTATAGGAGCTTATGTCCGTTTAGAAAACGACACTGTACGTGTTGAAAATGAAGGACAAAAACTTGTCCAGGTTCCATTACAGCATATTGGTTCTATTGTTACTTTTGGCGAAACATTGATTTCACCTATTCTAATGCACCGATGTGCAGAGCAAGGTATTTCTCTTACTCTACTCGATCGTAATGGTGTGTTTAAAGCGAGAGTTGAAGGATCAGTCAGCGGGAACGTCCTTCTTAGACAATCGCAATATAAACATGATGCCATCGCTACTATTGAATTGGCACGCAACATTGTTGCTGCAAAAATTAGAAACAGCAGACAGGTCATGCTGCGAGGCGCCAGGGAATCTCGGGTAGATAGCGATAATGAATCACTTAGACTTTCTGCTGAAACATTGGATAAATTGTTAATCAGTCTTAGGGGTGTAGAGAATCTTGACCAAATTCGAGGTTTAGAGGGAGAAGCTGCTCGTAATTATTTCGGTGTTTTTTCCTTACTAGTTAAACCATCATCCAGGGAAGACTTTACATTAAATGGCCGTACACGTCGGCCACCATTAGACCGCATGAATGCACTGTTATCGTTTCTTTATACACTTCTGACTCATGATTGTCGTTCTGCAATAGAAAGTGTAGGGCTTGATTCACAATGGGGATTCCTGCATGTTGCTCGCCCAGGTCGCCCCTCTCTTGCATTGGACCTCATTGAAGAATTCAGAGCTTATATGGCTGACCGCTTGGCACTAACCTTAGTAAACCGTGGACAAATCAAGGCCTCTAATTTTACTATAAGACCAGGAGGCGCAGTTTGGATGGATGATGATGCCCGCCGTGCTGTTATAGTGGCCTACCAGGAACGCAAGAAAGAAGAGATTCTTCATCCATTACTTGAAAAAACTACCCCGCTTGGCTTATTGCCATTTGTTCAAGCACGCCTGTTGGCACGAACAATTCGCGGGGATATGGAAGGGTATGTTCCATTTATAACACGGTAATTTCGATATGCTTATTCTTGTAAGTTATGATGTGCGCACCGAAAATCCTGAAGGCAGAAGGCGTCTTCGAAAAGTATCTAAAATATGTGTAGCTCATGGACAACGTGTACAAAAGTCAGTTTTTGAATGTCAACTCACAATGATGCAACTAGAAGAAATGGAACGTCGTCTACTTCAAGCCATTGATGAAAAAGAAGATAATTTACGAATTTATCGCCTAAGTGAATCTTCTAACTGGAATGTTAAGCAATATGGCTGTTTTCGATCACTGGATTTTAGTGGACCACTTGTGGTATAATCGCCCTAGGTTGTGTCTTGCGCGAATCTAGAGAGGCACCTCAATTGTCAGCAGGTTCGCGTACTATATAATCTGTTGATTTTTAATAATTATTCACCCCCCAATTTTTTATGCTTTCCATCCAGTCTATCAAAATTTCCTGGTTCGCGAAATTAGCGCTACCAGGCCATATGTGGAAAGCCATGAAAAGTCAGGGGGTTCTCCTACCTTCACCGGTAGGAGTGGATTGAAACAATTGCTTCGCGTTCAGACATGGCTAACCCCTCGGTTCTCCTACCTTCACCGGTAGGAGTGGATTGAAACTACTATTGCTCTGATGGTTTCCAGTATTTTAATGGTGGTTCTCCTACCTTCACCGGTAGGAGTGGATTGAAACCTATCAAATCCAGCCCTCTCCATTGCCGGGTACAGGTTCTCCTACCTTCACCGGTAGGAGTGGATTGAAACATTACTTCGGCAGCCCTTAACAAGGCCACATCCGGTTCTCCTACCTTCACCGGTAGGAGTGGATTGAAACATCGTCGAAAAACAGCGCCGAGGCTATTATTTTGGTTCTCCTACCTTCACCGGTAGGAGTGGATTGAAACATCATGCTGGCTAATACGCTCAATACGGTATCGGGGTTCTCCTACCTTCACCGGTAGGAGTGGATTGAAACTCCTTTTGAGAGGTTAAAAGGCCTGCCGCAAGGGGGTTCTCCTACCTTCTCCGGTAGGGAAAGCCACCTCACACCAAATCCAAAAACGTAAACCTATCCCTGGTTAATGATGCCAGCTGTACTCCTCTATGGTAATCTTCTGGATCCCATCCTAAATCTTCGGGCACCTGGGGAGCGCCGATATCTTCTAATACGTGTTTGATATCACCATACGGAACAATTAATGGTTCAATCATTTCGGCAAATTGATCCCAACCATCACTTATTTTATCATTGAGCTCTTTGGCCTTTGCGGTATCGATGGCTTTGATTTTAAGTGAGGCAAACCAGGTTTCGTCACCCTCGCCAAAGCGATCATTATAGCGGGCGATCCGTTCGTGTGTTGGCTTAATCACCGGATACATCGACAGGCAATTTTCCTGCAACAGCGACATGGTCAAGGTGCTCAGGGCAATTTGCTCTCCGTGGAAACTGTGGGGCAAACGCTCACCAAACACCATATCCATGGTATGGGCAATCATGTGTTCTCCTTGACTAGCAGGATAACTGCCTTTTGCTAACGTCATGCCGATGCCAGACAGCACTAGCAAATGCGCCAGATGCTTCATGGCTTCCTTATCACCTGCCATTAACGCCTGCGCATGTTCAAACAGGATAAATTCATAGGGTTCCAATAATTCAAACGGAACCGGATTATAATCTGTGCCCAGTAACCAGTGCGACAGCATCCAATCAACCTGGGCCGTTGTCCGGCAGAGCGAATCACCAATGCCACTTCGAATCAGCCGTTTGGGAGCAGCGGCTAAAATATCAGTATCAAGGATAATCGCTGTTGGCAAATGCGCCGGTAACGAATGGTGAAAACCATCCTCAATAATCGATGCATTGGCCGAAGCGTAGCCATTCATTGAAGGGGCCGTACCAAACACGAGATAGGGTTTATCAAGCAGATGGCTGGCATACTTACAGATATCATTCATCGTACCACTGCCTACGGCAATAATCGTATCTACCCCGCGTGCCTGCTCTAACACGGTATTCACAGCGGATTGATCCGGCCGTACATTTGCGGGTAATACACATTGTTCCACCAACCAGTTATCGCATGTGTCTTTGACTAACTGGTGAGCAAGAATTTCGTTGGTGGTTGCATCACACACAATCAATAAACGCTTGCCAAGTTCAAGCATCGCTAACATATCAGGCGCATGATTCATCAAACCACTATCAATAGCAATGGCTTGAATAGGAATCGTTACTGGTTCGCCAGAGGAAGGGCTCGCCCATGTTCCTTCCATAATTTGCTGGATGATGTGTTCCATGGAATTGCTCACTTTATATCTTGTATATCTTGTATATCTTGTAAATCTCTTATATCGCTTATATCTCGGGCTTCATTCTTTATTTTTCTACCCCGCCTTAGACTCAGTCCTAGACATGTTGTTTGGAAGGCGTATGAATCATGCCCTGTAAAGGAGATGAAGCAACAGCAAAATCTTTCTTAGGCATCCTGCCGGCTAAATATGCCAGACGTCCCGACTCAACCGCCAATTTCATTGCTTTAGCCATCGTAACTGGGTAGGTGGCATGAGCAATAGCGCTGTTCATTAACACCGCATCACAACCAAGCTCCATAGCCTTAGCCGTATCTGAAGCCGTGCCAACACCAGCATCAACTAACACCGGCACACTGACGGATTCGATAATAAACTGGATATTAAGTGGATTTTGAATGCCAAGGCCCGAACCAATCGGCGCACCTAATGGCATAATGGCACAACACCCCATATCTTCCAGACGTTTGGCTAAAATAGGATCATCGCTGCAATAGGTCATCACATCAAATCCCTCTTTTACCAACACTTCGGCTGCGGCGAGCGTTTCTATCATATCAGGGTATAGGGTTTTATGCTCAGATAAAACTTCTAATTTTACCAGGTTCCATCCTCCCATCTCCCGTGCCAGTCGCAATGTCCTTAAGGCATCATCTTTTGTAAAACAACCGGCCGTATTGGGAAGATAGGTATATTTTTTAGGATCAAGATAATCCTGCAACATCGGTTCATCCTTCTTGTGGACGTTCACCCGGCGTACGGCAACGGTGACAATTTCAGCACCCGAGGCTTCTATTGCCGCCTGGGTTTCCTGAAAATCTTTGTATTTGCCCGTACCCACAATCAATCGCGATTGAAACGCTTTGCCTGCAATGGTCAAGCCATCTGTCATGACTAACCTCCACCTATAAAATGAATAATCTCGATTGCGTCGCCTTCATTGACGGGAGTCGTCCCGTGCTGCGAGCGCACCACTACTTTTTGGTTTCTCTCAACCGCTACTTTGTTTAAATCAAGTCCCAGATGCTTGACCAGCGTTTCGATGGTCATCGCCTGGTCAAGATAATAAGGTTCGCCGTTAAGTTGAATTTCCATGGTTTATGCCTCTGTCGCCTGGGCGCGATTCTGACATAAAAAGCCAGTTTCTGCAAGACAAACCTCTTGACAGCCGCCCTTACAGCCGTATAATAAATCACTCTTAGTCAATGTTAAAATGACATCAAGGATTATATTATGTCTGGTAAAAAGAAAAAAAATTCACTGCTTTTCAAACTGGTCAGCACTGCTGGAACCGGCTTTTTCTACGTTGTTAAACGTAACCCTAAGCAATTGCCAGAGAAACTTGAATTCCGTAAGTATGATCCAAAAGTGCGTAAGCATGTGATCTTCAAAGAGAAAAAGCTTTCTAGCTAATCTTTGTTTGGACCCATTATTTCATTTTATTGAACAGCTTCTTCATGGCTGGAACAGACATAGCAATCATGTGGGTTGATGCTTTGAAGGCTTGTTCCAATTCGGCGATCATATTCCGTTCAATGTTCACATTGAGGATTAATTTTGCTTTATCAGCCACAATCTTGTGCCCGCCTTCGCTGATTTCCTGGATAATACTATCTTCCAGTATTTGTCCTTTGGGCATATGCTGCGATTCTAAAATAAAATCAGCATGGCTTTTAAGGAATTTTTTGGTAGCAATATAGAGATCTCTAAAGCCAGTCATCTGCTCAGTCCCCATATTAAAGCTGCTCATTTTAGCTTCAAAATCCATATCCAGTTGCTTATGAAGATGTTCTTTGGAAAGCACATATTTTACCGCCGATTCAAACACACGCTGAATACCAAGAATCATAGATTCTTTCTGAACGTTCTTACAGCTGGCTTTAATGTGATTTAGCGCTTGTTCAACCGATTCTTCAAATTTATTCAATTCCGGCACTGGGTTATGTGTCATAAGGCATTCTCTCCACTCATCTTTCTAGTTCTTATTATCCATCTTATGGTTTAATAATGTGTTAAACCCTTTATGCCTAGGCTTTATGAATGGACTTGCTTAGGGAAAACTCCTCTATATAATTAGTAAGATCACTCGCTGGAAGCCTTTATGACACATTCAATTCTTATTTTAAACGGCCCTAATCTAAATCTCCTTGGCACCAGGGAGCCTGAAATCTACGGGCATGAAACCCTTGCCGATATCGAAAATATGTGTCAGAAAAAAGCTAAGGAGCACGGCCTCACCGCTGATTTTCGCCAATCAAACGATGAGGGCATGCTGGTGCAGTGGATTCAGGAAGCCAGGGGCAAGCACCAGGCTATTATTATTAATGCAGCCGCTTATACCCATACGTCTATAGCGATTGCCGACGCACTCAAAGCCGTTAATCTGCCAACCATCGAAGTGCATCTGTCGAATGTTTATCAACGCGAAAGCTTCCGCCATCATTCTTATATTTCACCCATTGCGCGGGGGGTAATTTGTGGATTTGGCAGTGTTGGTTACCTGCTTGCACTTGACGCTGCGGCCACTCTCTATGAATGTTCACTCAGATAATTGCGGATGGGTGCAAAACTGCGGCGGTGATGCTCGGTAATACCATATCGAGCAATGCCTTCCTGATGCGCTTTGGTTCCATAACCTGCGTTTCTTTCCCAGGCATAATGCGGACATGCCTGGGCTAATTCGTTCATAAGTCGATCACGGGTTACTTTAGCCACAATAGATGCCGCGGCAATGGTTAAACTTAAACTATCCCCTTTCACCAACGTTTTCAGGGGGCACGGCAGTGCAAAGACCTGATTACCATCAACCAAGACACCATCAATCGTAATTTTCAAGGTAAGCTGTTCATACGCGCGGCGCATTGCCATAAAGGTTGCCTGAAGAATATTGTGTTGGTCAATTTCTTCGACGCTGGCGCTACCGATACCTACATGGCTATGATTTAAAATAGTTTCAAAAAGTATTTCTCGCTGTGCGTGTGTTAATTTTTTAGAATCATCAATGCCCTCTGGAATATGGTTCCTATCCAACACAACGGCAGCCGCCACTACAGGCCCAGCCCATGGACCACGCCCTGCTTCATCAATGCCTGCAATAACACCGTTCATGCCATTTTCATAAAAAAAATCGGGCATATTTACTCCTGATTCCAACCACAATACGCAGGTACACTAATCAATCCTGTTACATATGCAACTTGTTTTTTATCTCTGAAAAGGATAGATATAGGAGATGTCTATTTTTTCGTATAAGCAAATGAAGCAATGTGTTTGGGGTCTTGTCTTACTTACGTTGACAAGCGCTTGCACTAATCTGGAATCCGTACGTCGGCAAACGATTTCCGGTGATGATTTTTATTCACGATTAGCCAAAGAATATCAGCAATTTGCGCTTTCGGAAGCCGAGCATTATGATTGGCGAAACGCTGATTATTTTGCCAAAAAATCAAAAGACGCCCTTCATAAAAAAGAAGTCGAACCCGAGTTACCTTTAGCCCCCAGGTGGACATTACCTGCTGATGTGGCAGAAACACTGATGTCTGCACGGCTTTATTTCATGGATGCCTACGAGCAGCGACACAACCCATTCATGGCATCGGATGTCGCCCAGGCTCAATTAGCTTATGATTGCTGGGTTGAACAAAGCAGTGAAAACCCTCAAAGCACCGATACCACCACGTGTAGGGAATCGTTTTTTGAAGTGATGGAACATCTCACAGCCAAACTTCCATCTAAAGCAGCAGCCGAAAATCCACCTGAAAAAATTCTTGAGCCTCTGCCTACCTGTACCTCTGTGTTTTTTGATTCAGGAAGTTCTAAATTGAAACCCAAGGCCATCAGAACACTAAATGTGCTTATTGAAAAATTACAGCAATCGCCCCAAAAACGAACCCTTTATTTATACGGTAATGCTGACCGTACCGGATCAATTGCTTCTAACCGTAAACTTGCCCAAAAAAGGATCAACACGGTTAAAACCTATCTCCATAAAAAGACCACGCAGTTGTCGTTGCCAATTCATTTTGTGAATAAGGCCCGTGGCGAATCCAAACCCAAGTTACCCACTCGCGATAATCGCGCTGAGCCACTCAACCGTAGCGTCGATATTGGCCTTAAGCCTCAAAAACCTGGACATTGCCACGCATTATCAGAATAACATTTAAATGGAATTGTTATGTTTTCCTTACACCGCTTGCACACTGCCATTTCCTCCCTTACTATCCTTTTTGTTGCGACGTTAGGTTTGTACGGATGCATGACAACGCCTCCCAAAGAAACAATTGTCACCCCGTTTCAAATGGCCCTGGCCGATGGCTATCAACGATTTGCTAATGTCAAAAAAGATGACAGCCACCTGTTGGATTCGTACCATTTTGCACAGAAATCACGCCAGGCACGCGAAGGTTATAATGTTGCACCCGAAGATCCTAAAAATTGGAGCCTCAATCCCGATGACACCCAGCAGCTCACTGTAGCCAGGTCCGAACTAATTAAAATCACGACCGAAAACCTTACTCAACAAAAGCCTAAAGATGCGGCCATCCTGCAGATTGCCTTTGATTGCTGGCTGGAAGAATTAGAGAAAAATCCTGAAGGCGACAATACATCTAAATGCCAAACTCAATTTTATAAATCACTGCGGGCTATCAAAAAATGGGATAAGGAACAAGTGATTGCCCAGTTACCAGAGAATTTGCCTGAATCTGAGCCTGGCACTCCCGCTGTTCCCTTCAAAACATCAATTGAAGCCCCACAATCCCAGCCTCAGGAAACTAAAACAGACCAAAACGGCATTATTTATTCAGTCTATTTTGACCACGGGACCGGTATCCCTTCGGCCTCGGTTAAAAAACGCATCAAAGCGATATCCCGCGACATTGTCTCGCGAGGATTGCAAAACCAAGCTATCATCTTAAGCGGCTATACCGATCATACTGGCCCCAGTGACTTTAACCAGTTTATCGCCGAAAAGCGGGCTAAGGCCATAAAATCGCTGTTGATTAACGAAAATATCCCTGCTGCCAACATATCTCTCTTTGCTTTTGGTGATTCTCAGGCTAAAATGACCACCCAGGACGAAGCGCAGGAAGCTAAGAATCGCCGTGTTGATATCCTGATTGGCCAATAATGAAGTAATCACCTCAATGACGTTAAGCCCTGCCCTACACCATTCTTCAGCTGGTACCCCAAACGCGTTTTCGTTTGAGGATATACGCGGCTTGATCGCCAGCGACCTTGCGGCCGTGGATCAGCGTATCCTATCCTTAGCTGAAAAAAGAGCTCCTCTCATTGGTACGTTGCTTCATCATATTCTTTCTTCCGGTGGCAAACGCCTCCGCCCGATGCTAACATTACTCTCTGCCCAGGCTTTCAACTATAAAGGCCAGTATCATATTGACCTGGCCGCCAGTATTGAATTTATCCATACCGCAACGCTCCTGCATGATGATGTTGTAGATGGCAGTATGCTGCGTCGCGGCAAACCCACCGCCAATGATGTGTGGGGAAATAAAGCGAGTATCCTTGTGGGTGACTTCCTGTTAAGTCAGGCCTTTGAATTGATGGTAGGCACAGGCTCCATTTCAGTACTGGATATTCTGTCTCGCACCTCCTCTATTATTTCAGAAGGTGAAGTGTTACAGCTGAGTAACGAGCGTAATCTGCGCATCACCGAAGATACCTATATCCATATCATTACCGCTAAAACAGCTGCACTTTTTTCTGCAGCGTGTGAAGTGGGAGCCGTCATCGCCAATCGCGCTTCGCATGAACAAGCTGCCATGGCCGATTATGGCTTAAACCTTGGTATTGCTTTCCAGATTGCTGATGACACCCTCGATTATTCGGCTGAACAAGCCAAGCTGGGAAAAACCGTCGGCGATGATTTCCGTGAAGGAAAAGTAACGCTGCCGATTATTCTTGCGCTAAAACAGGCAACTCCTACCGAAGAACTTTTCTGGCATCAAGTCATCACAACGGGCGAACAACACCAGGATGATTTACAGGTCGCTCTTAAATTGCTTCAGGAAAAAAACATCATTGAGGCATCCCTTGATATCGCCAAGGATTATGTTAACAAAGCCCTTCAATCGCTAGCCAATATGCCAGCAAGCCCCGCCAAGGATGCCATGCTTTTGCTGGCGCAATTTGCGGTAAATCGGGCTTATTAAACAGATTTTCATAACCTCTATTATCGCCTTATTTTTTAAGAAAGAACGAAGCATAAAGTTCTATTGCAAAGAAAATAACGATCATGAGTTCCATCCAAAACATGCGTGAGTTGGTCAATTCACTTTGAGTAACGGTGTAGAGCGTGTCTACGTGTTCTAACCGATCCTGCACACTCGTGCGCCATTCATCCAGGTGAAAACGTTCTCTGGCTCCCAGATAGACACGAGCTAAATACCAATCTCCAAAAAATTTAGTGATATGGGTGACCTCATCATTGAGTTTGGTTACATCCACCCGTAATTCCCGCAACTTGCGTAAAACAGATTCGTTGCCTCTAAAGGTTCCAAAACGTTTACGCTGAATACTCTCGTAGGCTTTATTTAAGTAACGATCAAGACGTTGATCCATGACACGATATTCTTCTAACTGCAGATTAGCTAATTCCAGCACATACACCGTATCTTCAACATAACCGGTAAGATCCACCATCAACGCAGCATCCCAATCGATAATAGTGATGTCGGATGTTGAATAGGAATGATACACCTTCAAAACTTCATTGACCTGCATCGGATTTAAAATTCCAGGATGATTTTCTGTCAGCAAATCGGCAATGGCCATACGGTTCTCAGAAAACCAATTTCCTAAATCCTGATCTTGTCCAGGCATCTCCGTGATACAAAATACCGTATACGCTTCAGGTTCGAGCAAAGGCGAGGTTCTGATCATGATCTCTTTGAGGCTGGTGCATGCCTCGGTACATAAGCGCCGTGCCAATTGATCAAGCGATTGTTCCTGATTAAAAAAGGGCGTATGAAAAGGCATCAATTCAGGAATGGAGTTCACCACAAACGGAACATGGATTGCAATAGAAATAACTCCGATATCATAAATACGAATACGGGGAAAAATTTCCTGGCCTCCCCAATCAGAAACCGGTTGTGATGGTTCAAGCGATAAGGGTTTATACATGGGCATATCTTTAGGCGAGGTATGGTCAGTCCTTATTTCAAAGGGCGCGACCCGGTTTGCCAGGACATCTTTGATTTCATCTGTTTTGATCTCATTTGCTACATCGAATGCGTAGAGATAGATCACTTCACCTTTCATAACCCCTTACCCCCATCAGAAACCTAACAACATCAGACCAGATCTCCTATTTTCATTCCATTATGGTCGCTTTCATAAACGAATGCAATCTTCAAAGAAAGCGTCTACTGGTCTAAAGAGAGATTTTATGCTATACTGCGTCCTCGCAAAGCCCCAAAGGAATATCATGACCAGCCAATGTACGTTAAGCACACAACCGCTTATCATACCTACCTCAGTTACTCCAACCATCGTGGTTGAGCCTATCTGTGCGGGTAAAACCCCACAACAAACCAGGGTCGTGGTCGCTATGTCGGGTGGGGTCGATAGCTCGGTTGTCGCCGCCCTGCTCCATAGCCTTGGCTACGAAGTCATCGGCATTACGTTGCAGCTTTATGATCATGGCGAAGCACTCCAGAAAAAGGGTGCTTGCTGCGCCGGCCAGGATATACGCGATGCCAAACGTGTTTGTGAGGCCCTTCATATCCGCCACTACGTACTTGATTACGAAAGCCTCTTTAAACAATCTGTGATCGAAGAATTTGCCGATAGCTACCTTCGCGGTGAAACCCCGATACCCTGTGTCCGCTGTAACCAGACTGTTAAATTCAGGGATTTATTCCAGGTTGCTAAAGATCTCAATGCCGATGCCATGGCGACTGGCCATTATATCAAGCGCACCGTTGGCCCCCATGGCCCTCAATTGCATCGTGCTTATGATGATGGCAAGGATCAAAGTTATTTTCTGTTTTCCACTACCCGCGAACAACTCGAATTTCTCCGTTTTCCCTTAGGTGGAATCCCTAAAGCACAAACGAGGCAGCTTGCCGAGCATTTTGGCCTACAAGTTGCTGTAAAACCAGATAGTCAGGATATCTGTTTTGTCCCCGGGGGATCCTATGCTAAAGTTATCGAGCGCCTGCGTCCAGGAGCATTTACCCCTGGCGATGTGGTTGACATGCAAGGCAATATCCTTGGCCAACATCAAGGCATAGCCCTTTTCACCATCGGCCAGAGGCGCGGACTAGGCATTGCTTCCAGTAGCCCCTTATATGTGGTTAAAATTGACCCCACCACTAATCAGGTTATATTAGGGCCAGAATCAGCGCTAGGCAGCCTGTCACTGACGATCAAAGAACTTAATTGGCTTGGTCATGAGCCTATTCCCGAAAGTGGCCTAGCCGTCAATGTTAAAATTCGTTCTGCAGCCAAACCCATTCCAGCCACGATTCATCCATTACCAGATAATCATGCAAAAGTAGTGTTTAACACGCCAGAACGCGGCACCAGCCCAGGTCAGGCTTGCGTGGTGTACCACGAATCTGTTTTACTCGGTGGCGGTTGGATCGTTGGTTAAATGCCTGCGGCTCAGACTACTTTAAAAGGTTGAAGATGATGGATTTGGGGAAAATCAAGCTTCGCACTTGTTGTTAACTGTGGGGAGTGCCAACACACTCCGTCATCTATGGACATCTTCAGATCTTCTTGGAGTGTAAGCCATAGGCGAGTACGGAAAAAAGGTCTGGAGAACCAGGCCTCTTCTTAATACTTCCATCCTTACTTCTACAGGCTTCTGTATCCGTTTCACACACAGCAACGAGTCGCACTTCATTTTAGAACAGGTCCCAAACACCACTAAAATTTTTCTTTTTTAGCCAGCGTCATAATCGTTTCGAGTAAACCTGGGAAGCGTTCGTTAATGTCATCTTCACGCACCACATTACGGTGTTCAACCCCCTGTTTGGTTGTGTAAATAAGGCCAGACTCGCGCAATATTCTAAAATGATGCGACAAGGTTGATTTTGGAATGTTGGGACAAGGCGATGCTTCTGAGCACGACATACAACCATCCTTTTTCATCAGGCTTTGAAAAATTCGCATACGCAGGGGATCGCCAAGCGCACTAAGGACGCCAGCTAACGTAATATCATTTTTGGATGGGTGAATAAAGTGGGCCATAAAATAACATAACATAACGGTTGACACAATACAATAGTTCGATATTATTGAACTATCGAACTAGCTGCTGGCTACGATACGTTGCCAACTCCTGGTTGTTAGCCCATAATCATCTCTAAACGAATGTAAAAGGAAATACACCATGCCCCATTTATTCGACCCTTTAAAACTGGGTGCCCTTACCCTGCCAAACCGTATCATCATGGCACCTTTGACTCGTAGCCGCGCAGTTCATCAGCGAATTCCCAATGACCTCATGTGCGACTATTATACACAACGGGCAACGGCAGGCTTAATCATAAGCGAGGCTACTTCTGTCTGTCCGATGGGTGTTGGGTATGCCAATACGCCTGGTATCTGGTCTGATGCGCAGGTGGAAGGGTGGAAACAGATTACGGATGCCGTACATGCAGCTGGCGGACGTATGTTTTTGCAGCTCTGGCATGTAGGACGCATTTCCGATCCGATGTTTTTAGAAGGCAAGATCCCGGTTGCACCGAGTGCCATTCAACCGAAAGGGCATGTGAGTTTAGTTCGTCCTGAAAAAGCCTTTGTTACTCCACGAGCATTGAATATCGATGAAATTCCCGGCATCATTGAAGACTTTAAAACTGGCGCAAAAAATGCCAAAGCCGCTGGCTTTGACGGTGTTGAAATTCATGGAGCCAATGGCTATTTGCTTGATCAATTTTTGCAAGATAGCACCAATCATCGCACTGATGCTTACGGTGGCAGCATTGAAAACCGAGCCCGCTTAATGCTGGAAGTAACAGACGCTGTTATTGCTGTATGGGGCTCCGACCGCGTTGGCATGCACTTAGCCCCCCGTGGAGATGCTCATGATATGGGTGACTCCGATTTGCTTGCAACCTTTTCCTATGTTGCCAAACAATTAGGCAAACGAAAATTAGCCTTTCTATGCGCTCGCGAATCCCTGAGTGAAAACTGGTTTGCTCCTGCCTTAAAAGAAGCCTTCGGTGGAGTGTATATTGCCAATCAAGGGTTTAACAAGGAAACCGCAACAGCAGCGTTACAGTCTAATGCTGCCGATGCAGTAGCGTTTGGCCAATTATTCATTGCCAACCCCGACTTGCCCTACAGGTTTAAAACACATTCTCCACTCAACGCACCAGACCCATCGACATTTTATGCATCAACCAGTATAGGTTATACTGATTATCCATTCATCAACTCACAGGTCACTGCGAGTTAATGACCTACGCCACTTTTTGTTCAATTTTATTCATTTAATCAAGGAGTTACACCATGTCACTTTCCATGTACCAGGCTTCCATTCCTGTTTTTATCCGTATGCTCGGCCACCTCAACGACATTCTTGCCAAGGGCGAAGCCCATGCAACGGCTAAAAAAATTGATCCTTCTGTTTTTATCAATGCCCGCTTAGCACCTGATATGTTTGCACTTGCGCGTCAAATCCAAATTACCACAGATGGCGTTAAAGGCTGTGCAGCCCGCCTTGCTGGTATTGATATTCCCCGCTATGAAGATACAGAAACCACTTTTTCTGAACTTTATGCACGCATCAACAAAACCATCGATTTTCTAAAAACAGTAACCGCACAACAGATTGATGGCACGGAAGAAAAGCAAATCAAGCTCAAAGTTGGACCAAGGGAACTTGAATTCAAAGGCCAGGCTTACTTGCTGAATTTTGTCATCCCTAATTTCTATTTCCATCTGGTAACCACCTATGGCATCCTCAGGCATAATGGTGTGGATATCGGCAAAATGGATTTTTTGGGTAAAGAATAGTCTGGTTATCCGATCAGGCACCTGCACATGATGCAGGTGCCTGATCATCGCTAAACAAGGGTGCATCCATGGAACTTTCCAATATTCCTTTTACCGTAACAGACTGGTCAAAGGTACCGAAGACCGAACATAAAGGTGAAACCGGAACTGCCCTTTGGCGTACGCTTGATTTAGGCTGCGTTCGCATCCGCATGGTCGAATACAGCGCAGGCTACAGCGCCGATCATTGGTGTAAACGTGGACATATACTCTTCGTTCTCCACGGTGAGTTGGTGACCGAATTAGAAGATGGACGTATGTTCACTCTCACCGCCGGCATGAGTTATGAAGTCCAGCACGATGGTGAAGCGCACCGCTCACAAACCAATACCGGAGTGACATTGTTTATTGTCGATTAGACATAAACGTCGTACGGGTTAGCATCCTCAGCCGATCAAACTTTAAGCGGCATTACCCGCATCATTCTGATTTACATGCTTCCCACACAGTGTTAACCAGAGCATCGTAGATACGAATTACATGAATCTTTGTCGGGTAAATTCTTCAGCCATGTTCGAGATTAATTGTCACTTTACGGATTTCAGGGTTTCCTCAGCACCACGTTTAGTATATCTGTCCGAACTTAAACTTAGTTCCTTTAAAATAGCAACCGGCGTATGTTTATTATGCACCAGGCCCCATTGAATAAGATATCCATCCTTATTGTTTTTAGACTTTTGATAAAGGGCTTCAAGAGAAGCTGCTGGCGTTTTTGGATTACCCGCGACACTACCTTGCAAATACGGCTCATTCATTTCCCCCAAGAACGATAGGGTGGAAGAATCGACATTTGGGTGTAGGGCCACTAATCTGGCAACAGATAAACCTTTTCTATTTTTACCTAACAGGCCATAGCGCGAATACAGCTTATCATGAATGGACGGATCTTGTATCCTGGCTATCTTATCAAGTTCTACCGCATTCAAGTCATTTCTTTCCAGCAATGCATTTAATATAAAGATGCGTTGATTGCCGCTTTCCGGCAACGAGGGATAACGCGTTATTAATTGGTCGATCAGTGTATGGTTCATGTGAGAAATGGGAGCAATGACCGCTGCTACCGTTTTAGAATCAAAAAAAGGCTTGGCGTATTCTTTGTTCAGATAAAAACCGCTATAGAGAATGAAGATGAAGCTAAGCACTCCGTATAGTACACCAATACGTTTTTTCCCTACCATAAATTTACGGGAAGAGAAGATGGCACAGTAATAAACCAGTAACACAAGAATAATCGCTGGTGCTACACCGAAAGGAAGAAAAATATAGCCTATGGCTGCCGTTGAAATCGTCGATTGGCCAATGGCAACAATATCCGGATAGGTTAGAAATCCTCCCACGATTAATGCCAAAATAAATGCGCGAAAATGAATCATGATTTTCCTTTTAAAGCATCAACATAATCAATCAGGAATTATTATACTATTCATCATGAAAATCGGAAGAACCACTATTGAATTTCCTATACACCTGGCCGACCGCACCGACGTCATCGCCTTTCATTATGAATGCACCTGCAAACTATACAGTTTTTATACTGCATCATAATTATGATGATGCACTATAACAACTATTTCGCTAAAGTCCCGCGCTTCTTTGGCTTGATATAAATCAAATCAACGCTGCATAGCGAGCCATAATTCAGGTGTCGTATCAAAAGCAATTGATAAACGTTTCGCCAGTTCTGTACTGATATCGGCTCGGCAATTAACAATTGCGTCCAACGTTTTTCTCGTTACTCCTAAAGCACTTGCTACTTCAGTAATCGTTTTCTCTCGCGGTTCTATATAAGGGTGCCATAGAACTTCCCACGGATGGGCTGGATGTTTCATGCTCATAATTTTCTCCCCATCAATGGTAATCCATATAATCAACATCATATGCATCACCGTCATCAAAACTAAAGACGCTACGCCAGGCAGGCCGTACTTCGATTTCCATACCCTTGAAATACACGTAACCTGCCAGAACTGCATGCAATACGAATCATAAATTTATATCTATCCTCTTGACTGATATTGAATGTGATATTATAACATTACGTTACTATGGTTTTGAGAGGCATTATGGCGTCATTTGTACAAAAATTTGGCTTTAGCAAAAAGAATGGTGGAGGCAATAGCATCCAGCAGGAAGTTATTCTTGAGTCTATGAAAGAGGCGCAGGAGAGCCTTGCTGCTCAGATTTCGCAGGATACTAGCTCTGCAAGTAACATTGAAGTAATACTGACCCGTGGCAGCAAAAGCCTTACTTCGAACATCAAAACCCAGGAGTCAATTCTACTTGAACAGGACATTGAAGAAAATTCACTCGAACGCCTACTGAAATCCATAGAACGTGCATCATCACTGGAAGAATTATCTGCCCTGATGCAGCGCTATGAGGAACTTGTAGCAAGCTGGTGTGATAAGGCATCAAAGCTCAGTAGCGAGAAGCGCCTCAAGGAATATCTCTCCATAATAGCCGCGCTAAACATGCTACAAAAGATGTTGCAGAATCCAGACTTGCTATTTTCAGGCAAGGAAATTTCCGAACGGCTGCAAACCGGCCTTATATCACAATCACAGGCAATTGAAAGTCAGGCGAAAGTAATGCACGCCCAGAACCAGAAACTGCATGAACAAACTGGGCAAAGCTCCGGCCAGATTATGCAGGCACACGTTGCTGCTCTGGCTATAGATAAATTACCCGTGTCCGTACTACCTCTGGAAATGAAAGGGCAAATGCCGATAGAGCAAAAACCACCTGTCAACCAAATACAAACAGAATCTGTAAAAGATAAAAATATACTAGCACCACATATTGATGAACGGCTTTCTGTCCTATCTCAAAGGATTCAGGAAGCAAATGCTTTAAAGGATGCAGAGTTAGTACCTACCACTAGCATTCACTCCCACCCCCCCTTGGAACTCTCAGGAATTATTAAAGATAATGTTATCGATATAACCGCAAGATTGAGAGAAAGAATAGAAGTAGAAAGCAGCACCTATAAACCGCTTTCTAAAGATGCGTTAAGCCAGGCGCACGTTTGTACAGCAGGATGTAGCCATGGACATTCGCATGCAGCGCATCAGGATGTTCAACCTAAAATGATGGGGAGTGGTGATCCGGTAAGCAAAGGGGCATGTCTGTATTGGCCCAAATTGCTGTGGCGGACATGACCACCATACGCATCAACCGGAAACCAAGAGCGAGGCTCATCCTAAAGAGCATGAGCACGATCATCCCTGTTCATGCTGCGGTCATGGAGCCAAGGCAATGGAAATAAGCTGGTCACAGCAAATAGCTAAGTAGGCGAATAAAATTATAGATTAATAGGAAATATTTATGTCATATCATCACAATCTTCACCCACTTGGCCGTAAATATACGTGTCATGAACATGGCCACGAGCATGCGTCTACAGAATCACATACGTCTGCTTGGCTGCTTGAACTACTCAAAAAAGTTCTGCAAGCGCAGCCGGATGAGCGCAGCATAATAACGGGAAATTTTACCTGTCCGGAGGCCAGTTATTTTAACCAAAAGATAAACGCTTGTAGGAAAGTATCAGGCGCAACACCAGTTAATGAGCATGAGCATCATCCTAAATTTACAAAGAAAGAGCGCAACGTTGCTGTAAAAGAGATAGCGCAGGAAATACATAAAAGGATGGATACTTATCCTCTAGCCATTGTCAGCAAAAAGCCGAATGAAATTATTTATGGAAACGCTGATAATCCCGATGGTCAGGTAATATACACATTTAAAAATGGCCATTGGTTAATTACAACAGGGAAAAATGTTGATGCTATTATCATTGATCCGGCAGGAAAGGTAATCGAGATAAAACCTGGTCCTCATATTCACCAATATGGTGATGGTGGCAACTTAGTGGTAGCAGGAGCATCTAAAAGCCATCATGAAGAGCATGGGCATAGGCATGGGCATAGGCATGGGCATGGGCATGGGCATTCCCATGACCATAACAATCATCATAATGAAGGGCCATGCTCAAACGCATGTGGCCATGGTGCCAAATCCCATGAACACCATCATCATAAACATGGTCATAAACATGGCAGTAGCTGTAGTCTCAGTAACTATTAGGGAATAAATCATGCAACCACATTTTCTAAAAAAGAAAGACATCATCATCTTGGTGGAATCCACCGATAACGGTAAACCTGCCTGGTGGTATGTCAAATGCAATAACAGGATTTCAGCAGAGAAAATTAAGGGTGTCTGCCGCCTCGGGAACCTTGATACTATTCCTCTACAAGAATATGGCGAAATCATTCTTTCGGGCTGGGGTGCTAATCCTCCACCGGAAGCGATTAAACAAATAGAAGAACAATATAATTAAAAGGGAAAAAATATGTCAGTATTTATAGGCCTGCAAGCACCTGAATTTTCATCACCAGCCTTAATGCCAGATGGAAATGTGAATTTTGAATTTACTCTATCCAATTACCGTGGAAGCAAAAAATGTGTGGTCTTTTTTTACTCGATGGATTTCGCGCAGGTAGACCCAACAGAACTAGTAGCACTTGGAAAGGTTCATCAGGAATTTGAGACGCGCAATACCAAAATCATTGCCATTAGTACGGATACTTTCCTTTCACACCAGATGTGGCAGAAAATCCCTGCCGGAAAAGGCGGGGTGGGAAAATTACCATTTCCTTTGGTTGCCGATTACACAAAGGGCATTGCTAAAGGATATGACGTTATTATGAATGATACGTTTGCGATGAGGGCTACATTTATATTGGACAGCGAAGGCTATGTGCGTCACCAATCCATTAATGACTTTCCTATCGGCAGAAATATCAACGAGATAATCCGCATTATCGATGCAATGGATTTCCATGTTGAGAAAGAGCAACTATGCCCTGCAAATTGGCAAAAAGGAAATCAGGGTATTGCACAACATGATGAATTTGCACGGGAGTATTTAAGCTCGGCAGCTTAAATACGTTCCTGCGGTGTGTATGGCAAGGAACCAAAAGAGGTTCGCCATGATAAGCCCTTTTGTCCACGTCACTACAGAGGTGTGATTCAAGTTCTCCATCTAATACCGCCCCCAGCACTCCCTTAATTACAGAGGTCAAAACACCTCCATCTCCCATCAGTGGCTTACCAGATCGGATCGATGCTCTGATCTCCTACTGCAATGGGGTTAATAACGATCCTGGCCAGAAAAATACCAAGGCTTTAAGTGAACAATATTTGGCTTTGATTCTAGATTGATAGATTCACTTTCAATTGTTTCCAAAACCAATTAGTGGTCTTTGTAAACGCCATGAACGAGATGGGCAAGATATTTGAGAGCCCTGTAAAACTTGAGAAAAAGGCGTTCAAGTTTGAGCCGATGGCAATAGCTGCATAAATTTTGGAACTAATCATGCCCTTTGATCTTTCAGTCGAGAGCGATCTAAAGTCGCTGCGCCGTGGCCTGAGTGCGCTGGAGAAGCAGGCCGTGCCGCAAGCGACCGTGCGAACCCTGAACCGGGTGGCCGAGAGCGCGAAGGTTTCAAGCGCCCGGCACATTGCCCCACAAATGGGCGGCAGGCAGGCTGCGGTAAAAAGACGTATCGAGACCCGCCCATCTACCTTCCGGCGCTTATGGGCGGCGCTGGTAGCAAGTGAGCGGCCATTGCATTTGATCGAGTTCGTGGTCGGCTCCAAGAAGCCTACGCAGCAGCCCGGTGGCAAGCGTGGATTGGTGAAGGCCAAAGCATGGGGAAAGAACCGCACCTATCGAAGCGCCTTCATCGCGCCGCGCAAGAAAGGATCGAACGCCACGGAAGTTTATCTGCGGAAATCTGGTAAGCGGCTGCCGCTGAAGCTGTTGTTCGGACCCGGCATCATGCAGCTGTTTAAGCAACGGGAGAATGTCCAAACAATGGAACAGACGGTGAATGACCGTCTGCCCAAGGAGTTTATGCAGAACCTCGCCTACTACATGGCGAAGATCAGGCGATAATACAGTCGATATGTCTTTTCCAAAGGGCTGAGATGTCTTGTAAAAAGTAAATATACAAGCTAAGTTGTTCACATGGAATATGCGTTAATCAACACTATTATTGCGAGTATTGTGACGGCATTTGTCTTTGGCATGGCCGCTAAAAAGATGAAGCTGCCCGCAATTTTCGGTTATCTGCTTGCAGGTGTTGCGATTGGACCCCATACGCCCGGATTTGTTGCCGATGTTTCTCTGGCAAAGCAACTCGCGGAAATCGGGATCATCCTGCTGATGTTTGGTGTTGGTCTGCATTTCTCGCTAAAGGATCTTGTTGAAAGCCGAAAAATTGCATTGCCCGGTGCGATTGTGCAAATGGCCTCTGCAACTATCATTGGCGCAGTCTTGGCTGTCGTTCTCGGATACCCAGTTTCTTCTGCCTTAATTTTTGGCTTTTCTCTTTCGGTGGCCAGCACCATCGTGTTGCTTCGCTCGCTGGAACAACGGAATTTATTGGAAAGCAATGGCGGTAAAATTGCGATCAGCTGGTTGATCATCGAAGACATTGCCATGGTTTTTGCGTTGGTAATGCTACCGGTCATCGCTGAAATTACGCATGATGCGGATGCGTCATCATCGCTTATTCTAACGACTTCACTTTCTGTGCTGTTCAAAATAGCCGGATTGTTTGTTTTCATGTTTGTGGTGGGCAGACGATTCTTGCCGTGGTTGTTTGTAAACATTGCCAAGATGCGCTCACCCGAACTTAATACGCTGGGAACGCTTGCGATTGCTTTGGGATTTGCTTCGATTGCTTATGTCGTGTTTGATGCTTCGTTGGCGCTGGGAGCATTTCTGGCTGGTGTCATGCTGAACGAAAGCGAGATTGGTAGAAAGTCTGCCGAAACCACGGTATCCATGCGCGATGCGTTTTCCGTATTGTTCTTCGTATCGGTTGGAATGTTGTTTAATCCGCTAACGCTGATTGAACAACCAATCGCAGTAGTCATGACATTCCTGACTATCGTGGTGGCAAAAAGTGTGGCAGCCGTAGCAATCACCAGCTTTTTCAAGCAGACCAAAGAAGTCAGTTATGCCGTGGCAATCGGGCTTGCACAGATAGGTGAGTTTTCTTTCATTCTTGGTGGGCTTGCCCTTTCCAAGGATCTGATTAGCCAAGATCTCTACAGCCTGATACTTGCAGGAGCGATGCTATCGATTGTTGCCAATCCCTTCCTCTTCAGGATTTACGACAACAAATTCTCAAGAAAGCAGCCTGCTGGGATCAGCAACTAGTATTCATGCGAGAGCATGATTGTCAGCACGCGGGTGGTGACGTCGGGGTTGGCCGGGTCTTCTGATCCGGCGTCCATGGTGTTGTTGTAATAGTCGATCTTCCAGAAGAACTTCTGACCATCAATAACAACTTTGCCGAAGTCATGTTCACCGTGTGGATCGTTGCGCCAGTTAAATCTATCGAACTCAGACACGGCTCGAAACAGCCGTGCCTTGATGTCTTCGGATAGTTCGTTCACGCCGCAGGTGGTCATGACCTTGCCGCCCCAATAGGTTTGGCGGAAGCGATCATTCAATTCGGCGATGCGCTTGGCATATTCGATGGATTCGGGTGTTTTTTCGTTGCTGTTGGTGGCTGCTATCATGGTGTTTGGCCTTTCTTGCTGGGGTTAAACCTTCCATCGGATAACACCCTGCCACCTGCAATCAAGGTTGTTTTCTATTGTTTTACAGTTGGTTGAACGGATGGCTGGCGGCGGGTCCTTCCAGCCGATGCTGCACGGGTACGCCGCGAGCGCGGGATTTCCCCAGCGCCAGCTTCAAAATGTCGATTTCGTTTCGTTTTTTTCGGCACATCCCACTGAGAAACAACGAAAACACGAAATCAAAAAACGAAATGGGGTGCGAAATGCACTTCGTAAAACCAAGGAGATAAGCCGATGAAAGTAGAACTGGTGCCGGTGGATCAGGTGATTCCCTATGCGCGGAATCCACGGATCAATGCCCACGCGATTGAAAAGGTGGCAGCATCCATCAAGGAGTTTGGTTTCCGCCAGCCGATTGTCACCGACAAGGAGCTGGTGATCGTCGTTGGCCATGTGCGCTTTGAGGCAGCCAAGCGGCTGGGCTTGAAAAAGGTTCCAGTGCATATCGCCACCGAGCTTACGCCTGAGCAGATCAAGGCCTACCGGATCACTGACAATCGCGTGGGCGAAGAATCGGAGTGGGACAAGGCGCTGCTTCAGCTGGAGATCGCCGAGCTGGATGATGCCACCTACGATACCGAGCTGCTCGGTTTCAACGCGGAGGAATTGAAAGAGATTCAGTCATCACTTGATTCGATGGAAGACGGATTCGGCGAAGATGATGATGACGACATCGAGGAAGCAGACACCACTGCCCGGATCGCTGCTTACACATTCCCTATCCCACGCGAGCAATATCTCGAATGGATGGAAGCCATAAAGCAGCAGGTTGGCTTCGAGAAAAAAGAGATCATCGCAGAACTTAAACGCAGGCTTGGATTATGAAACTCGTAAATGTGAAAGACATTGCGCCCTCGACGTATAACCCGCGTGTGGCTGATCCGAAGCGGCTGGACTTGATCGAGCTATCGCTTCGTAAGCTGGGGTTTTTGTTGCCGCTTTATGCAACGCCGGACGGAGAAATCATCTCCGGCCACCAGCGTCATCATGTGGCGTGCCGTATGGGTGCCAGCCAAGTGCCTCTGGCTGTCACCCGCCCGATGGATCTGGCCGAGCGAAAAGGTGTGAACGTGGTTTTTAACCGCGCCACCAATGATCTCGGCCAGAGTGACACGGTGGAGAAGATCAATACGCAACTGAACGCGGCGGATGTGGAGAAGCTGGCCGAAGCCGTGCCGGACAAAGCGGTGGATTCGCCGGAATTCTTTCCGTGCCTGAACGCGAAGCTGCACCCGATTGCACCGTTCCTGAAAGCCAATCAGGGACGCTGGAAGAATTACGCGCTGAACCTCGCCAAGACGCTCAAGCGCCGGGGCATCGCCATGCCGATTGTGGCCACGCGGGATTATCGGGTGGTCAATGGCATTGGCCGCTTGCAGCATTATGCGGAGCTGGGCGAAGAGCAAGTGCCGGTGGTGTTTGTGACAGACGCAGAAGGCAAGCTGGCAGAAGCCATGCTGAATTATCTCTCAATGGATTTTGATATTCATCGCCGTTACGAGGATCTGTTGCGCCACAATTCATTCCGGCGCCTGCGTCAGGTGCGCGAGTCGCTGGGGCGTGGGTTCATTTTCGCGGTGGCGGGTGATGCGACGGCCAAGAGCTTTGACGTCACCAAGCCGGAAAACCGTGATCGCTGGATCGGCAAGTTTGGGCGCTGCGTGCTGGATTTTGGCGCAGGGCATTTGCATGAAACCCGCATCCTGCGAAGTCTCGGCGTGATGGTGACGCCGTTCGAGCCTTACCGGGTGGCGGAGAGCAACGAGATCGACAAGGAAGCAAGCGTGGCGCTGGCGCGTGAGTTTCTGCACGCGATTGGCACAGACAAGCTGCGCTATTCTTCGATCTTCATCTCTAGCGTGCTCAACAGCGTTCCCTTCCGCGCAGACCGCGAGCATATCGTGTGTATCTGCGCGGCGCTCGCTCATGCCACCACACGGCTTTACGCGGTGGCATCGGCCAGCAACCACATCAACATCAAGCAGCTCAATGGCTATCATTCACTGAATGAGCGGCAAGCGAGCGGCGTGCTGTTCCAGCTGGATTATGAGGAAGGCATCACGCTGGGTGACATTGCCACTTCGCCGAAGGTGCAGAAGTATCATTCCCAGCGGGAGTTTTATGATCTGTTCAAGCTGTTCTTTGAAAAAGTCAGCGTGGATGAGTGCAATCAGAATGTGCAGGCGATCTGCGCGAAGCCGCTGGAATTAAATGTCAAAAGACTAAAAGCAGCTATCGAGTTTGAGTTTGATTTACCCTATCCTGATGGCAGCCGCATGGGATTGGTAGAGGAAGCAAAACGCGCATTCTCAGAGCGGCTGGGGGTGAAACTATGATTATACTCCTTGATCTGAACTACACGCTGGTGGCGAACAGTCACGAAAAGCACAAACCCTTTGCCTTGCAGATCCAAAAGGAAACCTATCGCAACTGGCTGGTGAGTCTGGTCGCGCCGTATCACACCATCCTGATGACGGCGCGGCCTGAAAAACACAAACAGGCCACGCTCGATAGCCTCTATTTCAAGGCCGGATGGGTGCCGCAAGAAGCGCATTTTAACCGCTTTCATAAACCGCCACACGAGGCCAAGCGCATCATGTTGGAAACACTGGTGTTCCCGAAGCATGGGCGCAGCGGCAACCAGTATCTGGCAATCGAGAGCAACCCACGCACACAAGGCATGTACGCCGATTACGGCATTCCTTCGATCAAAGTATTTGAGAACGAACAATGGACAGAACTTCCGAAACCTTAATTGACATCCCCAAGGAATGGTCGTTCGAGAATGCCAGTGTAGCCCAGAGTTTTAACCACCATGTCCGCGAGCAGCTGCCGTGGTATGATCTGGTGACGGGCGCAGTGGCGCATATCGCACGGCATTACATACCGCAAGGTGGTCTGGTCTATGACATTGGGGCATCTACCGGCAATATCGGCAAGGCGCTGGCGGATACACTCGCCCAGCGGCAGGCCAAGCTGGTGCCGATTGAGCCAAGTGCGGAGATGTGCGCCGAATATTCGGGACCGGCCAAGGAAAGCCTCGTGCAGATGGACGCCTGCGCGTTTGACTATGAACCGTTTGATGTCGCGATCTGTTATCTTGTCATGATGTTCATGCCGGTGGGTGCGCGGCGTGATTTTATCGCCAAGCTCCGCGCCTGCCTGAAACCGGGTGGCGCGATTGTGATCGTCGATAAATGCGAAGCGGCCACCGGCTATCAGGCCACGGTGCTGTGGCGGCTGACGCTGGCAGGAAAAGTTGCCGCCGGTGTAGAGCCAAAGCAGATCATCGCTAAAGAATTATCACTCGGTGGCGTCCAGCGCCCACTTGATCCTGCCATACTCGGAGAAGATGCAGCAGAATGGTTTCGGTTTGGAGAGTTTGCGGGGTGGATTATCACGACATGATAGGAATCCCTCATGCACATTCTTCACAAGGTCGCGGTGATTTCAAAGTTTTTGAACCTCACCGAGCGCCGGGTGCAGCAGCTGGCGCGGGATGGCATCATCCCCAAAGCAGAGAAAGGCAAATACGATCTGGTGCGCTCGGTGCAGCGCTATGTGCAGTATTTGCAGGATCGCGCCTATGGCAACGCTGATGCGCCGCGTGACACGCACTACGAACGCGCCCGGCTGATCAAGGCGCAGGCCGATAAGACTGAACTCGAAGTGGCCGCACTTCGTAACCAACTGATTCCGATTGAAACGATTGAACATGACTGGATGCAGCAAGTTTCTGCCTGCCGGATGCGGCTGCTTGCGATCCCCACCAAATGCGCCTTCCAGATCGCCGCCCTCAAGGAGCCCGCCGAGATTGAGCGATTCCTGAAGGCTGCGATTTATGAGGCACTCACGGAACTTGGCCATGATGACGCCCTACCAGAACTTGAAGAAGAAAGTCCGGCAAGTGTGGATGCCACCGCCGGAACTGACAGTGAGCCAGTGGGCGGACACGCACCGGAAACTAAGCCCGGAGGCAAGCGCCGAGCCCGGAAGGTGGAGAACGGATCGCGCCCCATACCAACGGGGGATGATGGACGCAGTGAATGAAACCGGCGTGCGCGAGGTGGTGTTTATGACCTCCGCGCAAATCGGCAAGACGGAGATTCTGAATAACATTCTGGGATATTTCGTTCATCAAGACCCATCGCCCATCCTGTTTATCCAGCCCACGCTGGAGATGGCAGAGGCATGGAGTAAAGACCGGCTCGCGCCGATGATCCGCGACACGGACGCACTGACCGAATTGTTCAAAGACCCCAAAAGCCGCAACAGCGACAACACGCTGCTGCATAAGAAATTCAACGGTGGGCATTTGACGATGGCGGGAGCCAATAGCCCGTCATCACTCGCCAGCCGCCCGATCCGGATTGTGCTGCTCGATGAAGAAGACCGCTATCCAACATCCGCCGGTAGTGAGGGTGATCCGGGATCACTCGCGCAGAAACGTACCACGACGTTCTGGAACCGGCTTTTGGTATCGGCCAGCACTCCCACGATTGAGGGCGAGAGTAAGATCGAAGCGCGATACGGCCAGAGTGATCAGCGGCATTTCTTCGTGCCATGCCCGGCATGCGGCACGTTTCAGGTGCTGCGCTGGGCGCAGGTGAAGTTTGATAAGAAACAGCCCGGTGCCGCGCATTATGAATGCGAGCATTGCAAGGCCACGCTGCAAGACAGTGACAAGCCGTGGATGCTCTCACGCGGCAGCTGGCGAGCGCAGGCTGAATTTAGCGGCGTGGTCGGGTTTCATATCTCGGAGCTTTATAGCCCGTGGGTGCGCTGGGGCGAGATGGTGGAAAACTTCCTGAAGGCCAAGCGCCTGCCGGAAACGCTGAAAGTCTGGGTGAATACCTCGCTGGGCGAAACATGGAAGGAAGCCACCGAAGGCGTGGATCATTCCGGCTTGATCAGTCGCAAGGAAAACTGGGGACGTGTCGCACCCGTTGGCGTGGTGGTGATCACTGCCGGGGTGGACGTGCAGGATGATCGGCTGGAGGCAGAGATCGTCGGCTGGGGTATCGGGCAGGAAAGCTGGTCGCTGCAATACCATGTGCTGCATGGTGATCCAGCGCAGGCGACTGTCTGGCAGGAACTTGACCGGGTGCTGGGGCAAAGCATCCAGCGTAGCGACGGCGTGGTGCTGAATGTCGGGTGCAGCTGCATCGATACCGGCGGCCACTACACGCAAAAAGTCTATGAATACTGCAAAGCGCGGGAGCATCACCGAGTGTTCGCGATCAAGGGCGCGTCACAAATTGGTAGGCCTTTGGTCAGTCGTTTCAGCCGCACTAACAAACTGCGGGTGAAACTGTTCACGCTCGGCACCGATACCGCCAAGCAAATGATCTATGCGCGGCTGCGTATCCACCAACCGGGTGCTGGCTATTGCCATTTCCCGGCGGAGTACCCGGAGGAATATTTCCGGCAACTGACATCGGAACGGGTGCAGACACGATTCATCAACGGCCACCCTGCGCGGCATTGGGTGCTTGCCAAAGGGCATCGCAACGAGGCGCTGGATTGCCGGGTGTATGCGCTGGCGGCGCTCTACATCCTGAACCCGAACCTCGATGCGCTGGTGCAGGAGATGGAGCGCGAGCATCTGAATCAGAAGAAGCCCGAAACGGCGCAGCCAGAAAAAGGCAATAGCTGGATCGGGTTTGATGATTGGAACTTTAACTAAAGGACATTCCCATGGCGGTGACACTTACCCACGCCAAGGCTGCGCTCGATGCGTGGCTGGCGGCAGATTTGGCTGTGGCCAAAGGCCAGAGCTATTCGATGAACGGGCGCAGCCTGACGCTCGCCAATAGCCGCGAGATTCGCGAGCAGATTCAATACTGGGAGCGGCGTGTGGCCGCTCTTGAGTCAGCCAATCAGAACCAACAAGCAGCCTTAGCGGATTTCAGCGATGTTTAATCTATTCGACAAAGCCATAGAGATGATCGCGCCAGAATCTGCCCTGCGCCGGGAAACTGCGCGGTGGATTCTGCGCCAGCAACGCGCCTATGAAGCAGCCCAGCCTTCGCGCCTGCGTAAAATCAAGGTGGATCATGGCAGCGGTGATGCCGTGGTGGAACGCGCCGGGGAAAGCCTGCGCCTGCAAGCACGGTATCTCGACGAAAACCACGATCTGGCGCGTGGTGTGCTGAACTGCCTTGTCAATAACGTCATCGGCCGTGGGATCACGATTGAACCACAAGTGAAACGCAAAAACGGCGAGCTGGCCAAAGAGATTAACGACCAGCTGATCGAGCTATGGGAAGAATGGGTGCGCTTCCCCGAAGTAACGTGGGAACTGAACTGGAACCAGATGCTACGCCTGCTTGCTCGGTGCTGGTTTCGGGATGGTGAAGTGCTGGTGAAACATATTGAAGGCATCAGCGCCACGATCAATCACGGCACGCTGGTGCCGTATTCGCTGGAACTGATCGAGGCAGATTTCCTGCCTTTTGATCTCAATGACCAGAAAAAAAGGATCATTCACGGGGTTGAAAAGAACGCATGGCGGAAGCCCGTGGCGTACTATCTCTACAAAGAACATCCCGGTGATCGACATGTGTTCGTAACGCGGCAGGACACCAAGCGCTATCCGGCGGAGAAGATCATCCACCTGAAAACCGTGGATCGCATCGCACAGACACGCGGTGTTTCCATGTTCGCCAGCGTGATGACGCGCCTCGATGACATTAAGGATTACGAACTTTCCGAGCGGGTGGCAGCCAAGCTGGCGGCCAGCCTGTGCGCCTATGTTCGCAAAAACTTGGATAGCCCGACGAGCGCCCAGAATATCGACGCCACCGGCAACCGGCTGATGAAAATGCAGCCCGGCATGATCTTCGATAATCTGCTGCCGGGGGAAGAAGTCTCGGTGATTGATAGCAAGCGCCCGAACGCGGTGCTGGAGCAATTCCGCAACGGCCAGCTTCGCGCTGTCGCTGCCGGAACCTGCACCAGCTATTCCAGCATCTCGAAGGATTACAACGGCACCTACAGCGCCCAGCGTCAGGAACTGGTGGAGCAGTCGGTGCATTACGCGGTGCTGCGCGAGCATTTCATCGAGCGGTGCGTGCGCCCGATCTGGGAACGCTTCGTGGATATGGCGATCCTATCTGGCAAGCTCACCGTGCCGGAAGCGCAGATCAATCCCATGAGCCTGAAGAAAGCCGGATTTCAGGGACCTACCATGCCGTGGATCGACCCGCAGCGCGAAGTGACCGCTGAGGAAAAAGCGGTGCAGTCGGGATTCAAATCGCGCACGCAGGTGATCCGCGAGCGTGGCGGCAATCCGCAAGACATTTTCGAGCAAATCAAACAGGAGCGCGAGCAGGAATCGGAGGCTGGCATCAGCTTTACGAGTTCGCTCGGCAAGCAACCCGCTCCGATAACCCCAAAGGAGGAACCATCCGATGACAAACCAGCCGGAAATACTGATTCGAACGATTGAACTTGCCTCCCGGTCAATCGTCGATACTGAAAGCCGCCTCGTGCGGCTTTCTTTTTCTTCAGAGGAACCCGTCACCCGCCAGAGCTTCTTCAGCGATCCGTGGATTGAGATTCTGGGGCATGAGCGCAGTGAGGTGGATCTCAGCCGCCTGAATAATTCTGCGCCGGTGCTGTACAATCACGACCGCAGCGAACGGGAGAACCGCATCGGCGTGGTGGAACGGGCATGGGTTGAGAATGGCCGAGGATACGCTGATATTCGCATCAGCCGCCGCGATGAAGTGGCCGGACTGTGGCAGGACATCACCGACGGCATCCTGCGCAATGTTTCGGTGGCCTACCGCATCCTTGAGCGCAAGCTCACCGAAGAATCCAAAGACAAGCCAGCCACTTACCGCGTCATCCGCTGGATGCCGATGGAAATCTCGCTGGTCGATATTCCCGCCGACGCAACCGTTGGCATTGGCAGGAAACTGGAGGCCGAAAGCCTCGCTTCACAACCCCAACCAACCATAAAGGAGACTACAATGCCTGAAGCAGTCAAAGAAACCGGGGAGCGTGCAGAAGTCACGCTATCCCCCACGCCGCCGGTGGATGTTCACCAAGTGCGGCAGGAAGCGCTGAATGCGGAGAAAGCACGCCGCACCGAAATCCGCACCCTGTTTGAAAAGCATGGTGATCAGGACAAGCTGCGCGATCAGTGTCTCGATAACCCGGAGGTGGATATTCACGAAGCCCGGAAGCTCCTGCTCGAATCGTTAGGCAAACGTGAGGAACCTGTCACCAGCCACCAGCGGATCGAAATCGGCGAAACGGACGTGGAGAAATTCTCCCGTGCTGCTGAAGATGCGATTTCCTTCCGTGCCGGTATTGCTGGCAAGGATGTCAAACCCACCGAACTGATGGGCTACACCTTGCTGGAGATGGCGCGTAAGTCGCTGGAACTGCGCGGCGTGCGTACTGCCCATATGGATAAGCGCGAGCTGGCTGCCCGTGCCTTCACCCATTCGAGCAGCGATTTTCCGAAGATTCTGGAAAACAACGCCCGTAAAGCCATGCTGCGCGGTTATGATGAAGCCGAAGAAGTTTTCCCGCTCTTTACCCGTGCCGGAAATCTGACCGACTTCAAAACCCATAGCCGCGTTGGGCTAGGTGTGTTTGATACGCTGGATGTGATCCCTGAAAGCGGCGAATTCAAGCACGGCACCATCGGCGAGCGTGCGGAATCGATCAAGCTGGCCACTTACGGCAAGCTGTTCTCGATCACCCGTCAGGCGATCATTAACGATGATCTGAATGCCTTCACGGATATTCCGCGCAAGATGGGGCGTGCGGCAGCCCGCACGGTGGGTGATCTGGTGTTTAGTATCCTCACCAGCAACCCCACGATGAGCGACGGGGTGGCGCTGTTCCATGCCAGCCATAACAATCTGGCAGGCAGTGGCACGGCAATCACGGCGGCAAGCGTGGGTGCAGGCCGCACGGCGATGCGCTTGCAGAAAGACGGCAAGGCAGTCCTCAATATCCGTCCTTCCTATCTGATTGTGCCAGCGGCGCAGGAAGATACAGCGCGGGTGCTGATGACGTCGGAAACCGATCCTTCCAAAACCAACAGCCGCGTGCCGAACCCGGTGCGCAGCGCGGCGGAAGTGATCGTAGATGCGCGTCTGGATGCTGCCTCCACCTTGTCCTGGTATCTGACCGCTGATCCCAATGTCTTCGATACGATTGAAGTGGGCTATCTCGACGGGATTGCCGCACCGTTCCTTGACCAGCAAGACGGCTGGACGATTGACGGCGTGGAATACAAGGTTCGCATCGACGCGGCAGCAGCGCCGCTGGAGTTCCGCACCCTGTATAAGAATCCGGGCGCGTAATCTTAACCCAAGCATCCAACCACCAGCGGCTTTTGGCCGCTTTTTTTATGTCTAAAACTCAAGGAGAAATCTCATGGCTAAAAACTTCGTTCAGGAGGGCAAAGCCCTCAACTACACCGCCGGGGCGGATATTCTATCCGGCGATTTTGTGCTGATTGGCACGATTGGCGGCATTGCCAAAACTGCCATTGCCAACGGCAAAGTCGGTGCCGTGCATATCACCGGCATTTTCAACGTGGCCAAGGCCACCGGTGCGATCACCCAAGGGGCAAAGCTCTATTGGGATAACACCAACAAAGTGCTGACCACCACGGCGAGCGGTAACACCATCGTGGGCGTGGCTGCTGCTGCCGCTTTATCGGGCGATGCAACGGTCGCAATCCTACTTAATGTGGGGCTGTGATGGGGTTCATGGAAGACATGGAAACCCACCACCAGACCCTGCTTGAAACACTCGACGGGCGGGAAATCTTTTACGTTCCGCGTATTGGCATTTCCCGCCGCATCACCGGCATGTTTCAGGCCTATTCCGAACTGGTGGATGGGGATTCGGTGGATGTAGTGGCAAACAGCCCGATCCTCTCCATCCGCACGCGGGATATTCCTGAACTCGCCACCGGGGATCGCTTCACTATCGACGGCAAGGAATTTGAGCTTGTCGTCATCCGCCCGGATAGTGAGGGCATCACTGAGCTGATGCTGGAGGCCGTATGAGCCATGTTCGCACGCAAATCCGGCAGGCGGTGGTGACGCTGCTTCGTAATCAGACATCGGCAGGCAACCGCGTTTATGCGTCGCGGGTGCATCCGCTGGATGATCCCAAACTCCCGGCCTTGCTGGTGTACACACCGCAGGAATCCGTGGGTAATCCAACCATGCAGCGGCCACGCACGCAAGCCCGGCAGTTGCAGCTGGTGATCGAGGGATACCTGAAAGCCAGAGGCGAAATCGACGATGACGCCGATCAGCTTGCCGCCGAAGTGGAGCAGCGCATCGCCGCCGATCCCACGCTTGGCGGTTTGGTGAAGGATGCCATGCTCGATGTCACCACCACCCAGCTTTCCGGCGAAGGTGAAAAGCCGATTGCCGTTTTAAGCCTCACCTTCGCGGTGCTGTACACCGTGAAGGAAAATGCACCGCAAATCGCGGTTTAACCACACTCAAACCAAGGAGAATCTTATGGCTACCCACGCAGGGAGCGAGGGGAAGGTCTTTGTCGGATCGTCCCAAGTCGCGGAAGTAAAATCATGGTCGCTGGAGGTCAACGCCGATACGGTGGATGCCTCCATCATCGGCACCGAATGGCGAAAAAACCAAGCCACGATCAAAAGCTGGTCAGGCAGTTTTGAAGCGTTCTGGGATGAAACCGACACCACCGGCCAAGGCGCATTGGCCGCTGGCGGCACGGTGACGCTGAACCTCTACCCGGAGGGCAACACCACTGGCGATAAGTTCTGGTCGGGCAATGTGATCATCACCTCCATTTCCTACAGCGCCTCGTTCGATGGATTGGTGGAAGCCACGTTCAGCTTCACCGGCACCGGACCACTCACCGAATCAACCGTAGCATAAGGAGGCAATCATGCGAGTGATCGAACGTGTAAAGCAGCATTTTGAAACGCAGAACCGGCTGGTAGTGTCCGTGCCGGAATGGGGCGATGGTGAAGCGCCGCTGGAAATCCACTTCTTCCCCATGTCGATGGAAGAAGCCGCGATGATCCAGCGCGTTTCCGGCAAGAAGGCCACTTCGGTGGAAAATGCCGTCTATTCCCTGATCGTGAAGGCACGCGACAAGGATGGCAACCGCATCTTCAGCCTGAATGAGCGCGGGGAAATGCTCAAATATGGCGATGTGCGGGTGATCCTGCGCATCAATGACGCGGTGGAAAAACACTTCTACCAATCCATTGAGGAAGCCAAGGGAAACTCAGACGAGACCCCATCCGATACAACCAGTTAGCGCTGGCCTATCGGTTATCGAGGCCACTCTCTGACATTGAGCAGATGAGTCCACGGGAGTTCTCGGAATGGCTGGCCTTTTTTCAACTGCAAGCTGAACTGTTAAGGAACCAGAAACATGGCCGCCATCGGTAGTGCTGAATTCATTATCCGTGCCGTGAATAAAACCCAAGCTGCGTTCGCGCAGGTCGGGCAAGGCGTGGACAATATGGATCGCCGCATGAAGAAATTCAGCGGTGGGCTCAACCGGCTGGGCGGCCTGTTTGCTTCGGCATTCGTTGGCAAGCAGATCACCGACACCATCACCAAGTTCGAGCGGCTGGAGGCATCGCTTCGTACCGTCACCGGCTCGGCGGATAAGGCAAGCGTGGCGTTCGGCTTTATCGAGAAGTTTGCCGCTGAAACGCCGTTCCAGTTGGAAGAAGTGGTGGATGCCTTCATCAAACTGAAGGCGCTGGGGCTTGCGCCTTCGGAGGAAGCGCTCACCTCTTACGGCAACACCGCCACCGCGATGGGAAAATCCTTAAACCAGATGATCGAGGCCGTGGCCGATGCCACCACCGGCGAGTTCGAGCGGCTGAAGGAATTTGGTATCAAGTCCCGCGTACAGGGCGAACAGGTGACGTTCACCTTCCAAGGCGTAAGCACCACGGTGGGTAAAAACGCCAAGGAGATCGAAGGCTACCTGCAGAGCATCGGCAATGTGCAGTTTGCCGGGGCGATGAAGGAACAAGCAGGCACGCTGAACGTCGCACTCTCCAACATGGGCGATGCGTTCTCCAAGCTGGTAAAAGCGATTGGTGATGCAGGCCTGACGGATATTCTGATCTTCATCGCCGATAAGGTGAAGTGGCTGGCGCAGGTGATCACGGATTCCATCGAGCCGTTCAAGCTGGGGTTCAAGGCCTTCATTGCCGAGGTGATCAAGTTCGGGAATCTGTTCATTGCCGTGTTTGAGGGCGTTGGTGATGCCTTCAATGCGTTTGGTGATGGGATTTCTGGGCGCTTTGAAGCGCTGGGGCAGGATTTGGCCAACTTCGTGAATGATCCGTTGTCGGGCGTATCGTTCGAGAATACGCGCAAGGCGCTGGAGACCGGCCTGTTAGATTCAATGGGAACCGCTTTCGATAAAGCACTCGCCAAAGCGCAGGAGTTCAATGCCTCGATTGATGCGGAGGTGCGTGCCGCCGCCGATAAGATTGTGGATGCACGCCAAGCTAAGAATCAATCGCTCTCGTCACTCTTTGAGGAAACCAAGCAGCCGGAGAAAGTGGCTGAAACCACCAAGGCTGTAAAAGCACTCAATAAGCAACAAGAGGAAGCGCAGCGAATTTTTGAAGCCACGCGCACGCCGCTGGAGCGTTACAACAAGGAAATGGCGCAATTAAACGCGCTACTAGAGAAAGGATACATCAATCAGGACACGTTCGGCCGTGCGGTGGAACAGGCTAACGAGCGGCTGGGCAAGGCCACCAAACAAACCGGCGAAACCATTGAAGGTGAATTCTCCCGCATCGGGGAAACGATGGAAGGCACCATTGCCGATTCGCTGGATGCGATTGGTGGGCGCTTTGATGGGTTCGGTGATTTCTTCAAAGGCTTTCTGTCTGATCTGAACCGCACCCTGCTGCAATATGCGCTGAAGGATCTGGGCATCAGCGGTAAAGGCGGCATTATCGACGGGCTTTTTAGCTCTATCGGTGGTCTATTCGGTGGTGGTGGCAGCGGTGGCGGTGGTGGGTTTGGCGGGTTCTTATCGGGGATTGGCGATTTCTTCGGCGGATTTTTCGCCGATGGTGGCCGCCTTAGCCCCGGCAAGTTTGGCATCGTGGGCGAACGCGGTCCCGAACTGGCCTATGCCGGAAACGCGCCCATGCACATCATGCCAGACATGGGCATGAGCGCCGCGCCGATTACGATCAATATGAACGTGCAAACGCCGGACGTGCGCAGCTTCAAGCAAAGCCAAAACCAGATAGCAGCGGATATGGCACGGAGCATTGAACGAGCAAGGAGGAATTTATGAACTGACAATTTTTGCTTCGGCGGATATGCTGCTGGCATGAAATGCGAAAAACTCATATGCCTGCTTTCCACGCACGCTTCACGCTGGACGATCTTTGTCCGTCTGGCGCTGGCTGGTGTATTTATTCCTGAAGGCATCCAGAAACTGATTTATCCGGAAATCCTCGGCACAGGGCGCTTCATCAAAATGGGCATCCCGTTCCCGGAGTTCACGGGTCCGTTTGTCGGCTGGGTGGAAATCATTTGCGGCACGCTGCTTCTGCTCGGCCTATTCACGCGCTTTGCCGCCGTGCCGCTGATTGTTACGATGCTGGTGGCCATCACCGCCACCAAAATCCCGGTATGGATGGGGCATGATTGGGTGGTGACGGAAAATATCACCTTCTATGTGCGCGAATTGAAACGCTACGGCTTCTGGAGCTTCATGCACGAAACCCGGCTGGATTGGTCGATGCTGATGGGCGCGTGTTACTTGTTGGCCGTGGGCGGCGGCGCATGGTCGCTCGATAAGCGGCTTACACAGGAATCACCAGCCAGCCGATAATGCCGCAGGCGAGTATCACGCCCGGAATCGCCCATTTGCTTTTGATAAGGTAAAACGCGGCCAATGCAGCGGCGAACAGCGCCGCCTGCTGCCAACCGGTGATGACGTTTTGAAAAATCTGTAACGCGGTGATGGCAAGCAGCCCCACCACGGCGGCGGAAATGCCATCCAACGCACCATGCAATGCCTTGTTCTCAATCACGCGCTCCAGCTGGTTATGCCCCAGCAGCGTGAAAGCGAAGGCAGGCGCGAATATACCGAGTGTCATCAGCAGCGCACCCGTCAGCCCATCGGCAGCGAAGCCGAGGAAGGTGCCGAAGATAATCAGCGGCGCGGGAATCACGCTACCCAGTGCGATACCATCGAGGAATACTTGCTGGGTGATGGCGGGATAATGCCCAACCATACTGCTTTGCAGGAACGGAATGGCAGTATAAGCGCCGCCAAACGAGAGCAAGCCAGCCTTCAAGCCTTCCACCAGCAAATTGCCCGTGCCGCCGGTGCTGATGATGCCGGATACCGGAAACATCAGGCCGATGGTGAGCGCGGCGACAGTGAGTGCAATGCCGGTGATGATAGCGATGCGGTGCTTGCCAGCCGACCAGAGCGCCTGCCACGCCGCGCAGACGATAAACACCAGCAGGAAATGCACGCCCAGCAGCGTAAGTGCCACGGCAGCCAGTGCCGCCACCCAATGCGACCTGTCCACCAAAACATGCGCCCCGATGCGGTGTGCGGCGCGAACGATCATCGCGGTGACTGCTGGTGCAACGCCAACAAACAGCGGCAGCAACATCGCAGCACCATAATGTTGATAGCCCCATGCTAGCAGCACCATAAGGAGCAAACCCGGTAGCATAAAGCCGAAGCCAGCAAGGAAGCCGCCAAATCGACCGGCGCGAATCATGCCGAAATACACACAGAGTTCATGCGCCTCTGGTCCCGGCAGCGCCTGATAGACAGCCAGCACGCGACGGAACTTCTCCGGCGCAATCCAGCCCCGGCGCTCCACCAGTTCGTCGCGGATTATCGCAATCTGCGCAACAGGTCCGCCCCACGCCAACAGGCCGAAGCGAAGGAAAGTTAGAAAAACACTGAGATAGGAGTCTTTCATGATCTTGCGAACGCCAGAATGGGTTCGTAGTTGCCAGCATCCGCCTCACGCAGTGCGGCGATATAACGGGTGCGGATTTCATCCGGCTTGGTGAGGTCGGAGTTTCCGCCCCAGCTCAACTTTTCGCCGCCGAATTTAGCGATGATGACATCGGCGCACATGCGTGCATGCCTGCCGTTACCGTTGGGGAATAGGTGAATCTTCACCAGCCGGTGGTGGAAAATCACCGCCAGATCACTGATGGGATAGGTTTTGTTTTCCAGCCAATACGCAGCATCACCCAGCAGCTGATGAAGTTCGGTGGTGATGTAGATGCGATCCACGCCGATGTTCTTATTGGATTTACGGAACGTGCCTGCCCACTTCCACACATGGCCATACATGCGCTTGTGGAGGTTGAGCAGGAACTTCTCTGTAAACACATCCAGCTTGGCAAGAGTAGCTTTCTGCATCACCCACTTTCGGGCTTCGAGAATGTTCTCCTGCTCGAACGCATCGAGATCCTCGCGGGTCACGAGACTGGGAATTAGGTCGCGCTTTTCTTCTTCATCCAGTGGAGTCTGGCCTGCGATGTAATGATATTGCACGGCTTACTCCCACAGCTTGGTGTTGGGGTTCTTGGCGAGTTCTTCAGCGGTCTCCTTAATTTTCTGCTGGAGATTGCCCACGCCCTGCGCTTCCAGCTGCATGGTGTGATCCACGGCGGAAACGATGTCCTTCGCTTTAACGAGCGCCTGCTTGTCGAGTATGGCCTGCAAGCTGCCGTCATTCGGCACCAGTGCATACACCAAACGGCAGTTGAGCGATTCGGCTGCCTTACGCAACGACTTCAGGGTGATCGAATCCTCGGCCTCGTTTGTCTCTAAACGGGCGGCGGATTGCTGGGTCATGCCCATGCGCTCGGCCATCTGGCGGACGCTCATGCCCAAGGATTTGCGAACAGCAGCGATCCAACCGTCTGAAGGACGGTCGCAAACGCGCACTTCCGCCAAGTGGCGGTCAAGTGTCTGAAGTTGAAGTTGTTTCATTTTGCTAGCCATTTTACAGCCTATAACCTGTTTATGTAAGTCATAATAACAGAACATAGGCTGTAAGTAAATAGATAAGTTACAGCATAAAAGGTGTAAATATGAGCTTCGTAGAAGTCCAATTCCCCAGTGACATCAGCTATGGGGCAACCGGCGGACCCATGTTCTTAACGGATGTGGTGGCCACTGTCTCCGGCCATGAGCAGCGCAACAGCAAATGGAGCCAAGCGCGTGCGCGTTACAATGTAGCGTCAGGCGTTAAAACCGAAACGCAGTGGCAGGCGCTGATTTCCTTCTTCCGGGCGCGTCGTGGCAAGGCGGTGGGGTTTCGCTTCAAGGATTGGGGTGATTTCAAGGCGGTGAACCAGCCGCTGCTTTCGCTCGGCGGAACCCAGTATCGGCTGGTGAAACAGTATGTGAGCGGCGCGGTGGTGTCCGAGCGGATCATCACCAAGCCAGTGGCGGGAACGGTGAAACTTTACCGCAATAGCATTTTGCAGGCGAGCGGCTGGAGCATCGACACCACCACCGGCATCATCACCACATCGCTCACCGGCACGCTCACGGTGGATTTTGATTTCGATGTGCCGGTGCGTTTCGATACCGACGAGCTGGCGCTCTCGCTCGATAGCTTCAATGCCGGAAGCTGGAACAACATTCCACTGATCGAGGTGCGCGTATGAGAGTCATCTCCCCACAACTCGAAGCACATTTTGGCGGTGGCCTGACCACGCTCGCCACTTGCTGGCGCCTGACGCGACAGGATGGTGCGGAGCTTGGTTTCACCGACCTTGACCGCACGTTGATGATCGACACGCTGGAATATGATTCCATCGCTGGGTTCACGCCCACCACGGTGGAAAGTAAATCCAATATGAGCGTGGATAACCTTGATCTGGAGGGGCAGACATTTCCCTCGAAGATCATGGAATCTGATCTTCTGGCCGGAATGTACGACTATGCCGAAGTCGAGATATTCCTCGTCAATTACGAGGATCTGTCTCAGGGCAAGCTGGTGGTGAAGCGTGGGCGGCTGGGTGAAGTCACTCTGAACGCGCAGATGTTCCATGCCGAAGTGCGCGGCCTCACGCAGCATTTAAGCCAGACGATTGGTGAGGTGTATTCGCCTTCCTGCCGCGCCGTGCTGGGCGATAGTCGGTGCAAGGTGAATCTCGCCAGCGTCACCATCACCAGCACCGTTTCGGAAGTAGTGAGCAACCAGACTTTCAAAGCGAATAGCCTTACGCAGGCGGCGGGTTGGTTCACCGGTGGTGAAGTGGAATGGACAAGCGGCAATAATGACGGGCGGCGCATGGAGGTGAAGGAGTTTTCCTCCAAGCAGGTGGTGCTGGCGCTGCCGATGGGCAAATCCATCCAAGTGGGTGACGGGTTCAAGATCATCGCCGGGTGCGACAAGACGCATGAGACCTGTCAGGCGAAGTTTAACAATATCCTGAATTTTCGTGGCGAGCCGTATGTCCCCGGTGTGGACGCGCTGCTCACCACGGCAGGAACCATGAGCAAGAGCAACCGCAATGGCTAGAATCACCAAGCCAGAAATCATCCTGCAAGCCCGCACATGGCTCGGCACGAAGTATCACCATCAAGGGCGCTTAAAAAAATCCACTGCTGGCGCGGGTGGTGTGGACTGCATCGGCCTGATCATCGGCGTGATTGATGAGATGGGCTTGCAGGATGGAACCGGCACGCCGCTCTCGGCACATGATGAGTTTAACTACTCTATGTACCCGGAGCGTGGGCGGCTGGTGGCGAGCATCCAGAAGCATTTGCGCGAAGTGCCGCTGGCGAAAATGACGGAAGGCGATGTGCTGCTCTTTCGCACGTTTCGTGATCCTCAGCATGTGGGGCTGCTGACCAACTATCCCACGGGCGGACCCGGCTTGATCCATTGCAATTCCAGCGCTGGGCGCGTGGTCGAGCAACCGCTTTCCGATGCGTGGGTGCGGATGCTGACCCATGCCTATCGTTTCAAATCTGAACAACTCGAACCGTTGAAGTGAGTCATGGCTGATATAGTCCTTCCAGTCGTTGGTGGTGTGACCGGCTTTGTGCTGGGTGGTCCCTCCGGGGCGATCCTTGGCGCGAATCTGGGCGGCATGGCTGCCGGGATGTTTTTCCCGAAAAGCCAGCGCGTGCAGCTGCCTACGCAGGAGGGACCCCGCCTTGCCGATCTTCGGGCGCAGATTTCCACCTATGGGAACATGATCCCGAAAGTGTATGGCACAATGCGGCTGGCTGGGAATGTCATCTGGGCAACGGACATTAAGGAAATACGCAGCGAGAAAACCACCACGCAAACTTCCAGCGGCGGCGGCAAAGGTGGCGGCGGTGGCGGCAAAACCACCACCAGCCAAACCACCATTTTCTATGAGTATTTTGTCACGCTGGCGATTGCGATCTGCGAAGGCCAGATTGATGAAGTGATCCGCGTGTGGGCGGATAGCAAGGTGCTGACGGAAGCAGAACTTTCCGCCGCGCAGGGCAAATATAACGTCCATTTTGGGGATGAAACCCAAGGTGTCGATGACATCATGGCCAAATACCTGCCAGCCGGAACTATCCCGGCGCATCGTGGCTTGGCCTATGTGGTGATCGAGGATTTTCCGCTGGCGGCATACGGCAACCGCATCCCGAACTTTACCTTTGAAGTGCGCCGGACGGTGAAATTCAGCCCCAGCGTGGAAGAAAAAGTGAAGGATATTGTGATCATCCCCGGCGCTGGGGAATTTGTGTATAGCACGCAAGTCACCAGCAAGCAGGACGGGTATTATGCCTATTTCGGCGGTGCGTTCACGCCGTCGGGCGATAAGAAATCCATCAACATGCACAATTACGACGGCAAGGCCGATGTGCTGGTGGCGATTGATCAGCTGGTGAAAAACCTGCCCAACCTTGAATGGGTGGCGGTGGTGGTGACATGGTTCGCAACCTCCACCGATGCCGGAGCCTGCACGATTATCCCCAAGGTGGAGTTTCAGGGGACGACGCAGGTGTTGCCGCAAGACTGGAGTGTCGCAGGTATCAGCCGTTCAGCGGCGCAGGTGGTGCTGAATTTCGGGGATGACACTCCCACCTATGGCGGCACGCCTTCGGATCACACGGTGGTGCAGATCTGCGCGGAGCTGAAGAACCGTGGGTTGAACGTGATGTTCTATCCCATGATCTTCGTGGATACGATCACGCCGGAGCCAAAGCCTTGGCGTGGCCGCATTACGCCTGCCAACGCGACCGATGCCAACAACTGGTTCACCAAAACCAACGGCTACAATGCGTTCATCATGCACTATGCCAATCTGCTCAGTGGTGACGTGGATGCGTTCGTCATTGGCTCGGAGCTGGTGGGTATGACGAGCTTCACCGATGCGCCGGGCAGCTATCCAGCAGTGTCGCGCCTTGTAACACTGGCCGGTAGCGTGAAGGCCGCCATGTCAGGAACGATCATCACCTACGCGGCAGACTGGAGCGAATACCACAGCAAGAACGGCTGGTTTAACCTCGATCCGCTGTGGGCATCCAGCAATATCGACGTAGTGGGAATTGATAGCTATTTCCCGATTACACCGGACTTGCCGCAAAGCCAGATCACGCCGGAGCTGATCACCGAATACTGGGAGAAAGGCGAAGGCTGGGATTATTACTATGCGGATTCGGTGGCTCGCACTGGCCTCACCAACTACACGGATGCCAAATATGCGTGGAAAAACCTCGAATATTGGTGGAAAAACCCGCATGTGAACCCGAACGCGGTGGCCACCGCATGGACGGCCAAAATGAAGCCCGTGTGGTTTACCGAGTTTGGCTTTCCTTCGGTGGATGGCTGCACCAACCAGCCTAACGTGTTCTATGATCCGTCATCGAGCGAGAGCTTCTTTCCGCGTGCCAGCAAAGGCCGGGTGGATTTTCAGGCGCAGCGCGTGGCGATTGATGCAACGCTCGACTATCTGGAAGCACGCACGCTGGAAACCGGCAATGCTAACCTTGTGCCGCGCCGGTTTATCTGGACGTGGGACGCGCGGCCATTTTCCTTCTGGCCTGATCTGGAAGGCGTGTGGCAGGATTCCATCCTTTGGGCGACCGGGCATTGGGTAAACGGCAAGTTGGGTGCATCAACGCTCGGCGCAGTGGTGGCGGAACTGTTGCAAGCCGCTGGCCTTACGCCTTCGGATTATGACGTAACGCGCCTCACGGCCTCACTGGAAGGGTTTATTCTTCAGCAGCCCATCACGGTGCGCAATGCCATTGAGCAGCTGACCTCGGCGTTTTTCTTCGACATCGTGGAAAGCGACGGGATTCTGAAATGCGTCCCGCGTGGCAGCGCTTCGGTGAAGTCCATCCCGGAAGCTGACCTGATTCCCAGCGCCAAAAGCGGCGTGCAGGATGTGCTGGAGATCCATTACGCGCAGGAGCTTGAACTTCCCCAGCGCGTGAATGTGACCTATCTCGACCGGCCATTTAACTATGACCCGGTGACGCAGGTATCGCAGCGGCAGGTGGTGCGTGCGGTGGATCAGGTGACGATCAATTTTCCGATTGTCATGGGTGCAACGCAGGCCAAACAGGTGGCAGACATTACGCTTTATGGCACATGGAAGGAACGCCTGAGCTTTTCGCTCACAGTGCCGCCCAAATATGTGCGGTTAGAACCCACGGATGTAATCACCGTTACCGTTTCGGGCGTCGCACATGAAATGCGGGTGGTGAAAACCGATATGGAATCCAACGGCCTGATGAAGATCAGTGCCGTGGCGGAAGATGTGAGTTCCTACGATTTCTACACCCCACCGGGTGAGACATCGCGCAACATCACGCCGCCGGTGCTGGTGCCGGAAACGCTGGTGCAGTTTGTGGATGCACCACCGCTGCCCAGCGACACGGTGCAAAGCCAAGGCCTGCTGCGTATCGGTGTTGCGCCCGACGGCGCAGACTGGAACGGCGCAGCGGTCTATCGCTCGGATGATGGCGGCGAAGCTGGCGGCAACACCTTCAACCTGCTGGCAGGGCTCGAAGGTGCGGCCACGTTCGGCGCGATCATCACCAACCTTGCGACCGGAACCACCGTGACGTGGGATCAGTTCAATCAGGTCGAGGTGCTGCTCACTGCCGGAAGCCTCGCCAGCGTTAGCGAGCTTGCGGTGCTGAACGGTGCCAATGCCGCGCTGATTGGTGACGAGCTGGTGCAATTCCAAAACGCGGAACTGATCGGTGAAAGGACATATCGCCTTTCCCGGCTTTTGCGCGGCCGTCAGGGTACGGAATGGGCGGTGGGTAGTCATACCGCCGGAGACAGGTTCATCCTGCTTTCTCCGGCGTTATATACCACCGCAATCCCGAATAACCTGATCGGGCGGCAGCTGTTTTATAAGGCGGTGAGTGTTGGCAACTCGCTGGGCAATACCGACCAGATCACATTCACCTACACCGGGCGGAATCTGAAACCCTTCTCGCCGGTGCATGTGGCCGGTGTGAGGGATGGCTCTGGTAATATCACCATCAGCTGGGTGCGCCGCTCCCGCGTCGATGCGGAATGGCGCGACGGGGTGGACATCCCTCTGGGCGAGGAAGCAGAACGCTATGAGGTGGAAATCTATAGCGGGCTGACACTCAAGCGCACGATTGCCATCACCAGCCCTACGGCCAGCTACAGTGCCGCCGAGCAAACTGCCGATTTCGGCAGCACGCAAAGCAGCGTGAGTGTGAAAGTCTATCAACTTTCTGCTGTGGTGGGGAGAGGAAATGAATGCAATGTTTTTGTATAAGAAGAATGCGAAAATCTTGCGAGAAGAGTTGACCAAACGAAATTTGCAATGTAGAATGTGACGAAATATAGGGGATTAAAATGGAAGATAGAGATATTTTTGACCTTTCAGACCTGTCGGATTTGCCGCCAAGCATCAAGTCTGACCTTAATGTCGTCAAGAGAGATGATTTTGAAAACAAAATCATAGAGGTTTTTCGCAGAGCAAAACGCGATGTGACGCTTGACGAGGTTACAGTAGGATACTTTAGACTGCATAATGAGCAGAAAGAACGTAAGCAAATTATGAGTAAGCTATATAATATGTCGCGAGCAGGAAGGCCAGCGATAGAAAGTATAGCGGGGAAAAAAGGCGTGTATAAACTGATTCTGGGGGACGATGAATGACCCCCTAAACGAATTAAACCACCTGCGCTAACAGGTGGTTTAATAGACAAAATGAACGGCAGGAACTCCCGCTTTTTTCAGATCATCTCCAAGTCTGATTCTAGCAGGCTCCTTTCATTAGGTCAAGACCCTATGCTTTGGGCAGTTCCCTCAAAGCCGTTTCTTAACCTTAATTTTGAAAGGACATGAAAATGTCAAAGTTTACTATTTTTCTAGCTCGTAATGGCCAGTTCTACTGGCGCCTGAAGGCCTCTAACGGGGAAACGCTCTGCCATAGCGAAGGCTATACAGCAAAGCAATCTGCCCAGCGTGGCATTGAGTCCTGCAAGCTCAATGCTCTCACTGGAAAGTACACCGTATTTCAGGGAAATGATGCCCAGTTTTACTGGAACTTGAAGGCAGTGAATGGTGAAATCCTTTGCCACAGCGAGGGTTATAGCACCAAGCAGTCTGCAGAGAATGGCGTTGAAGCGTGTAAACGCAATGCTCCTGTCGCAAGGATCGTTGATGAAACACTGACCGACGCTTAGTAGTCAGGCTTAAATCAGTTCTCAACCGAGGGCGCACAGGAAACTGTGCGCCCTTTTTCGTATCTAAATCGCGAGTTCGTCATGTCAAATGTCACAAATAGATTATCGCTTCCTTACATTGTTTCCTCACAAGCCCAGAAAGAAGTGACTCACAACGCGTCGCTCAATATCCTTGATGCGCTGCTGCAAGCGGCGATGGAGAGCATCAGCGTCAACACGCCGCCAGTTTCGCCGGTGGCCGGTGAAAGCTATATTGTGGGCGCAGCTCCCACCGGCGCATGGGCTGGCAAGGCCAAGTCGCTCGCCTATTACAGCACGGCGTGGAACTTCATCACCCCGTGGGAAGGCCTGACCGTATGGGCGAAAGACGCCAACGCGCTCTATACCTATGACGGAACCAACTGGGGCGTGTCGGTGGCCACCCCGACATCGCTTCAGAATCTTTCGCTGCTGGGCGTGAACACCACGGCAGACTCCACCAACAAGCTGGCCGTGGCCAGTGAAGCGATCCTGTTCAACCATGTGGGTGGTGATCTTCAGATCAAGCTGAACAAAAATACGGCTGGGAATAAGGCGGGATTCCTCTTTCAGAGCAACTGGTCAGCGCGTGCAGAGTTTGGCCTGCTGGGGGATGACAATTTCACCCTCAAAGTCTCCCCGGATGGTTCAACGTTCTATGATTCGCTGAAAATGCTGGCAGGCAGTGGCCGTGCGGCGGTGAAGGCCAATGGCGCAGGCCTAAGCGCGGCAGGCACCACGCAAGGCACCGCCACGGCGATCACCAAGCAAACCAACCAGTTTACCACGGTGGGCGCTGGGCAAGGCGCAATCCTGCCTTCACCAGAGCAAGGCGAATTCATCTTTGTGGCCAATGCCGGGGCAAACGCGCTGAACGTCTATCCCGCCACCGGCCACAGCATTAATGCACTCGCAAATAACGCCGCGTTCTCGCTGGCCGTGGGCAAGAACGCCCTATTTTGGGCAGCCACGGCAAGCAAATGGTACGCACTTTTAAGCGCATAGGAACCCGTCATGACCACACACCCAGCTAAGCATAATTTCTATGTGTATCGCGGCGCGACGTTCAGCGAGCAGATTGAATGGAAGGACGAAAGCGGCACACCCGTGAACCTGACCGGCTTCACTGCCCGGATGCACATGCGTGAAACGCTCGAAGCCGCTGATCCATTCCTAACACTCACCACGGAAAACGGCGGCATCACCCTCGGTGGGGTGGCGGGAACCATCCAGCTGCTGGCCAGCGCCACACAAACCACCGCCATTACCGCCACCAGCGGCGTGTATGACCTTGAACTTGTCTCAGGCGCCAACGTCACCCGCTTGCTGGAAGGGCTGGTGATCATCAGCCCGGAGGTAACGCGATGACGGAAGTAGTCACCATTAACGAAGTGATCCATGTCGTCAAAGTCACCGAGCCGAAAGTGCAAGTGGTGACGGTTGGAACACAGGGACCACCCGGCACCGGCGGAGATATTGATCACGCCAGCCTGAACGGGCTGGATGCCGATGATCATCCGCAATACCACACCGATGCGCGTGGCGATGTGCGCTACTACACCAAAGCGCAGGTGGATGCTGGGCTGGCTAACAAAGCAAACGCGGCGCACGGGCATAGCGTGGCGGATGTAGCAGGCCTTCAGGCGGCACTGGACGCAAAAGCGAGTGCCAGCCACGGACACACGATTGCCGATGTCGCAGGGCTACAAACAGCGCTCGATAGTAAAGCGGCTGAAGTGCATGGTCACACCATTGCAGAAGTGGCCGGGCTGCAAGCTGCACTGGATGCAAAAGCAAGCGCCTCTCATGGCCACAGCATTGCTGAGGTGGCGGGACTGCAAACTGCGCTCGATGCCAAGGCAGATCAATCGGCTATGCCAAACACAGCGCAGGCGCAGGTGGATTTTGGCCACGAATCCGGTGGGGAAAGCAACTTCGCCAGTGCGTCGGTGTCTGCTGCATGGGTGACAAGCGGATCGGTGATCCTATGCGCGGTGGCGTCGGGATCAGCCGATCACGATCCCGAAGATGGGGCGCTCGAAGGCATTACGGCCACGGCCTGCAATCTGGTGGAAGGTTCGGGTTTCGACGTAATTGCCCATGCGCCGGGTGGCAGCTGGGGACGGTACAACATCAACATAATGGGGTTATAGCATGAGCATCATTCTCAAATCGGGCGATTCTGCCGATCTTGCATCGGTGGACGCCAATAAACGCCTGAAGATCAACCTGCCGATGGAGCTGGTGGATGCTGGCTACTCGGTGCTTGCCGGGGAATCTCACGACGGGCAAAGCGGCGAGCCGCGTCTGGTGCGTGCGGCGCGGGTATCAACCGACGGTCGCCTGCGCGTGGGCGTGGATAATATCTACTGGGCGGATACCTTCAATCACACGGTGGTGGATGGCAGCGCCTATCAATTTGTCAGTGTCACGGCCACCATCGCCATGACAGGCGGCTTTCTGGTGCTGAATGCTGGCAACTCGGTCGCATCGGCAGCGGTCGCACGGGCGCAGACATATAAAACTTTCCCGCTGCATCCGGCAGGATCACTGGAAGTGGCCTTCAGGCTACGCTTTGCCAATAACCCTATCGCCAACAATGTCTGCGAGTTCGGCTTGGGCTTTGCCGCTACCACCGCCACGCCAACGGATGGGGTGTATTTCAAGATAAATAGCTCCGGCAATCTCGTGGGTGTGATGAATATCAACGGCACAGAAACCACAACTGCACCGCTAACGCCACCGGTGGCTGGTCAAGTGCGCCACTATCGCATCGTGATTGATCAGGATCGGATCGAGTTCTTCATCGACGGCGTTCTGCAGGGTGTGATCCTTTCGCCCAATACCGCCGCCGCCGTATCGCTCTCGCGCTGGCAGCCGCTGCTCATGCGCTGCTACAATGCCGCCGCAACCGGCACCGCCCAGCGCATGGAAGTGGCCGATGTGTCGGTGATTGCCCGTGATCTGGCGCTGAACCGCCTCTGGCCTACGGCTATGGCTGGCGCAGAGTGCGGGAGCTACAACAACCCACGCGGCGCAGCGGTGGCGCAGTCTGCCAACTATGCCAACAGCGCAGCACCGGTATCCGCTGCACTTTCCAACATTGCGGCAGGCTACACTACACTTGGTGGCCAGTTTCAGTTTGCAGCCGTGGCCGGTGCGGAAACGGATTACGCGCTATTTGCCTTTCAGGTTCCGGTAGCGGCAGCCGGTGGCGGCAACCGCAATCTGGTGATCCGTGGCGTGCGGATTGAAACTTTCAACATGGGCGCAGCCTCCGCCACCACACCCACGCTTTTACAGTGGGCGCTGGGCATAGGCTCCACCGCTGTGTCGCTTGCCACGGCAGATTCCAACACGGCAGGCACACGCGCACCACGTCGCGTGCCGCTGGGCATCCAGTCCATGCCGGTGGGAACACCCATTGGTGGCGCATTAACACCTATCGACGTGAACCTTGATGCACCGCTTTATGTGGCGGCTGGCACTTTTGCCCATGTCATCCTTCGCATACCGGTGGCAACTGCCACCGCGTCCCAGATCATCCGTGGGTTGGTGATGATCAACGGCTATTTCGAATAACCAAACCCACCATCGCAACCACCACCGGCCATTGAGCCGGTTTTTTTATGTCTGGAGGAATCATGACACACGAACAGGAAACAGAACAGTTGGACGTACATGTGGCCGTGTGCGCGGAGCGGTACAAATCGCTGGAATATCGGCTGGATCGCATCGAGCGGGTGCTGTGGTGGTCAACCACCATCCTCATGACCGGCATGGGCGGCATCATCTTCAAACTCATCACATTACGGGGGATTTTATGATCACACTTCTCGGTGCCATTGTTGGCTTTATCAGCGCGGCGTTTCCCGACCTGCTTAAGCTGTTCAAGGATAGTCAGGACAGAAAGCACGAACTGACAATCCTGCGCCTGCAAATGGAGCAACAGGCGCAAGGCCACGCCAACCGGCTGGAAGAAATCCATGTACAAGCCGATATTGCCGAAAGCCGCGCCCTCTACAAAACCTTCTATTCCGGCATCCGCTGGGTGGATGCGCTGAATGGCACGGTGCGCCCGGTGATCGCATACAGCTTCTTCGCTCTCTATGCGGTGGTGAAGGTAATGCAGTTCTCCGCTGATCTGCCGTGGCTGCTGTGGACGGAAGAAGATCAGGCGATCTTCGCAGGCATCATCAGCTTCTATTTCGGCCAGCGTGCCATGACCAAAGTGCGGGGTGGAAAATGAGGCATGTCACACAAGAAGGCCTGAGCTTGATTAAGCGATTCGAGGGCTTTTCTCCGACGATCTATCTGGACGCAGCAGGCCTGCCCACGATTGGCTACGGGCATTTGCTGCGTCCGGGTGAAGCGGAGATGTTCCGGCGCGGCATCAGCCACGAGGCAGGCATCGCACTATTGATTAAGGATGTGGAAGCCGCCGAGCGTTTGGTGCTGCGCCTGATCACCGTGCCACTCACCAACGGCCAATTCGATGCGCTGGTGTCGTTCACCTTCAATCTGGGCGGTGGGGCGCTTCAACGCTCCACCCTCCGCCGCAAAGTAAACCGCGAAGAACATGACAACGTGCCAGCTGAATTCCTGCGCTGGGTTTGGGCTGGAGGGAAGAAGCTGCGCGGATTGGTTAGGCGGCGTGAGGCGGAGGTGGAATTCTATTTCGGCAACTGAACAATGGCCTCACCATCGAGTACAACGGCATCTTTTATCCAAGAACAAACGCTTTGTGACTGCATGAATAAAACCAACAGAAGCAATAATAAGCACTATGCCATTGATGGCTTCAAAGGCGGTAAGGAGGCGAAGTTCTGATAAGATGGGAGCGGTGTTACCAGTTCCCATTGCTGCGTAGGTAGTGGAGGCAAAGTAGTAATAATCCGCAAAACTTAGCAGGCTTTCTTTGGCCATGATGTGTGTCAGTCCATAAAATGCGGTTGCATAAAGAAATATATTAATGAAATGCACTGTGAACACTGACATTACAGCTGTCATGGCTCGGGTGCGGGGATATGCAATATTGGGCAATCTGCGCCAGACATGGCGCAAAGAAATATATGTGATTGTGGATGTTCCAATCATCAGAGTGATGGCGGTAAAAATAAGGATGAAATTCTCCATCATGAACCTCTCACATTATATCCAGCATCGACATAGATCGTCTGGCCGGTGACTTGTTTGGCGTTGTCGGAAACCAGAAACGCCGCCATTTCACCGATCTGTTCCAGCGTCACCAGCTGGTGCATGGGCGCTTTGCTGGCGGCTGCTTCCATCAACTTATCAAAATCTGTAAGGCCAGAGGCGGCGCGGGTTTTAACCGGACCAGTGGAAAGCGCATTGACGCGGATATGCTGCGCTCCCAATTCCGAGGACAGATATTTGACGCTGGCCTCCAGCGCTGCCTTCACGGGACCCATCAAATTGTAATGCGTGACCACTTTCTCCGCGCCGTAATAGCTCATGGTGAGGATGGAGCCGCCATCTTTTATCAGCGGTTCAGCTGCTTTGGCAAGGCGCATCAGCGAGTGGCAGGAAACATCCATCGCCTGAGAAAACCCAGCGCTGGAACTATCCACCACGCGCCCCTGTAAATCTGCCTTGGGCGCGAAAGCGATGGAATGTAGCAGGAAATCCAGCTTACCCCATTTTTCGGCAATCGCGGCAAACAGCGCTTCTTGCTCCTGCGGTTGCGTCACATCCAGCTTCATGCAGATCGGCGCATTCAGTTTTTCTGCAAGCGGCTGTACATAGGATTTTGCCTTGTCATTCAGATAAGTGATGGCAATCTCCGCACCATGATCCCGGAAGGCTTTGGCGCATCCCCATGCAATCGACGCATCGTTAGCGATACCCACTACCAGTCCTTTTTTATTTTTAAGCATTGGCAAGTGCATTTTGATCCCTTAGTTTTTTGATAATTTTTTCTATTGTCCCATCTTCCGTACCAACCTGTTGCATCAGCAAGCGTGCAACGCTTAAGCTCGATTCCAGTGTTTCTGCTACCACATATTTTGCGCCCATATCGTAAAGTGCTGCCATATCTGCGGTGTCCTTAGCGCGAACGATCACCGGTAGCAGCGGCCACTCAGCGCGAATGGATTTCAGAATGCTATGGGTGGCAGTGTGGTCATCAATGGCAATCACTGCCGCAATGACATGATCCGAATGCAACCGATGCCAGAGTTCCAGCTTCTTCGCATCCCCATAAATGATATGAAATCCCTCGCGTTTCAGGGATTGTACGCGTTCGGCATTATGGTCAAACCCTATATAGGCAATCTGCTGTTCGGCCAGTGCGTTCCCAAGCAGTTGTCCGACGCGACCAAAACCTGCAATAATAACTACACGCTCACCCAGTTGCGGAATATCCTGCTCTAACGCCGGTTTTTTAGAGAGATAGCCCGACATCTTAGCAGCCAGAGGCGCACACCTAAACAGCAGTGGCGTTACCATCATCGCAAGCGCCGTCACCAGCAAAAAGAACTGCACGTTGTGGGCAGGCATAAGATTCCCTGCCATGGCCACGCCCAAAATGAGCAGCGCAAACTCGCCCGGCTGCGCCAGATACACCGATGCTTCGGCTGCCTGCCGGTGCGGAACTTTGAACCACAGGCAGAGCGGAAAGATAATCGCCGCTTTCAGTATGAATATCCCCACCACAGAAAGTGCCAGCAGGAATGGTTGGCGTAGGATTTCTTCGACATTGATCATCATACCAACGGAGAGAAAAAAGATGCCAAGCAGCAGTCCCTTCAGCGGGCTGACGATGACCTCCACCTCATGTTTGAACTCGGTTTCAGCAATCAACAGCCCTGCCAGAAACGCGCCTAGTGCTAAGGAAAGACCCGCTGCTTCGGTGATCGCAGCGCAAGCTATCACCACGAACACGATAAACGCCGCCAGCCATTCCGCATTGCGTGAAGCACTCACAGATTGCAGTAATGGCGCAAGAATGCGCTTGCCGAGGAACATAATGGCAAGCACGGTACACAGGCCAATACCCAAGGCAGACAGCAATGTAATGCCAATGCTGTCCTCAGATGCGCCGGTGAAGGATGCTGCCAGCACCAGAATCGGCACCACCGCCAGATCTTGCATCAGCAAAATGGAGAAGCACAAAATACCGATGGGGCGATTGCTCAGGCGGCGCTCTTCCAGCAGTTTCATGACGATGGCCGTGGAAGAAAGTGCAAAGGATGCGCCAAGCAGAATGGCGGCTTCCAGCGCGTTACCGAACCAGAAGGCAATCAGAAAAATCGCCAGTGCCGTCACGATAATCTGCGCGGAGCCGAGGCCAAAAATAAACCGCCGAAGCTCTTTCAGCCGCCCCAGCGAAAGCTCCAGCCCAATCATGAACATCAGCGTGATGATGCCAAGCTCGCCAAGCGTCTGCACCGTGCTTAGGTCATCAATGGTGACAACTGAAAGCCACGGGTAGCTATCCGCCAGTGCTGCCAGACCGTAAGGACCAATGACCACGCCGCACAAGAGATACGCCAGTACAGGCGACATGCGAAGCCGCTGCAGCAGTGGCACAGCAACCCCTGCAATCCCGAAGAACAGCAGAATGTTCGAGAGTATCAGTGCCAGATGGTGTGCGCTGTGAGTGGCTTGTTCCATAAATCAAACACCCAGATACTTTTCAAAGTAAGCTCGAAGTGTTTCAAGAACGCGGGATTTTTTCTTCGATAGCGCATTGTCTTTATCGAACATGGATACCGGCGGCAATATTCCGGCAAAGCTGGTTCCTGTTGATTTCAACTCACCATCACGAAAGGCGTTAGCAACGAATCTGCGAGTTTCATACGGCTTCAGACTTTCCTGTTCAATGATCTTTTCGAGATCCTCGCTTCTGTTCCTGTCTGTAAACGCACGCCAATCCTTATCCACGTCACTATGGACGTTCAGCGTATTGATAAAGCGCTGGATCAGTTCTTTCTTGCTGCGTAGCTCGATGCTTGAATTCATCGCCTTATCAATAGCAGTAAGGATTTCTTTATCCTGCATTTTTGATTTTTGATACTTAGCAACAAGCTGAATAATATAATCAATGTTGATGGTGACTTGCTTCACCAGTTCGATCTCGAACTCGATGTCATCATTGATGTTTTCTTTGTCAGCCTCATTGTGCTTGCGATGCTTGTCATAAAGGTCGAGATAAGCGCTCTGATAATCCTGAAAATCCCGATCAGAGAGAATTTCATTCCCCTCAAATTCATCAAACGAAGTGAGAATATTCCGAAGCCTTAGAATGGCTCCCCAAAGCTTGATGAAATCTTTTTCTGCTTGCTCACCCTCAATATATACCGGCAGAGGGAAGCGCTCTTGCAGTTCTGCGATAATTTCAACGTATCCCCTCTGGTGCTTGCCGTCTTTTTCCCAGCCATTGTAATAATCGTTGTACGATTTCAGCAGAACAATACCGCCAGCTTCTTTGTTGCCGAAAATGGAAAGGGCATCGTTTGTTGCCTGCTCAAGATCACGGAAGCAGATGATATTTCCAAAGGTTTTAACGGAGTTAAGAATTCGGTTGGTGCGTGAAAAGGCCTGAAGCAACCCGTGATGCCGCAAGTTTTTATCAACCCACAATGTATTGAGGGTGGTCGCATCAAATCCAGTCAGGAACATATTGACCACGATCAGCAAGTCGATCTCACGGTTCTTCATGCGCTGTGAGAGGTCTTTGTAATAATTTTCGAACTTATCCGCGCTGGTATCGTAGCTGGTGCCGAAGTGACCGTTATAATCAGCTATCGCTCCATCGAGAAAATCACGGGATGGCTGATCCAATCCGCCTGTATCAAAATCTTCATCAGGCAGAATGCCATCTTCATTTTCTGCTTCATTCGCGCCAAAGCTGAAGATGGTAGCGATTTTCAGCCCTGAGTTTCGTGACTTAAATTCAGCATAATATTTCTTGGCAACCTCAATGGAACTCACAGCAAAGATGGAGTTAAAACCATTAAGGCGTACTTGGTTTCTGATTTCTTTGATTTTCTTCGCGGCGTCGCGCTCTTTATCTGAAACAACGTCCGCAATGTTGGTGAGTTTGCTGAAAGAATAGAACCCGCCATTGCGCTTTGTTTTTTGCTCGAAGTGTTCAAGGATATAATCCGTTACCTGCGCGATGCGTTCCGGTGAGTTAGCAGCGGCCTCTATATCGATAGCGCGAACCTTCTTGTCCTTAACGTCATCCTTCATTTTCAGGGTGTTGATGTAATCAATTCTGAAGGGCAGAACGTTTTCATCATTAATGGCGTCAACAATGGTGTAGGCGTGCAGTTTTTTCCCGAATGCCTGCTCCGTAGTTTTTAACTGTGGGTTGCCGCCAGATGAAGAGTTCTCTCCAAAGATAGGCGTGCCGGTAAAACCAAAAATATGATAGTTCTTGAAGGCCTTGGTGATTTGTGTGTGCATCTCGCCAAACTGGGAGCGGTGGCACTCATCAAATATCAAAACGACATGACCATCAAAAACGCTATGCCCCTTGTTGGCAGAGATGAATTTGGCCAGCTTCTGAATAGTGGTGATGATGATTTTGGCATTCGGGTCGGAAAGCTGTTTCGTCAATATAGCGGTGCTGGTGTTGGAATTGGCAGAGCCTTTTTGGAACTTGTCGTATTCCTTCATCGTTTGGTAATCGAGATCTTTTCTATCGACGACGAAAAGCACCTTGTCCATACCCTCAAGGCGGGTGGCGAGTTGCGCCGTCTTGAAGCTAGTCAGGGTTTTGCCGCTGCCCGTGGTGTGCCAGATATATCCGCCAGCCTCTAAAGTACCGAGCTGCTTGTGGTTGGTGGACATGGCAATGCGGTTCATAATGCGCTCTGCCGCTGCAATCTGGTATGGGCGCATGACCAGAAGCAATTTATCCGTCGTGAATACGCAATAGCGCGTCAGGATCGAAAGCAGGGAATGCTTAGAGAAAAAGGTTTTGGAGAAATCGACAAGATCGGAAATGCGTTTATTCTGTGCATCTGTCCACCAGCAGGTAAATTCAAAGCTGTTGCTGGTTTTCTTGCGGGATGATTTGCCTTGCTGCTCTTTAATGTGGGCGCTGCGTGTGGTGTTGGAATAGTATTTTGTATGCGTACCGTTAGAAATAACGAACAGCTGCACATACTCAAAAAGACCACTATCCGCCCAGAAGCTATCACGCTGATAACGGTTGATTTGGTTGAAGGCCTCCCGAATGGCCACGCCGCGCCGTTTCAATTCCACATGCACCATCGGCAGGCCGTTGACGAGTACCGTCACATCATAGCGGTTTTTGCGTGCACCCTCGGTTTCATATTGGTTGATCACCTGCACAAAGTTATTGTGGATGTTGTCCTTATCCAAAATCCGTACATTTTTGGTAGTGCCATCATCGCGCTTGAGGTTGAAGATGTGATCTTCCTGAACCTTGGTGGTTTTTTCTTCAATGCCTTCGTTTTTATTGGCCAGATAGTGAGTGAGCATCTGCTGCCATTCGGCTTCTGAAAACACCATGTCATTGAGTTTTGAAAGCTGCGCACGCAGGTTCTGGATAAGGTCGCTATCGCTCCTTATCGTCAAATATTCATAGCCATTGTTTCGCAGCAGGCGAATGAGCTCTAGCTCCAGTTCGTTCTCGGACTGATAATGCGTGGCGTCTTTCTTATCCGGCACATATTCCGCAACGACAGTGCTGTTCGGGTTCTCGGCGATAGTGTTGAAGCTAGACATTACGCCGCCTCCTGAAAGGTTAGAAGCTGATTGCGATAATGCTCGTACTGTTGGCGGCGAGCAGCGATTTCGGCAGGCAAGCCGCTGGCAATATCATTCACCAGCGCGTCAAACTTATCGAGAATAGCAACGATGCGCTCCTGCTCTTCGGGAGATGGCACGAGGACTTGATACTTCATGATCATTTGCTTGTTCCCGCGTGGCATCTTTGCGCCCTTGGAGGTTTTGACCGCATAATGGAAGAAGTCATCATCTGCTAGAATCTGGTACAGATAGCGAGGCAGAATATTTTGTTTTTCTTCAGGTTTTATGCGGATAACAAGAACGTCACCGTTAGTTCCGCCTTGCTGATCAGAGTGCCATATCTTTTTCAAATATGGCCTTATATTCCCAATAAGAATATCGCCTTCTTCATAGCAAGTGAGTCTGCCAGTCTCCGGCACATAATTTGACACGGTTTTACCTGCACGATTTTGCAACAGATTATCTACTCCAACGTAGGTTTTGTTATCCAAGGAAATGGCATTAATACGCGTGTCGGAATACATAGCTATTTCTCCGAGTGATCGCCATTGGACGAAACAGCTCTCTCTCTCTACGTTTCTGCCGATTTCATTGAATGAAAGGAGGGAGTTGCGATAATACGCATATTGCTGACGACGCGCTTCCAGCTCTGCTTCCAGCTCTGCTTCCAGCTTGGTAAACGCATCGAGGATGTCAACAATTTCTTTCTGAATTCTGGGGTGTGGATTGGGAATTTCAAAATCCGAATATGTGGAGATCCACTGACGAGCATGGCTTGAAGGTTTATATTGTATGTTCTTCATCGCATAATACACATAGCGAAAGTTCGCACCTTCTTTGGGGGTAAGCATCTTCATGGCAGAACTTTTAACTTTGAAGTTAAACTCGACCCAATGAAATGAGGTGGTGAAGTCATCAAAAATAATAACAGGCGCATCTTTGCTAGCTTGATAAATACCATCAATCTCACTGGTATATCCAAGTATAAAACTATCGCCTGCCGTTAATACAGGCGTTGAATAGCTATCATCATATTCTGTCGATCTAACAATATACGGAGTTGGCTGGGCATAGTCTAAAAGCTCTCCCAACTTGATATTCGTCACCCCATCTGGGCAATGCTCGGCAATCAGATCATCAATCCTGCTCATGCGGCATCTCCCTCTAAATCAGCGACAATGGCATCAATCTGCGTGCGAAGCTCGTTCTGACGGGCAACGATTGTTTCAATGCGTGCGTTAAGCTCTATAATGTTGACAATTTTTCGCTTGTCTTCCGCTGCAACGTAGGTGCCAACGCCAATATTATAATCTTTCGCTTCGATTTCTTTATGATCGACAAGGCGAGAGTAGTATTCCTCCGTGGAACGGTTGGCGTAGCAATCCAGAATACGCTTCATGTGATCGTCATTCAGCTTATTTTTTGCTGAACCGCGCACAAACTCAGCTGTTGCATCAATGAACAGAACCTTGCTGTCGGATTTATTTTTCTTCATCACCAAAATGCAGGTGGCAATAGTTGTTCCGAAAAATAAATCTGCTGGAAGCTGAATCACAGCATCGACGTAGTTATTATCAACCAGATACTTCCTGATTTTCTGTTCTGCTCCGCCGCGATACATCGCGCCGGGGAAAGAAACGATGGCCGCTGTACCGTTGGTTGCCAGCCATGAAAGGGCGTGCATCACAAACGCCAGATCAGCTTTTGATTTTGGCGCAAGAACACCCGCTGGCGTGAAACGATCATCGTTAATCATCAGTGGGTTTGCGTCACCATCCCATTTGATCGAGTATGGCGGATTAGAAACGATGGCTTCAAATGGTTCATCATCCCAGTGGTGGGGGTCGGTGAGTGTGTCACCATGGGCAACATCAAATTGCTCGTAGTTGATGTCGTGCAAAAACATGTTGATGCGGCAAAGGTTATAGGTCGTGATATTGATTTCCTGACCATAGAAGCCATTACGCACGTTTTCTTTGCCCAGCACTTTGGCAAACTTCAGCAGCAGTGAGCCAGAGCCGCATGCAGGATCATACACTTTGTTGACCTCTGTTTTTCCTACCACGGTAATGCGTGCGAGAAGCTCGGAGACTTCTTGTGGTGTGAAGAACTCGCCACCGGATTTCCCAGCGTTGGCCGCGTACATGGTCATCAGATATTCATACGCATCGCCAAATATATCGATTGAGTTATCGCCATAATTGCCAATCGGCAGCTCGCCAATAGCATTGAGCAGTTTAACCAGTTTTTCATTGCGCCTTACTACTGTTGCGCCAAGTTTATTGCTGTTCACATCAATGTCGTCAAACAGCCCCTTCATGTCGCTTTCGCTGTCGGTTCCTTGGGCAGAGGCCTCGATATTTTTGAACACTTTCTCAAGTGTTTCGTTCAAGTTGGCATCGGCGGCTGCATTTTTCCGAACATTCTCAAACAATTCACTTGGGTGAACGAAGAAGCCTTTTTCTTCGAGAATCGATTCCCTGCCATGCTCTGCATCGGTGTCGTTTAGAGCCGCATAATCAAAGTTGCGTTCTCCGACCTGCCTTTGTTTTTCATTAACGTAAGAACTCAGATTCTCCGAGATGAAGCGGTAAAAGAGGATGCCCAATACATATTGCTTGAAGTCCCAGCCATCGACGCTGCCGCGAAGGTCATTGGCAATTCGCCAAATGGTGGAGTGTAACGCTGAGCGTTCCTGTTCTTTTTTTGTGTCAGCCATTATTTGCTCTCCCTTTTTCCGGCTTCTTGCCGTTTAATCCACTTTTCAATCTCGCTGCGACGAAAACGCCATGATCCACCGACTTTGAAGCCGGGGATGTCACCCTTTGCCGCGAGGTGATAGGCGGTTTTCAGTTTCAGTTTGAGGTAGTCCGCCACCTCATCGATTGTCATTATGTCCGTGTTCATTGCCTCACCCTGTGAGAATTTCGCTTCAGAAAATACAGGAAATCACGGAACAAACAATCACTAACCATCCTGCATCTCCATTATTTTTTGCGATGGACTCAGGTGGGGCTCAGGTGGAGCCGGGATAGGGCTGCAAATAGGGCTCAGGCGGTAGAATCCGCGTCCGTTGGTGTGGATCAGTTCCTTCCATTTGGTCTGGTGGCGGAAGGCGTCGCGCATGATCATGGAATTGGAACCGGCATTCGATAATAGCGTTTTGCCATGCACCCACGGGTTATCGGTGGCGCTGGCTTCATAGAGCTGGCGGATGATGGCGGCCTGTATCTCGCCGAAGGTGAATTGTATTCCATCCAGCCGTACAAAGCGGAAGCCGTTCTGATAGCTGAAAAGCGCCTGAGTCCGGGCGGAGGATTTGGCATTGATTTTGTGTACACTAATCACCTTGCAAGGCTTGCTGGCCACCAGATGATACTCGCGCTCGAACTGACGCAGATCGTCATTCAGGATCACCAGATCAGCATCACGAAACTCGATTTTATTCAGGCTTTCGACGATCTGCAAATAAGTGTTGGGCAAGTTTGTCTGAAATTTCCGGCGCTCCACCGCGCCACGAGAGAAGATAATTCGGCAAGATTCCGGCATTAAGCGCACATATCCTTCGAGTGGTTGGGCGGGGGAACGGCTGGCGCTATCGGGGCTGTGTTCGGTAATCGTGTAGGCAAAAGTTGAGGGAACCCATGCCGAAGCATGAAGTTTTCCTGCGACAATGGCGTGCTGAACTTCTTCCAGTGTTGCCGCCCAACGCCGTGCCGCTTGCTCCAATGTGTAATACTCCCGTTCCGGAAATGGCATACCAGCCTCCCGATTTTGCTTGCTAAATTATGCTTTTATATGCCTCTTGAATTATGTACAGTAATATACTAGGAAGCGTCAACTGCATTGACAACCTACGAGGGAATTTCGCGTGGCGAAGACAATACACGGCGGTAAACGCAAAGGTGCCGGAAGGCCAAAAGGTAAAGGACCACACGGCGAAGCAACGAAGCCGATCCGCATACCGCTCAGCCTGATGGGGGATGTGTGTAGGTTTGTGCAAAACCGTGGCTACAAGGTGCCGCTCTATTCATCGCGTGTCCCGGCTGGCATCCCGACGCCGCTGGAGGATCATCTGGATGATACGATTGATCTCAACGAGCTGATGATCAAGAACCCGGATTGTACCTACCTTGTCCGCGTGACGGGTGACTCGATGATTGATGCAGGCATCCGCGAGGATGATGTGCTGGTGGTGGATTTAGGCAAAACGCCAGAGCATCGCGATATTGTGATCGTATCGGTGGACGGGGAACTGACCGTGAAGCGGCTCTATCGCCAAAATGGTGACATCATGCTGGTGCCGGAGAATCCCGACTATGAGCCGCGCCTGATTAAAGAAGGCGAAGAACTCAAGGTGCATGGGGTGGTAACATTCATCATCCACCCGGCGTCATAAGTCCAAGCCCAGCCCTACCTCAGCCCTAAGCGACACCTAGGCAAGCCCCACGCCAGCCCACCCATCGTTCGTGCAGCTTCGTGTTTGAACAGTTCAAACAACGGAGGCACACCATGAACGATTCACGATCCCCCATCTCACGCTTTGAAGAACTCATGCACATGACGGAGCAGGCACTGCTCCGCATGGATCTGGATGAACTGATCCATTACCGAAAGCTCGCCAATAGAGAGTTTCACCTCTCCCTGACTGCGATTCGGGCACTCACCACAGCCATCACCAAAAAATTGGAAGCGCAAGGCAATGACAATGCCAGCGACGCATAGGTTCCCCATGACATCCATCGAATGGTACAGGGTGTATCACGGTATGCCGGAAGACGCCAAACTCAAGGTGATTGCCAAGCGCAGCCAACAGCTGATGACGCATGTTGTGACGGTGTGGCTATGCGTGCTGGATGCCGCCTCGCGCCACAAAACACGCGGCACGGTGGAAGTGGATTCCGAGCAGATCGCGGTGGTGCAGGACATTGACCAGAAGATCGTGGAGCGGATTCTGCAAACCTTCCGCGAAAAGGGCATGATCAACGAGCAGAACCGCGTCACCAGCTGGGAAACGCGCCAGTATCTCAGCGACAAGGAACGCGCCCAGAAATACCGCGACGGGAAAAAGCAGGACGTCACGGAGAATCACGAAGCGTCACACGGCGTCACGGAGCATCACGCCGAATCACCAAAAAACGTGAAATCCGCACCAGATACAGAGAACAGAAAGCAGATTACAGATTCAGAGGACAGAACTTCAGATTCCAGAACAGATGCAGAGAAAGACGCAGATAAAAAAACAAATTCAGATAAAAAAATCAGAGCGAGAGCAGAAAAGAGAGAGCGCGAGAGAGAAAAACAGACAACCGGTGGATTAAAAAACCAGAGTGGGCAGATCCTAGAGCAGATGCTCGACATCTGGAACGCAGAAGTGCAGAGCAAGCTCACACCGGGGCAGAATGCAAAGCTAACGCCAAAGCGCAAAGAGCAGATGACCATGCGGTGGCTGGAAGATTTCCAGCAAGACATCAGAGCATGGCGCTACTACTGCGAGATCATAGGCGCTTCAGAGTTTTGCCTCGGCAAGATTGCAGGCAAGAACTGGACGATTGATCTCAGCTGGGCAGTGGAATCCAGCGATCATGTGGCCAAGATTCTGGAAGGCGGCTTCTCCGGCGGCAAGCACCCGGCACCGCCACCGGCCTGCAATGATCCGCTGTTGCAATCAGGCTGGGATCATGTGCTGGCCTGCTTCACCGACAAATTCGGTAAGGCAGCCTGCAAAAGCTGGCTATCCAGCACCGCCGTGCGCGGCGCGGAAGTCCGGGGCGATGGCGCCTGCGTAATCATCATTTGCCCGAACCGCTTTGTGCGCGAATGGCTCACCACGCACTACCTGCCGCACCTGAAACTCTGGTGGGCGGAGCATAGCTATCAATCACACCGGATTACGGACGTGGCGCTGGTCACGCGGGAGGTGCAGCCATGAAACAGTGGACAGCGATTGACGTAGTGAAGCGTTTTGAAAGCGCGGTGTACACGCTGAAGCGCCTGCCGCCGGTGCGGGTGATGGGCTACAAAACACAGTGGCCAGCCGTCATGCTCACGGAGGCGGAGAAACTTCAGGCCGATAAGCTGCCGCTTCGCCTCGGACCACCTTCCGCGCAGGCGATTGCCGAGATGGAAGAAACCATCCAGTGGATTTTCTTCCTCGATGATGAAATCGACCGCCGCCTGATTTGGCTGCGTGCCGCCAGAGTGCCGTGGAAACCGATTGCCAAGCGTTTGGGCTACTGCCGTACCACGCTGCATTATCGCTATCGTGTGGCGGTTTATATGATCACCGTGCGCCTGAATTCAGCGCAGGGAGGGCTTCCCCGTGTTTGAACATCTTAACACTAAACACAGTGAACAATTTTCTGTATGTTACATGGAAAGATCGCGAGAGGTGCGTCGGAGCACTTCCTTTAGCAAAGCGGTCTCTTCTCCAGTGATGTGTTTACGCATGGGGGGATGAGATGATCACAGATCTCTCTCCTTATCGGCAGTACGTTGATCAGTTCGATCTCACCGAGGAGGAAAAGCTCGAATTAGTGAATGCCGTGTGGATGCTCGTGGATAATATCTACGATTATCATCTTGGTATTAACCAGCTGCTTTCATTGGATAAAAAAGGCAAAAGCACGGTTGATTGCGAAGTGCCACCTGTTATCGTTGACGATGTAACCTTTTCTAATCCCTAAGAAATGGAGGCATCGCATGAAAAAGAAGGTCACGAACAAAGCCGTCATTTACTGCCGCGTATCATCGCCCGACCAAGTGAAAAATGGCCACGGATTAACCTCGCAAGAAGGCCGCTGCCGTGAATTTGCGAAATATCGCAATCTCGAAGTGGTGGAGGTTTTTCATGAAGAAGGCATCTCCGGAAGCCTGATTGATCGACCGGCCATGAAGCGAATGTTGGCTTATTTGCGCCAACACAAAAATCAGCAAATCATAGTGCTGATCGATGATATTAGCCGCCTCGCAAGGAGTTTGAGAGCGCATATCGAACTACGCATGGAAATCCAACATGCCGGTGGTGTTCTGCAGTCGCCCTCCATCGAATTCGGGGAGGATTCCGACAGTCAGTTGGTGGAGAACCTGCTGGCCAGCGTATCGCAACACCACCGCCAGAAAAATGCGGAACAGGTTTATAACCGGATGCGTGCGCGGATGCTCGCCGGTTATTGGATTATGCGGGTGCCAAAAGGTTATAAAATGGAAAAGCGCTCCGATGGAAAGGTCATGGTGCGCGATGAACCAGTAGCCTCGCTGATCCAGAATGGGCTGGAAGGGTTCGCGTATGATCGGTTTAGCTCTGTGGTAGAACTTCAGGCTTTTTTTGAAAGCCAGCCAGAGTTCCCGAAAGACCGCAAAGGCGGAGTACATATACAGCGCGTGATCGATATGCTGAATCAGCAGTTGTATTCGGGCTATTATGAATATGCGCGGTGGAATATCGGATTGTTGAGAGGGCGGCACGATCCAATCATCAGCTTTGATATTTACAATCGCATACAGGATAAGCTGCAAGGCCGCATGAAAGCGCCAGCGCGAAGGGACATTAACGAGGATTTCCCATTGCGCGGATTCGTACTATGCGATTGCTGCAATACGCCACTGAAGGGCTGCTGGTCGATTGGTCGCGGAGGAAGGTATCCTTACTATCTCTGCCACACCAAAGGCTGCGAACTCTATGGCAAGTCCATCAAACGGGATGATCTCGAAGGAGACTTTGAGGCATTGCTCAAAGATATTACGCCTTCACCCGTCATGGTGAAGCTGGTCGAGGATGTAGTAGAACACGCCAAGGACATTAAGCTCGGCAGCTATGAAGAGATCCGCGCAGGCCTTATGAAAGATCGAAAGCTGGTGGATCACAAGATTCAGCAATTCTTGGATCGCATCGTGACAACTGATAGCGCTATTCTGGTTGCCACCTACGAGAAACAGGTCAAGCAACTGGAGAATCAGAAGGCCGTAATCGACGAGCGTTTGGAAAATTGTGGGGTGGTGGATGAGAGCTTCGAGAAGGTGAATAGAACCGCTCTCGAATTTTTAGCAAACCCGCACAGATTCTGGCGTATGGCCGATTTGACGGGCAAAAGAATCGTTCTCAAGGCCGCTTTTGCCAAACAGATCGCCTACAATAAGGGAGAGGGATATAGAACCGCCGCTCTCTCGCTCCCATTCTCGGTTTTACGGGATTTTGCTGACCCTAAGTCAGGTTTGGTGGAGCCAAGGGGAATCGAACCCCTGACCTCTTGCATGCCATGCAAGCGCTCTACCAACTGAGCTATGGCCCCTAAAACTTATTTTTGGTGGCATAACGGTAGCATAAAATTTCTAATAGGCAAGAGCCTTTAGGCTTTAGCCAAAAAATAAGAGGCAGCAACCCGAAGATCACTGCCCCTATGAAGAAATGGAAAATGCATTTATCATATTAATGACATTTTTATGACATGTCAAGGGCAATGTCATATAATCGTCAAATAATCTGATTTTACGTTGTTTTATAAAGGAAATAAGGCGCAAGGAATAAGCTATTAAGTCGGTCGCTTAATTCCTGATCCTCTTGAAAAATGTCTAAAATCCTACACGAATACATCCCCCTCCTCATCATCGGCCTGTTATAAATCGCAAACATCATTATGACCTTTGCCTGGTATAGGCTTCAGCCTGATTGCCTCAGGCGCGTTTTTTATTGTTTATAAAGGATAGATGAGAGAAACCATAGATAAGAGAGAAGCGCCTACCACTTAATTAAAACAGCACCCCAGGTTATCCCCCCACCCAAAGCGGTGAATACTACGATATCGCCTGGTTTGATGGTATTTTGTTTAAGGGCACTATCCAGTGCCAGCGGAATAGAAGCGGCTGACGTGTTTGCGTGCTTATCTACCGTAATGATGACCTGCTCAGCCTTAAGACCAAGCTTTCTACCTATGCCATCAATAATCCGCACATTGGCTTGATGGGGAACTAGGTAATCAATATCAGCGACCGTCAACTGATTGGCTTGAAGTAAAGACTCAATCGCTGAAGACATTTTTTCGACCGCATGTTTAAAAACTTCCTTACCCGACATAGAGATAGTACCCATGTTGCCTTTAGCGATACCACCATCGGTAAACAAGATATCTTTAAGGGAACCATCAGAGTAAAGTTTCGTTGCTAGAATACCGCGCTCTTCGTTGGTTTCCGCTGCCAGCACAACCGCCCCAGCACCATCACCAAATAACACGCAGGTAGACCGGTCATTCCAATCTAAAATTTTAGACATCGACTCCGCGCCGATCACCAGGATCTTTTCAGCCTGTTGCAAACGGATAAAATTATCAGCGACCGCCAGCGCATACACAAAACCACTGCACACGGCCTGCACATCAAAGGCAGCACCTTTGGTCATGCCAAGCATCGCCTGCACCTGGGTTGCAACCGAAGGGAAGATATTATCAGGGGTCGTGGTTGCCAGCACAATCATATCAATATCGTTGGCCGACAGATTCGCAGCCTCCAGTGCCCTAAGCGCTGCCTGGTAAGCCATCGTCGTCGTGGTTTCACCTTCGCCTGCGACATAACGCTGTTTAATACCGGTGCGAGTGACAATCCATTCGTCATTGGTATCAATACGCTTGGCCAGATCGTCATTGGTAACAAGATTAGGCGGCACATAAGCACCTGAACCTATGATGCGTGATAGACGTTTTGACATATCATTCTTCCTAAGCTATTCGCCCGTAGCTGTTGTTTTTTGGGTAATCATTTCCACAATACGCTCATTAATTTGATTGGCCACTAATTCGATAGCCACCATAATCGCATTGGCAAATGAGATTTCATCAGCACCACCGTGACTCTTCACGGAAATTCCATTAATCCCCAGGAACATCGCGCCGTTATAACGGCGCGGATCGATTTTCCGATACATTTTTTTAAGGGATGGATAAGCCAGCAATCCACCGATACGTGAAACCATATTACGCCTGAAGGCTTCTTTTACAAACCCTCCGACCACATTGGCAGTCCCTTCTGCCGTTTTAAGGGCAACATTGCCTGTAAACCCATCGGTAACAATCACATCGACCGTTCCTTTGGCAATGGCATCGCCTTCGATGTAGCCATAAAAATTAATGGGGATATCGGTTTCTTTTAACATCCGATAGGCTGATTTAACTTCCTCATTGCCCTTTAGCTCTTCCGAACCAATATTGAGGAGACCAACAGTGGGGTCTTTTTTACCTAAGACTACCTGGGCAAAGGCTTCACCCATAATGGCAAACTGAAATAAATTCTCAGCGCTGCATTCCGCATTCGCACCCAAATCAAGGATCACCGAACTGCCTCTAAAATTAGGCATAAGAGCGGCAATCGCCGGACGATCAATTCCGTGCAGGGTATGAAACACAAATTTCGACATCGCCATAAGGCTTCCGGTGTTACCGGCAGAAACCACACAAGCAGCTTCTCCAGCTTTCACCGCATCAATAGCGAGGCGCATACTGGAATTTCGTCCTGAACGCAACGCAACAGACGGCTTTTCGCCGGCAGAAACCACGTCGTCAGTATGATGGATTTTAGAAAGAGGCTCCAGAGCGGGGAACTGTTCTAGAACAGGCTTTATCTCATGCTCTTTCCCAAAGAAGATATAACGCACATTGGGAAAATGGCAACGAACCTCGTTTGCCCCGGCAATGATAGAATACGGCGCATGATCACCGCCCATGGCATCCAGGGCGATTGTCATACTGATATCGTTGAAATGCGGCTCCATGGAGAACCTTAAATCTACGCGGCTTGACCGCCTGTGTCAGCTGAATCATCTTCAACTTTAGCAGCTTTAGGCTCAACAATACGGCGGCCTTTATAGAAACCATCAACAGACATACGATGTGGAAGCTGAAATTCACCTGTTTCTTTGTTTTCAACAACGGTGACGCCTTTCAGTGCATGGTGCGAACGACGATTATTACGACGGGATGTTGAGGTCTTCTTCTTGGGGACTGCCATGGTAACTACCTATCTTTTAACTTAATAAACTATAACTTAAACAAATACGATGAGACGCTTTGACAATTATGGTTACACACGGTAACATAGGGGCACAAAAGCCGTTCTCTCGGGGTTGTCCCGTGTTATAACGGAAAAACTCGGATAAATCCAGCTAAATTTGTTATCATTATGTTCAACTGCCGTTCTTTTCTTCTGATAGTGCTCCTTTTTACTGCATCCAGTCTATGTGGATGCCTCACCACCACGACCAATCGTGGTTATACCCTCGATGAAGAAGCCTTAAAACAGCTGAGCATCGGCACAACCACCAAGGAAGAAGTCCTTAAAACCATGGGTTCCCCTTCTACCTATAACGATTATGGCGATGAGACCTGGTATTATGTCAGCAAAGAGCAACAATCCGTTGCCTTCTTAAAACCTAAAATTACCAAAGAATCGGTCATTGCTATCCACTTCAATAACGATGGCACCCTGACAGACGTCAAGCATTATTCCGAAAAAGACATGAAGGACATTGTCGCGGTGCAGGAGCATACGCCCACCTATGGTAAGGATCTTTCGATTATCCAACAATTCCTGGGTAATATCGGGCGCTATAACTCAAGAGCCATTGATTATTCTAAAGAATAACCACCTATCACGTTGCTAACAATAAGAGCCTTATGAAGAATGAGGATGATGTTCAAATCCATCGCGGCTAAGCGCCATGTTTTTCCCGTCACGATCGATGAGACTAACGTGGGAACCAGCGGTTATTTCACCAATACAGGTAAGGGCGATTTTTAAGTGGCTACTGAGCGAGTCAAGACGGTTGGCCATATCCGGCGGTATCGTAAACAGCAATTCATAATCATCGCCAAACGTCATAAGTGACAAACGCTCGGTTCCTGGAATCTCGATTACAGGGATTTTTTCATGATGAACCATAGCCCCAACGTTTGAGGCCTTACATAAACGCTTCAAATCCAGAATCACCCCATCAGAAATATCCATAGAGGCCGAGGCCAAACCCAATAAAGACTGGCCTAACTTCAACCGAGGTTCCGGTTGTTGAAAACGGTTAAGCGCCTGCTCCTTTATTGTTTTATCAAGGGAAAGATTGTCCCCTTTTAAAAGCATAAGCCCCAGAGAAGCCACACCCAATTCGCCTGAAACATAAATCAAATCGCCAGGCCTTGCTGTTAAACGCGTTAGCGCCATCCCTTCTGCTACCTCACCCAGAGCAGTTAGGCTGAGTACTAATGAGCCCGAATGGATCACCGTATCACCGCCAATCAATCCTATTTTAAAATAAGAACAATCTTCTGCAAACCCGTGGGTAAATGTTGAAACCCATGATTCATCACAGCCGGGTGATAAAATCATCGATAATAAAACAGATTTAGGCACAGCACCTTTGGCCGCTAAATCCGATAAATTGGTTCGTATCAGCCGTTTGGCAATCAGGGCCGGCTCCATATCTGGCAAGAAATGCACCCCTTCTACCATCGCGTCTTGGGTTATGACGAGCTCTTTACCATGATGCGGATGATAATACGCCGCATCATCCTGTAAAGACAAACTACCGGGCATAAACACAGATAACGGCTTTAGAAACCGCTCGATAATATCATTTTCGCGCATAAAACGCGCTCACTGGTTGCTAAATTTTATCCCGAGCACCCGATTTATACATGGCATCCAGCACTGCATTCACCAGACGGCACTCAACCTCACTAAAATAATGATGAGTAACTTCAACGTATTCGTCAATAACAACCTTAGGGGGAACCTCAGTATAATACATTTCGTAGGTACCAACCCTTAATATAGAAAGGATAACAGGATCGAGTGTATCCACATCCCATTCCTTAGCAAGATGGTTCGTAATCAGTTTATCAAGAGTTTCCAGATGCTCAATCGTACCTGCCAGCGTTTTTTTAAGAAACCGGCGATCGGGGATAAGATGCAGTTGCGACTTATCCTTTTGTGCATCCGCTTCAATTTGATAGTGACTCAATAATAATTCAGTCAATGACGCCGCATCATGCAGCTCTTCCCCAAAAGGCAACGAAAACACCCCCTGTGCAGCGGCCAAGCGTGCTAAATGACGACGATAAAGCGACACTTTTTGTGATGTCATCCCGTGAGTATTATCTGGTTGCTGCATATTAAATAGCGCTCCAATGAGCTTTAAGCTTCATCATTTCAATGCATGCCCTGGCTGCTTTACCGCCATAATTCCGTAAGGAAGGATCAGCCCTGTTGGCTGCCTGTTCCATATTTTCAGCCGTAATCACACCAAAACCAAGTGGCAATTTATGGGTTAAAACCAAGTGGTTGATACCAGCAGTGACACTCTGGCACACCACATCATAATGGCTGGTCTCGCCACGAATGACACAACCCAAGGCTATATAGCCATCATACGATTCATGTTGAAGGGAAAAACTAATGGCGGCTGGAATTTCAAGGGTTCCAGGAACATTGACTGTGTCATAATCCATGCCCAGGTTATGCAGCTCATGACAAGCTCCTTGAACCAATTGTGAGGCTAGATCTTCATAAAACTGCGCTACTACCAGTAATACTCGTGCCATATCGTTTACCATTGAAAAGAGCTTAAAACCGGGCGTATTGTAATAGAATTTATGTGTTAAGGAAAGTGTTATTTCCTTTTTTTCACCTTCCCAGGTTTATGCAAAGAGGTTGAACGTTAGGCAGTCACGGTGCAGGAGCTCTGCATTTTTTCAATAGCTCTTGCCTCAATCTGGCGTACCCGCTCGCGGGAAATACCAAAATGCTGGCTTAAATCTTCCAGCGTTGCTGGATTTTCCTTGAGCCACCGCTGCTTAATCACATGCTGCTCACGCTCATTGAGTTTGCCAAAAGCATTGGCTAAAAGCCCCTTTTTAATACGAAGATCTTGCTTTTCAGCCACCACCTGTTCATGGGAATCTTCACCAGATGCCAGGTAATCAATGGCTTCGCCGCCCTCTTCACCATCAGCCCCATAAATAGGGTCATTGAGGGATTCATCGGCATAGGTCAGACGTAGATTCATCTCTTTAACATCTTGTTCGGATACCGATAAATTATGGGCAATCTCTTTGATGTGCTCATCCGATAACGCTTTGTTATCCAGCAATTTGAGCTGATTCTTCATTTTACGCAGGTTAAAGAACAATTTTTTTTGGGCTGATGCGCTGCTTATTTTAACGAGCGACCATGAACGTAAAACATATTCCTGGATGGAAGCTTTAATCCACCACATGGCATACGTAGCCAAACGAAACCCTTTTTCCGGGTCAAACCGCTTCACCGCTTGCATCAGGCCGATATTGCCTTCGGAGATCATCTCCATAACGGGCAAACCATATCCCCTGAAACCAAAGGCAATTTTTACAACAAGCTTAAGATGGCTGGTCACCAACTGGTGAGCTGCATTAACATCGCCTGAATCTGAAAAGCGCTTTGCCAACATGTATTCTTCTTCTGCGCTAAGTACAGGAAAACGTTTTACCTCATCCAGGTAAAGTGATAAACCATCCGACTGAATAACAGGCAATGACAACTGGGCCATACGGACAACTCCTTTTCCACCTCATGTTTAGATATTATACTACGTTTTAAAGGTGGATCTTAAGATTACTTAATATCATAAAAAGCGCCAGAAGTCAAGATTTTGAACTGAGCATTGGCTTATTTGCGACCCCAGGTTGCAACAGCCCCTAAAACAGCCGCCTAAGGATTCATTCCCTTCTAATTACTTACTAATAGCTTCCCCCCCCCCCTGCGGTGTTGATCGTAAAACCAAAAGCAGTTATAAGAAACTCAGGACTCTACTTCTAACGGGTACAACAATGGGAAGCACGTCAATGTCAGAAAAATATGTTGTTATCTTAGATAGATCGTTTGATCAGAAAGAAGATTTTGAAATAGAGGATAAAAATCTAATTCAAGTCGAGGTACAGCTTCCTACTCAGGAAATTATTAAAAATAAGGCATATAAGGTAATTCTTAAATTATCTAATGAGGCCAAATTGGGATTAGGAAAAGAATTAATTCGTTCCGCACTTGTAGAAAAAAGAAAAGAAGAATTTATTCATGTCAGATCAATTGAATCAGGTCTAGCAACCGAATATCTAGGCATCTATCTTCACTCACAAAGCTGTGAACTGCTATTCACAACTACTGACTTAGGAACTGTTCAAGACGTTATCGATAACTTAGACGAGGATGAAAATAAATTCAAATAATTAAGGAAATAATACGATAAAAAAATTCGCAGAGATTTTCATAACGCCCACAGGAAAAATCCATTTATACGCAACCAAAGAAAAAAGGAAATCCATGACCACATTATCCAAACTATATACCATTAGCACGCTCTGTGCTTTTACCGTGTTTATCAGTACCAACGAATCATATGCCTCACTTGTGCAAAGTGAAGCTGAGGATATTCAGCTTGCCAGCAGCATGAATGCTTCTATTCCATTGGATGGATTTAAAAATATTATAGATATGGTGCAAGATATCCGTAAACGTACCAGTAAACAGGAGGCCCCTCCAGGATCAGCGCTGCATATTCATTATTTGCCAAGGCTGTAACGGCAGACTCACCATCTTGAAACCAGTCAATGCCATAAGCATGCTTCTCCAGGGCTTTTTTAAGCGACGAACCTAAAATCTGATCATCTTCTACGAGTAAGATACGCATCGTGTTCACGCCCTTCCAAAAGGCTCCCCTCGCCAAAGGAACCCTATCACGTTAAGTGGGTTTAACTGGGTATAGTATGTATTAAATTCTGGATGTCTACGGGTAACTGGCTGTCAAAGGTTAGTTTTTCCTGTGTAACAGGATGGATAAACTCTATTTGTTTAGCATGCAGCGCCTGACGGGGGAATTCTTTTACCGCCATCTGTGCAGCAGGCGAAAGATTACGCAACGATTTTAACAGGGGCTTTTCATAGAGATGATCTCCCACCAGACTATGGCCTCGATAGCTAAGATGTACCCTGATTTGATGGGTACGCCCTGTGGATAATCGGCATTCAACAATCGAAAAATTGCCTCCAGCCAGGCTCTCAAGTACGCGGTAATTGGTAATGGCTTCTTTGCCCCCTTGCGATACCACCCTCATTTTAGTGCGATGCTGAGGGTGCATCGTAATCTGCGTATTAATAGTGGCAAAAGGAGGGTTAGGTACTCCCCAACAAACCGCTACATACACCCTACTTAACGAGCGATCTGCCAATTGTTCCGATAAAAATTGGTGAGCATGGTCGTTCTTGGCAACCAGCATCAAGCCAGTGGTATCTTTATCCAGGCGATGGACAATCCCAGGCCGGATAACCCCGCCTACGCCTGACAAATTGTCACCGCAATGGGATATCAACGCATTCACCAAGGTATGATGATCGTGCATGTTAACCGGATGAACCGATAAGCCAGCCTGTTTATTAACCACAATCAGATCATCATCTTCATAAACGATATCAAGGGGAATCGTGGGGTTGGCGACCAGATCAGTCGGCTGGGGCGCGGGAATACCCATGCAGATTTTATCACCTTCTTTAACCCGGTAAGAATCATCTTTGCAGATCGCATCATTGACCGCAATATGCCCTTCTTCCAGCAATCGCTGCACCCTGGTGCGCGACAGAGTGGGTGAAACTGAGGCCAGATATTTATCCAGCCTTGTTGAAACCCATTCGGCTTCAACTGTGAATGCTTCCATGGAAGCACTCAATTGTTCTTGGTCTTGCAATGATTTATCTAACTGTGATACCATACCCAAAACCTTTTATTATACAGATTTATGACACAACAGCCACACGAACAACAACCGGTAGACCGCTTCTTTAAAGGGCTGATCTATACCATGGGTATAGTGTTGATTATGGGATCTATTTTCCTATGCGCGGTAGTATACCAGCAGATCAACAAAAAACCAAGCATTTCAAAATCTTATTTAAACGAGGCCACCGGAGTAACCGACTGGGAACATTGCAGCGCAAACCAGATAGATCTGCCCATTGAGGGTCAAATTGAAAGGGTAGACATAATCCCCCCCTTACATGATATTATCCGTTAAACAGGGTGGGAAAAGGTCCTTGGTGGTTGTTGATTATTGCAAAAACCATGTTTTAAAGACAATGCACATTGTCCAAAAACATTAATTTTAAGTTGAGTGGGTGTTGATATGGCACAAAATGAACGTTTGTTTTCAGATGAATTTAACGACACGATGGTGGTTGATCAACCGCAATCAACAAGGATCAAAAATCCTCTGGATAAAGTAGTAGAGAAACGTCGTGAGAGCTCTAAATCTAAAGCTGCAACTCCTATTATTGCGGCTCATGATGATGAACTCAGCAAATACGACCAGGAATTCTTTAATGGAGCAAGCCCCTCTGTTTTAACGCTTGAACAAAAAATTGGCCGCTTACTTTCGCAAACGCGCCAGCAAAAAGGCTCTACCCTTGAGGAGGTCTCCGAGGCTCTTAAAATTCGTAGCCGCTATCTGCAAGCCATGGAAGAAGGCCGTATTGCCGATATTCCTGCTGATGTCTATGTGAAGGGCTATCTAAAGAGTTATTCCAAACATCTGGGCATTAACAATAATCCGCTTTTTGAAAATTTCAAACTTGGCAAACATAATGTGCCTACCGAAGATTGGCAAACGCCGGTGTCGCAACCTGGTAACCATTTTAAAGCTAAATGGTGGGTTATTTTAATTTCGGTTGCGCTGGCATTGATCATTTATGGTTTCTGGCATAAATCCAGAGCCGATCAAAGCTTACAAGTAAAACCGTCTATCGTAAGCAATTCACGCATGTCATCCCTTGGCGCCTTCATTAAAGGCCCAACCGATAAAGGCAGCAAAATCGTGGTTTTGGCCACCTCTTCCACCATCTTAAAAATCACCCCGGCCGATCAAGCCTATCCCAGCATTCACCAACTTAAAGAAGGCGATGCGCTTTTTGTGCCGGGCAATAAAGACGGAATTTTTATTTCTGCCAACAACCCAGGCTCCGTAGAAGTTTTTCTGGATGGGAAAACCTACCGTTTTCTAGGAACACTGGAAGAAATCCGTTCGGACAAGCCGATTGTTGTTCGGTAGCAGATGAGCGATTGCTCTTGCAAACCGATCAGAATGATCCTGTATTGATGCCCAGTTTTTAGACAACACCCTCCTTCGCTCGTACGACTTAAAACGGCCTAAAAATTGAAAATGGTAGTATTTTTCGACAAATAGTTCGCCACGCACTCCGTCATACTCAGCTTTTTTTGGAGTATGAGACGTAAGCTAGAGGCAATGGCTATTCATTGCACTACCCACGCAATATCTCATCCAAACCTACCCCAATATCGTCACATGCCCCATTTTACGCCCTGCTTTTGCTTCGGTCTTTCCATAGATATGGATTTTGGCGCGGGGGTTGAGCATATAATATTGCCAATCATCAATCCCCTTCCCAATGAGATTAATCATTTTCGCCGGTGTATGAAGTGCGGCATCGCCCAACGGTAACCCGCAGATAGCACGAACATGCTGCTCAAATTGAGATGTAATACACGCATCAATGGTAAAATGGCCCGAATTATGTGGACGTGGTGCCAGTTCATTAACCAAAAGCTGGTGGTTAAGATCCACAAATAACTCAACAGCCAGAGTTCCCACCAGATCAAGGGACTCGGCCAACTTAATGGCAATCTGTTGTGCGTTTTTCTCTATCTCTGTTTCTATGCTGGCAGGAACCGATGTTTCTACTAGAATACCATTCTCATGACGGTTTTCTGCTATAGGAAAATAACGGATTTCTTTATGCACGTTACGGCAAACAATCACCGATACTTCCTTGATAAAAGGCACCCATGCTTCAACGATGCCATGATAATGCTGGTAGGTTGCCCATACCGACTCAAGCGAAGTCTCCTGGGTAATCCGTACCTGTCCTTTGCCATCATAACCAAACTCGGCCGTTTTATAGATACAAGGAAAACCCAATTCACCTACAGCCGCGACTAAATCATCAAAAGAATTCACTTCCCTGAAATCTGCCGTTTGAATACCTTGTTTTCGAATGAATTGTTTTCGCGCACACGATTCTGCGTCACATACAACACCTGGCTCGAAGGATGGATAGCACGATAACCGGACATCATATCAAGAATTTGAACCGGGATATTTTCAAATTCAAACGTCACCACATCAACACTTTGAACATAGTGTTGAATGGCTTCACTATCGGTATATTCCGCAACGGTGGTTTTAACACTGACATGGGATGCTGGGGAATCTTTTTGATCCGTCAAAATATGCACCCTATATCCTAATTCGGCAGCAGCAAGGCCCATCATTCGGCCTAACTGACCACCACCAACAATACCAATAATTGAACCAGGAACTAACGACATAGATGCTTATTCATGTTAAATGTAATCATATTGCTGCTGCTTAAGAAAGTGGTGACTCAGGAACTGATTCGGTTTGCTCACGGCGAAATTTTTCAACTGATTCCGCAATGCCGGTATTTGATAAACCCAAAATAGAAGCGGCTAACAAACCAGCATTGGTTGCACCAGCTTTGCCAATAGCAAGTGTTCCCACTGGAACCCCACCAGGCATCTGCACAATCGATAATAAACTGTCCAACCCTTTCAAATGTTTGCTTTCCACTGGCACGCCAAGCACAGGGAGTGATGTCATCGACGCCACCATCCCAGGAAGATGCGCCGCACCTCCTGCTCCAGCAATAATCACTTTTATGCCTCTTGCTTTGGCACCTTTGGCAAATTCAATCAATCGATCGGGTGTACGATGGGCTGAGACTACTTTTACCTCATGAGGGATCGCTAATTTCTTTAACATGTCGTGAGCCGATTCCATTACGTCCCAGTCGCTCTTGCTTCCCATGACGATACTAACCAATGGTTGTTCTGAAGTAGCCATTTAAACCTCTTTTATATAAAGGACATTTTATACTCTAAAATCCTTAACGTTTCAAGATTCCAATAACCTTTCGATTCATAGCGTATATGGGTTGATTGATTTGGGGAAAACACGTTTTATGGTTGACTCGGCCGTTATCCTTGTGTTTACTTTTAGTACTTATGATGCTAAAATGCTTCCCCGCGATAGATATAGGTCGTTTGCCGGGGGTTGGGTGATTTAATTATTAGGTTGTTATGGCTATTGGGAAACACATCATACGGTTACTCCTATTAATCACCGCTTTCAGCCTTCCGCTCCATTTATTTGCTGGAACTGCTTGTGCCGATGAACGCAAAGCTGAGCTTATCGTGGATGCAACTAATGGAAAAATCCTTTACCAAAAATACGCAGGCGAAACCAGATATCCCGCCTCCTTGACCAAAATGATGACCCTCTACTTAGTGTTTGATGCACTTAAAACCGGAAAACTCGCGATGGGACAAATGCTTGCTGTTTCCGAAAAAGCAGCGGAGATATCGCCCCTTAAATTAGGTCTGAAAGCCGGCTCCAGAGTGTCGGTAGAAGATGTTGTCTTAGGCATGATTGTATTATCCGCCAATGATGCAGCCGTTGTGGCTGCTGAAGCGCTTGGTGGCAGCGAATGGCAATTTGCAAAACAGATGACCTTGACTGCGCGCAAACTCGGCATGAACAATACCGTTTTCAAAAATGCCTCAGGCCTTCCTGATGATGAACAAATTACCACCGCCTATGACCTTGCCATTCTGGCAATGGCCATTCAACGCAATCATCCCGAATATTATCCTCTGTTTTCGCGCACTGGGTTTATTTTTAAAGGTCGGCGAATCAAGGGGCATAATCGCGTTCTGCAACATTATCGGGGAGCCGAGGGATTAAAAACAGGGTTTATCCGCGCCTCAGGTTATAACTTGGTTACCACCGCCAGACGTAATGGTTTTTCATTGATTGGCGTAGTCATGGGTGGCGACAGCATCCAAAGCCGTGATGATAAAATGATTGTTTTGATGAACCAGGGGTTTAATACCTTATACGCGAACAAACATTCCGATAATCCCACCTATTCAGCACATAATTTTGGTGCCCCCCAGCCCATCGATAGAAACAACGTTACCCTACAAACTGGCAAAGATGCGGTTCCTTCAGATGATAAATCTGATGCAGACGCCAATTCAGCCGATCCAGAAAAAAAAAGCAAGATAGCCTCCCAGAGCAAAATTGAAAAAACAAGTTATAAAAAGAAAACCACCATTCACAAAAAAAAATCGGTGAAGAAAAAACATAAAAAACGCAAAGCAACCAAACAGACCAAACCTGCAGCAGCAAAACAAAAATCAGTTTCCAACAGTAAAGCACCAAAAACCACGCCAGATAGCCATTAATAGGCATAAACAATGACACACAAATCGCTCATTATTGGGATTACCAGTGCCTCAGGTAGCCTTTACGGAATAAGGCTTCTTGAAGTTCTTAAACAATGTGGGATAGAAACACATTTGGTCATGAGCAAAGCTTCAGTGATTACGCTTGCAACCGAAACAGACTTCACCCCTGCCGATATCCAACAACTTGCCACCCATTCATACCAGGCCCATGACATTGGGGCAGCCATTGCCAGCGGTTCTTTTCCTTGCTCAGGGATGATTATTGCTCCTTGCTCTATTCGTACCATGTCCGAGATAGCAACGGGGGTGACTTCCTCACTTTTAACCAGAGCAGCGGATGTAACGCTTAAAGAGGCCCGTAAATTAGTCTTAATGGTGAGGGAGACTCCTCTTCATGTTGGTCATTTAAGGACCATGACTCATTTAGCAGAAATAGGGGCTATTATTGCTCCTTCAGTGCCTGCTTTTTATAATCGTCCACAAACGCTTGATGATATTATTAATCACTCCGTTGGCCGCATTTTAGATTTATTTAATATCGACTCCCAGATGGTGAAACGCTGGGGCGGAAAGTGAATTTCATTAAAAGCCAAAACTAGGGTTGTAGAAATGTAAATTATAGGTTATAATGCCACCTCGGTGAGGTAACCTATGGAAGAAGATAAGCTGTTGAAAGAGCTAGACGAACTTAAACGCGAACATCGCGAGCTGGATCAATTAATCCAAACGCTGGATAAAGACCCACAGCGTTGCCTTTTCACCATTCAGCGTCACAAAAAACGTAAATTGACACTCAAAGATCAAATCGCCTATCTTGAATGTTTCCTGTATCCTGATTTAATCGCCTGAAGTGCCCCTCTCTTTTCCGCTTGTTTTTGCCTTTACAGCACTTGCAGTTTTCTGTTAATTAACATACTCTAGCCCCTGTTCTTTTTTAGATGTTTGGGGTTTTATAGACATGTCCGTCCTTACTAAAAGGTTTCCTGCCGATTTACTTACCTGTTTGTTCCTTACCGGCTTATGTTCTGGTGCGTTAATCCTTACTGGGTGTGCCAGCCAAGAGCCAGCCGAAGTAGTCTATGGCCAGAATAGTTATTCTAAGCCAACGGTTAAAAAAGCCAAAACCACCCCGTCTTCATCTTCCAGACGCTCATCAGTTCATGCTGCCAATATTGCCGCTGATGCAAATGAATCCACCCACATTGTCCAAGCGGGTGAAACCCTGGCATCCATTGCCCGTAATTATAACGTAAACTGGCATGAGCTTGCTAAATTCAACCACATGACGGAACCTTATACCGTTTTTGCAGGACAAAAAATTGCCCTTACTCCGTCATCCCTGCAAGCCAATACGGAGCCTACCTCTTTTACTATCCCGTCTGAACAAAAAACAGAGAAAGTGGATGTATCAGCACCTTTTTCACCGACGGAAGATGAACCATTATTACCCAGTTCTGATCGATTTACTGATAACGATAAAGTCACCACCCTTCCCATACCACCGGTAACGATTCCATCTACGGCTCAACACCCTAGCCAACCAGCAACCCCATCCGTTGATAATTTACCGGCTGATCTACCAGCCAAAGCAACACCGAATCTTCCCCTCAACAATGTAGAGTCTGAACCGACTACGTTGCCTAACAGTCCATCATCCAAACCAACACCAATCCCTGCTTTAAAACCTCAAGCCAAAATCACCAAACCCGAATCAAAGCAAGACGCCAAGGTTGAGCTTGCTTCCAGCTCGGTATCCCCCGATGACGTAGAGAAGTCTTCAGAGAAGCGAAATGCGCATAGTGGCTGGTTTGGTGCCGGCACGCCTAGCTTTTCGTGGCCCCTAAAAGGTAAAGTCCTTTCCCATTTTGGCGTTAAAGAGTCGGGTGAAAAAATGGATGGCATCACCATTAGCGCTAAAGAAGGAACCGATATCCTGGCCTCAGCCCCTGGTAAAGTTATTTATGTTGGCAATGGCATTAAAGGTTACGGCAACTTGTTGATGATTAAGCACAAAAGCGACTACATCACCACTTATGCCCACGCTGACCAGATTTTTGTCAGCGAAGGAGAGAAAGTGAGTGAAGGACAGGCCGTTGCTAATGTCGGCACCACGGGCAATATCAGCAAACCACAACTCTACTTCGCCATCCGCAAAGAAACAAAGGCCGTTGATCCAGAAGCTTTGTTGCCGTAAGCCGATAAAAAGCATCACCTTTAGCGAAGATACTACGATTAAACATTTAATGCTATTTCGCTTTCCCAGTAGACTTAACCTCAACACGCGGGGTTTGTGGATGGGATTGCCCTCCAGCTTGCTGCGATTCACTCATTTTTGCATCTCTTAAGGTCTTTATTTGTTTTCTTACTTCTGGTTTTTCTAATTGTTTTCTGATGTCTTTTACATCTTTATCCATCATCTTAAGTATGGTCTCGTCACCAACTTTAAATTCTACAGAAACACTTCCTTTCATGCCCTTCAGATTTTTTCTAAGATCCTTAAGTCCCTTGCCTACTTCTTTTCCATTTTCTTCAATGCTAAACTTCTTTGCCGTCTTAGCCTCTTTTTCTTCATTCTTTTTTTCAATCGCCTCGACTCCCTTAACTATCGCCGTTGAAAGTGCTTTCACGACAAGGTTAGTCCCGGCTTCTTTTGCTGTATGTTTAACGTCTTTAAAGGTTTGGCTATCGCTTATCTTGCCGCCCGTTTTATAGGCCGTGTATGCAGCTGTTGCTATAACGCCAGCGGCGAGCACACCAATCGCTACAGGCCCCAATAAGACGCCAGCTGCTACCGTTGCCACAACCGTTAACGCCATTCCCTTACCCATGGCACCGAGCGCTGTCTTTCCTGCGCTTGCCGTATCTTTTACACCTTGTGCAAGCTTCTCTTCGTGATTGCCTAATAATTCCCCAACTTTTTCACTGGCTTTTGGTTTAGCTGGCTCTTGTTCCTTTTGCTTATCTTTATCTATTAATTCTTGCTTTTTATCTGCCAATTCTGTCTTCGCAAAATCAGACCATTTGGCGTTCTTATTGCCCCCCTCCTTCTCCCTTTCAGTTTTAGCCGCATCAAGGAATCGCTTAACATCTTTTTCTTTAAAGTGTTCCTGTAATTCCTTGGCAGACAAACTATTCATCTTTTCATTCGACATCTTCTTTAATGCTGCATCAACAGCCTTGTTTTGCAAACCTACGTCTGATGGCCCTTCTACATAGTTGATTAATTGTTGTTTTCTAGCGTCCTCTGGTTGAATTTTGTCATTGCCAACGGCATTCTTACCTGCATCAGCAACAATGTTAGCATTTAGGATCTCTCTCTTACTTTGCTTTTTTTCTGTGTCAGGCAACAGCAATGAATCTAATTCCTGCGGTGTATAGTTTTTGATTTTTTGTTGCCGGTCAGGGTCATTTTTAAGTTCATCCACTTTCTGTTTGGCTTCGTCACCGTTAAATCCTAAGGCTTTTGCTTTGGTGTCGTTTTGTTTCAATTCGTCTCGTTTAGCTTTTAACATGTCATTTTTAGATTCTGCCGACTCTTTTTCAAGTGGCTTATTATCTAAGAAAAACTTTTTAACCGCGGATTCATCCAGATTTTTTATATCCTCGTCACTTAATTCTTTAACCTTTCTATCTGCACTTTTATTTTTTAAACCAACGGAAGATTTGTGGTTACCTTCTAAGGCACTGGTTAATGTCGCTTCTAGATCGGTATTTCCTACGATAGGAGTTCCATTTCTTTCTCTATTTTCTGCACCATTCTTCACATCATACGCTTTAACCTTTTCTTCTCCAGCCTGCTTGGACCCATTGTTATTTTCTAATTTTGCCGACTGTTCTGCAACCTTCTCAGCAGAAAAATAAACATCTTTATCCTTACCTTTTTCCTGAACGGTAATCTTCATGCCACCATCTTTATAAAATTCCGCGGATTGAATCGTTATATCTTTCTCTTTACACACGTCTTCGAGATGACCATAAACCTTTGCCTGGCGGTCATTACGGTCTTCTTCAAATCTATCTCCAATTCTTTTCTCAACATCCCTTATAAAATTAGAATAACCCACCGGCTTTGCATCCGATCTTTTCAAATTTTCTAAATCTTTCTTAAGATATTCTTCGATCTCTTTGTCAGACATCCCTTTATCCGCTAAAGAAGGAATAGATTTTTCTATCGTATTACGACTAACCTCGGGTAGCTGTTCTTTACTAGAACTATTGTCTTGATTAGTATATTCTTTTCTAGAAGTAGTGTATTCATTAGAAGTAAAGTATTCCAAAGTCTCTTTTAAATAACTATCAATATCAATTGTTTTTTTGGACATAACACATCTTTTTCTATCAGCATCATGAACAATGATAATAAATCATATTTAATTTTAAATTAAACAAAACAACAAAAAAAGAGAATAAGTGTTTCTATTATTTACATTGTATAGGCCATTATGACTTCGCAGCCCCCAACAAATCAACCATTCTCTTCTCGTTAATATATCCCAAAAGAAACGTTATCTATTTTATCGACAACATAGTAAATATTAAACAAATACATACATCAAATTATATATTAACATATAAATATGTGAATTTTCGCTTCTAAATCACATACAAGGTCATATAGTTCATGAAAAAACAGAAATATTAACAACAAGTTGTTGACAAAATAAATATATTTTATATTTTCAAAATAGTATAAAACTATAAATGGTAGATAACTATGTCAAAAAAAACGCCTACATCATATTGACCTTGTAGAACAAGATAAAGACAATGCATTTAAATGGAAAACAAAAAAAGGTAAAGAAAAGCTGCCTTTAAAAACAGGTAATGCCCGTTTATTAGCTAAATACACCACCAGCTTTTCATTTCTTGGTGAGGAATCCTACGGTGATTACAAGCGCGAACATAAGAATAAAATTCGTTCAAATCTTTACTTAAGAATGAATCACGTTGTCAGACACCCACTTGATACTTATGATAATTGGAAAAATGTTGGAAGCGCAACCCTTGCTCCCCTTTTCTATGCTTTAAAATCAACCAGCCATCTAATAGCGGGCACAGGGGAAGTCCTGGTGGGAAGCATTATGATTGTCGGAGGACTAGCTATTCCCGTTGTTAGCATTCCTTCTACACTTGTAGCACCTCTTTTTTCAGAAGATGGATTAGGTACTGTTAAAGTCGGCTTAACGGCGACGGTTGCAGGCCCGCTTATTCTAGGTGGAGCTGGAAGCATTGTTGTTGGCAGGGGATTGATTTATAATGGAGGCCTCTTGCTACGCGATGCAACGAAGACCGGTGCCGCATTAGTGTTGACCTTACCAAGCGTTCCCTTAGCCGCCACTAAAATGATATTAATTGGAGAGAAAAACACCCCTGAGAAAAAAGGGCGCCGTGGATTATTTCAAGTAACGCGCGATCTTGTACGAGGAAATCATACTCCAAACGTGAACAATCCGGCTGAAACACATCCTGATGAGCCATTTTATTATTTTCTTCCCCCACAAACCAACCCTGGTTTGAATCAGAACGATCGTAGACACGTTCATAATCCAGCACCTGTAGTTTTTCCTGCAAACATTCGTACCCCAGTTCATAATCCAGCACCAGTAGCTGTTCCTGCATACAATCACTCCTCCAATGAAAATCAAATACCAGGAGTCAATGTGTCCGCGAATAACCAGCCTGGTTACCGTGAAAGAATACAGCCTTCAAAGAAGGAATCTCCTCGTAATACTCGTAATAATGCTATTGTTCAAGCACTTTTTAAGGCTAAGGAAGCAGGAGTAACGGAAGATGATATTATCGATTTTGTTGGAAGAAATAGCATAGTGAGCGAGATAACTATTGAAGATCCAATAACCAGTGAAATTATGAAAGACCCCGTTGTAGCCCCAGATAATCAGATGTTTGACAGAGAAAGTTTAAGGGATTACGTGAAACAAAACAACGGAGTATATAGAGGAATTTCGGATAGAACTATGCGGCAAGTATTGGATGTGGATAACCTTCCTAAAGCTTACGAAATGGCTAAGATTATTGAAGGCGCCACTAAGGCAGCAACAAAAGAACTTGGAAATCCATCTCATACACAGAACCTGGTTTCATTATCTTAAGCATTTTCATTTTGAGTTCAGAATTTTGTACTGAGATTAGAATAGCATTATATTAGATTATGACAGACTTGGTGGACATTCGTCCACCAAGTCTGTCAATATTATCCCGCCCGCAATCGCCTCAACACTCTCACCGATAACAGCGCCAGATAAAGCGCCATGAATGCAATACCCATCGTAAACAAAGGCTTTAGGAAGGCGGTATCGATGGCTATGCCACCTTTACGGATAACGCTGGCAGGCTGGTGTAATGTGTTCCAGAATTCCACCGAAAATTTAATGACGGGAATATTCACAAAACCGATTAATACCAGCATGGCCGTAAGGCGCTCATAGGCTTCTTTACTGCGCAGCGCACTCACCAGGAATAAATAGCCAATATACAAAAAGAACAACACCAAAACCGAGGTAAGCCTGGCATCCCACACCCACCAGGTCCCCCACATAGGTTTGCCCCATAATGAACCAGTCACCAGGCACATAAAGGTGAAGGCTGCCCCAAGTGGTGCTGATTCTTCGGCAATAAGAGGCATCACCGGATTGCGCCATACTAAATAAGCGCCACTTGCACCTGCCATAATCGAATAAATCATCATGGCCATCCAGGCCGCCGGAACATGGATATACATAATCCTAACCGTATCGCCTTGTTGATAATCGGCAGGGGATGCTAATAGCGACCAATAAAGCCCCAAACCTAACGTGATCACACAGACACAGATCGATAGTTTCATCATCCATGGCATCCATGTACGCAATGATTTAGGTTTTAACCAACGATGTAACATTTCATTTAGTCCTTATCGAATATCACGCCGTCATGCAGGAGTGACTGCGGGTCAAACAGTTGTTTAATACCTTTCATGGCTTGAATATGCACCTGCGGAACCCATGATGACAACATGCGCTTTTTATGGCGACCAATGCCATGTTCTGCACTCAGGCTGGCCCCGAGTTTTTTTTCTTTCATCGATGTTAAAATAGCAAACACCAGATCTTCCAGCTGTTGCTTCTCTAAAGCAGATAAATCCTGCTTGGATGACATATTACGCGCATGGACGTGCAGGTTATAATCACCTGCATGACCAAAAATAACAGGCACCAGCTGGGAATGAATCGCCGTGATCTTCGTTGAAAATTCTTTGACAAACCCATCGATATCTTCCACTGAAATATCAAAAGTAATGCCAGGATAGTGCTTGGCTGCATCCGAAATACGATGTCGGCACGACCACAACGCTTCTGCTTTTTCTAAATTCTCCGCCAGCAATACCTGTTCAAGGTTGATAAAAGAATGATCCGCCTCTAAGGTTAGTATCAGCATTTCCTGAAGATTCATATACGGGCTGGACGTAGAACATTCAAAGAGAAGATACCAGGGATAGCTTTGATCAAACAAGGCCAGATCGCCGTGATCTTTGATATAAGACTCAAAACCCAATTGAAATGCCTGCCGATTAATCAATTCGAAGGCCGTTAAACTATCACCCATGCCCGATTTTAATTGCTTGAATATCTGTGGTAAAGGCTCAATCTCCGTTAAACCTACCAAGCTGGTATAGGTTTGTGCGCGCGGATTAAATAACCTAAACGTCACTTCGGTAATAACACCTAAAGTTCCTTCACTTCCGACAAAAAGATCCTTGATATCATAGCCGCAATTATCTTTAGGAACCGTATTCCCTAGTTCAAGGATAGTACCATCCATTAAAACCACTTTCAGCTTTAAGAGTAATTGCCTTGCCCCTCCGTAATGCAAAAAATTAATTCCACCTGCATTGGTCGCAACAGCACCTCCAAGTTGTGCACTTTGTTCCGATCCATAGGAAAGGGGGAAATAACGCCCTTTTCTTGCTACTTCATCTTTAAAAGTTGATAACACCATCCCTGCCTGTGCAGTGGCATACCCGTCTTTCAGTTGAATCATTTGATTTAAACGCGAGAGGTTTAACACAATTTGCGTATCACTGGCCGTGGGGATAGAACCACCAGCAAGCCCTGTCAATCCGCCCTGGGGCATTATCTCCAGTTGGTGCTGATGGCAATAAGATAGAATTGCTGAAACGGCTTCCGTCGTAGAGGGCATTAACACTAAGGGCGTCTTGCCTATTTCATTTCCACGCTCAGGGATGCAAAATTTTTTGATATCGTCGTGTGCCGCAATAGTCCGACAATGATCAATCTCGGATAATGCTTGAATATGATCGATCGCTAACATGTTAATCACGTTCTAAAAATGATTGAAATGAAACAGAAAATAGGTGGCAAAACCTAAAAATCCTGCAAACCCCACACAGTCTGTTACGGTTGTTAAAAACACGCCCGAAGCAATAGCAGGATCAAGACCCAATTTTACCAGGGAAATAGGAATCAATACGCCAGAAAATCCAGCAAAAATTAAATTCAGCGTGATGGCCAAACCAAAGACAAGGCTATACGTCCAGTTGTGGAACCATAATCCCACCAACACACCACTCACTAACGCAAATAATATTCCATTGATAAACCCCACCATAAATTCTTTGAAAAGAACGCGCATAGCATTGGCAGAGGTTATATCTTTAGTCGCAATGGCCCTTACAACAACCGTAAGGGTTTGTGTTCCTGCATTACCGCCCATGGAGGCAATAATAGGCATCAGCACCGCCAGGGCAACCACTTTTTCAATCGATCCCTGGAATAAACTAATCACATAAGAAGCCAGAATGGCCGTGAGAAAATTAACGAACAGCCATAAAAAACGCTTACGCGATGTTTCTAATAAACTCGCATGGATGTCGTCCTGGCCAACCCCTCCGAGTAAGAAAATATCCTCTTCAGCTTCTTCCTCAATAACGGACACGACATCTTCAAGGGAAATGATACCCTTTAAATGCCCTTGTTCATCGACTACCGGCGCTGATACCAACCCGTATTGACGAAAAATATAAGCCACTTCCTCCTGATCCATTTCCGGGCGGATCAATTTAAGATCGATATCCATGATATCTTTGATCACAGTTGCCCGCTGTTTTCGAATCAATCTGCTGACCAGGATTGACCCTACCGGCCGATGCTGCGGATCCACCAAAAAGACATGATGAAAATCATTCGGCAGCTTCTTTTTAGAACGCAGATAATCAATGGTTTGCCCTACTGTCCAATATTCAGGAACAGAAACCAGGTTTTTCTGCAAAAGACGGCCGGCACTATCGTCTGGATATTCAAGCGCCTCTTCAATCGCTGCGCGGGTTTTTTCTGGAAGTTCTGGTAAGATTGCATGCCGATGCTCTTCATCGATATCTTCAATAAAATCAAAAGCATCTTCTATGCTTAATTGTTTTATAATTCTAGCTGCTCGCTCAATACCCAGCATCTCGATGACTTCATCGCGAACACCACTTTCTAACTCAACGAGGATTAGCGGTGAAAAATTATCACCAAGCAACTCCACAAACGAGGCTCGCTTGTCGTAACTCATTAAGTTGATACTGTCAGCAATATCGGCAGGATGGACAGGTTCTAATAATTCGAGAAGTTTTTTTTCATCATGCTGGTCAATAGCATCAACAACGGCACGCATACGTCCACGGTCAAGACCATACTCATGGTCTTCAGGAATGGCAGTTTCCTGCTCCTTTAATATGTACTCGTTTTCGGCCATAACAAGGGCCCTCATCTAGCATATTTTTTGACCTTAGTCGTTGATCATACGAGTTTAACGAGTAATACACCAAGAAGCAACGCAAAAAGGCCTCATCATAAAAAAACCCGCATGCGTAACATGCGGGTTTTTTAGATATTTTCAACACTTCATTATTATTTTCTGTTTCCAAATAAACGAAGCAGTTGGATAAATAAATTAAGGAAATCCAGATAAAGGCTAAAAGCTCCGGCAATAGATGCTCTGGCAACCATCGTCCGGTCTCCAGAGACCTGGTAGTGAATCTGTTTTAATTTTTGCGTATCATAAGCCGTTAAGCCAATGACCAGAAATACCACCACATACGAAACAGCATACGAAATAGCAGGGCTTTTAAGGAAGATATTCACAACGCTCACTAAGATGGCAGCAAACATTCCCATGACCAAAAAGCTACCCCATGAGGTAAGATCTTTTTTGGTAGTATAACCGTATAAACTCATACCTCCAAAAATAGACGCCGTCATAAAAAACGTACTGGCAATACTGACCGCCGTATACACCATAAAGATATAAGCCGTCGAGATCCCCATAAGCGCAGCAAAACTATACAGTCCAATAGCGGCAGCTTTAGGCGACATCGTATAGACTTTTGCACCGAACACCATCGCCAAGACAACAGGCGCAAACATAATCACATAAATAACCGGAGTTCCATAAAACATTTGGAAAATCTGGGTGTTAGTACCAACGAAATAAGCAATCAATCCAGTAATAGCCAACGCAGTCGCCATGTGATTATAGACACTCATCATAAACGCACGCAAGCTATCATTATAACTCACCGGCTTGGCGTTAATACCACTGGAAACGCGGGTAAAATCATTCATAAAACCTCTCTTAATGTTTAAAACAGGGCGTATTCTTTTCAAGTATATTCCAATCCCAAAAACGACACAATGAAAATCGTTTCATCTTTAGGTTCATGCGCCTTAATTAACGGCTTCAACAGCTGTAATTTCGGGGACATAGTATTTTAGCATATTTTCAATCCCTTGCTTCAACGTGGCCGTAGAGCTTGGGCATCCAGAGCATGCTCCATGAAGTTCAAGATAGACAATACCTGTTTCTTCATTAAAGCGCTTAAAGGTAATATCCCCGCCATCCTGGGCAACCGCTGGACGCACACGGGTTTCAAGTAATTCTTTGATTTGTTTGGTAAGTTCGGTATCTTCAAATTCATCACCATCATCAGCAAGCCCACCACAACACCCACCGCCATGATGGTGATGATGAGTCGAACGTGCAGGTGATGCGTCTGCATGACTAAGTACAGGTTTGCCCGCTAAAAAATGGTCCATAATCGTAGTCAGTATTTCAACTTTCAACGTGCTCCAATCTGCATCTTGAATTTTTGTCACCGATACAAAATCAGATCCCAGGAAGACCGACTTGACTCGACCAATTTCAAATAAAGATGCAGCCAGCGGCGAGCGCGATTTAGCTTCCTCTTCCGAACTGATGCTAACAGGCCCCTGGTCGCCCATGACCTCAACGCCGGGCATAAATTTTAATGTTTCTGGATTCGGTGTGGATTCGGTTTGGATAAACATAAACGTACCTTGATTATATCTCTCTAAAGTATGCCATATTCCCGACTAAATTACTAGGTTTATTCATCCTTTTCGTTAAAAATTAACGTCTACTCACCACCACCAGGATTGAAAAAAGCCTGCGACCTGTTTCAAAGTCGATGTCAAGGGTTGAAGAAAGGATTTTAACTAACATTTCAGCGCCTTCATTATGAAGGCTTCTGCGCCCCATATCAATGGCCTGCACCTTTGAAGGATCGGCCGTCGCCACCGCCTGTTGATAATTTTCACAGATAATGCTGTAATCCTTAATCATCTTACGCAAACTAGATACCGGTATTTTAACATCAGCAACCGATGCACCGCCAAGATGCTCTCTAATATTCAGGATCCACTTATTATCCTGCAACGATAAGTACCCTTCGAAGGGGCCAACCGAAGCGCTCAGATCGATTTGGTTATGCAACATAAAATCTGCGATTGCTTTTTCCTGATCATGTTGCTGCAATGGGCTTGCGGCTTTAAGCTCAGGCGAAAGGTAAAAGGCAATAATATGATTGCTTCCCTCCACAATGACTCCTTAAGATGAAGCCAAATGTTGGCATGATGGGTGCAATTTGCCCGCATCAAATTCAATCATCTCAAACGTTGCTACCCCTGCTTTATGATATGGGTCTTCCAACACCATGGTTTCAAGAAACTCGCGCGATGCAGCCCGAGCAACAAAGGCCCCTCCCACTGGTGGAATCTGCCTACCGGCCATTAATATCGTTCCTGCCTGTATTTGCTTATCAATATACTCCCTGTGCGCATCACGGTGAATATCTACTTCTGCCAGAGGCTTGATATAATGAATAAGAACAATAAACATACGGGTCTCCTGATTAAAATTTGATCTTAACATATACCCAAATAGGATGCTCTGCCTACATTTTTTTTTAGATTGACGATCAATGACGATCGCTTACGTCATCACTAACCCCCATTTCAAACACAGAATTTATTACACAACGCCTTGAATAACAAAATAATTTCTGATAACTTACTTACAATATTTCATATAATTATCAAAAACAATCTATTATGAAGCTTCGTGATTCCTCTTCCGATAGTGATGGCATTTTTGAATTTGAACCAGATGTTGATTTCATTGAATATAATAAACCTGATTTTGACTATTTCTCCATTAAAAAATCGATTCTTTTAAACGATATTCCTAGCCTAAAAGAGCTACTTTCAAGAATTGACGTTGCCACGTCAACCAACCAAATTTTAGAATTTGCCCTTGATCAAACACAAAATCTAGACTTATTTAGGATCATGATTGACCATGGGGCCGATATTAATCAGGGCTTCGCTTATGCTATTGTCCATAAGTGTAATGAATCTGTCCTAACATTTTTTGTTGATCAGGGAGCCGACATCAACGGCACGATCGGAATCTCTGGAGAGACACCACTTCACAAAGCCATTCAACATGACACCTCACCTAACGTTATCCGCTACCTTTTACGAAAAGGTGCCGATCCATTATTAAAAAGCATCCATAACTGCTCTCCAGTTGATCTTATTTTTTTAGGTCTCAACATTGATAAAGAAATCATATGTGCCTTACTGGAGCACCCAGACGTCTTTTTAAATCATTATCTTAATTATTCAATTCAGCTCAACAACACGCAGATCTCGCTTGAAGCCTGGGTAGAATTAGAAGGAGGACCATTATTAAAAGCAAAATTTCGCTATGCACAGCGCAAAAGCAATCAAATCCAGTGCTATGATCGCAATCGCAATATTGTTGCTTTACTACCTCCCTCACGCACATTTCCTCATTGGCTAGAAACCTATATTCGGAATTTTCAACTTATCTTTTCGCGGCGTTTTGCTATGGCACGCCTTAGAGAAATAGAATTACTTCCTACCCCATCATCACCGAGTCAATTTGTTTTTAATGAAAGCGACTTTGCCCCCACTCTCTCTCCTTTCATCAAACGTCTATTGGCACACATAGCCACTGCCCCCTATTACATGAAGCACGCAACTCTTGATCCTGTTGGTTATAATAAAATGATGCGCTCGGGTGCATTACGCCCCTTTCATCGTCTTCAAAATGCCTATGACACCACACCATACGGGCTTATAGGCGATCTAGCCATTTGCCACAACTCACATTATTTTGTCTTTGGTGGCCTCGGAATAAATCCCGACACGATTCTGGCACACAGCTATTTTAACGACAGTGAAGCTGGCTCCGTTCTTTTTTCTCTTGATAACATGGATGAGATTACCCGTGAATTTTTGGTTGTCAAAAGTACAGGTTGGGGATCTGCACGGGGAGAGGACAGGATGATTCCATTAAGTAAGGAAGCATCGGTGCATGTTACCTATGATAATCAATTCCATCCCCAAAAAGGGCATCATACCAAAGAAAGTAAACAGACCTATACTTACTTTGAAAAGGAATCACACCCCCACCTTACTTATACATTATCTATCAAGGATGAAGTAACCACAGGCCTCCGCTATAAGGATTTTCTTGCCAGTCTCTATCGAAAACATCTTAAAATGTTGCCTTTGGAGCAACAAAAATATTTGCTCTCACCGTTCATTAACGCAGGTGATAACCTCCCAGAAATAAGGAAAACCATCGAATCCTTCATTCAGCACTATCACATACTTGAGGCCTCTATCGCCAGTACGTTACCGCTTGATGTGGCGTATGTAGACCAAATTAAAATGCCTGGAAAAACTCAACCAGTTATTTCACTTGTAGCGTTAAGGCAAGCCATTATCGCCGGCGATACCCATCGTGTTCACCGTTTCTTTGAAATCTATCCAGAGATAAAAAGTTACCCGTGGGTTGTTGAGGGAGTCATACGATTAGCAACCCGCTATAACCATGTTGAAATGTTGGATTATGCCAATCACTTAATGATGCCGCCCCCCTCGGTGAATATCCTTTCCAAAAAGGAGATTGCTATTATTGAAGATATCATTCATTTTCAAGCTCTCATCCTTGAAACAGAACCCACATCAAACCTATTGTCGGTTCATTACAAAGATCATTTGCTAACACTTGAATTTAACATGTCACATCATGGTTCCAGCCGTGGTCGGCATGTCCATGCGGCAGCTACCCTCCAACTTTTTAGAGCATTGGGAAACCAAAGCATTGTCAATTCAACCGATTACAGACATCTAAACTCACTCCCCGATCCTTTCTATATTACCCTCAACGGCAAAGCCAACGAGAGCAATATCTATCAACATCACCCTGCCTATTCGAATCTTACTTCCGTACTCAATGCACTCATAAAATATGAACTTATCACCTTGCTTACTTCGGCACACAATCTTGAATATTATCTCAAGTACGGACAATTGAATAATCCTACGGGATATGGAGCCAGTTCGGTCAAAGTTGGTTTACTCAATCATCGTCTTGAAACCATGGATATAAGCGTTTGTTGTGAGGATTCTTCCTCTTGCATTTTAGTTCAAGCCATTGTGCAGGATAAGGATGACTCATCCCCTGCTTTGTTCCCGCACTTAGTATGGATTAAACACCACATTCAGTCCGTATTAGCCATACACGATCATCCGTCCTGGAGCATCGACGAAACAAATGGCATATTAACCATCCCTCTGTCTGCAAGCGCATTAGCTAACCAACTAAGAAGTCGAAAAATTAATTATCAAGGTGTCATACCGACCGATGCCAAAGGGAATATTTTATTCGCCGAAAGGATGAACCAAGGGCTCAAAACAGCAGGCGGCCATAATTCAAATAATTACCATCCGGAACTGGGTGCACTGATTGAGCTTAAAAGTGAATTTTCACTCATCCTTAAAAACCCGGATAATCTTTGTAAATTTCAACGAATCGCCACCGTCGGCCCCTTTTCCCACAAAGATATTGCGGTATTTCATATTAGCACGCGCTGGTTACAGCCGATTGGAGCCGCGAAACGATCTCCGGTTGGTTTTAAAGTTGATCCCGATGAATTTGTCCCATTTTCAGAAAGATGCCTCTCGCATGTTGCGATGATTGGACGGGAGTTTTCACATGAAATGACACTAGAGGCCTTTATTCGCTACGAACAAAGGTTATTACAGGCAAGCTTGGATAAGCATGAAAACTTACGCGGCATCACAGTCGATATCGAAAGCAAATGCAGTACTGGTCAACATTCTGCCTATGGAACGCCTGTCAAGATTCCGGGTAGCCACTTTGGAAACATCACATTTCATCTCCCTAAAGAGCGTACCCATGCAACCCGCGTAACACTCCAAGAGCTATTTTCCAAACACGTTTATACCATTATAAACGCAGGACAAATGGTGAAGATTCATCACGTTAACCCTCTTTTGATTGTCGATATCCTCGAAACCCATTTACACCGCAATGTTGTTAGTTCCAGCGCATTAACAACACATTCTGTACCCAAATCCAATAAAGATACCAATCAAAACCACGTGATTTAGCTTACATCTCCTACTCGAATGACTATCGAATCCCCATGGTCAGGTTGCAGTACAGCCGTACCATCAGCATAAAAATCGACCACCCGGCCTTCAATAGCCGTATTTCCTCTATTCACCCGCCTCATCTGCCCCTTTCCTTCCATATAAGGCAACCATACCTCTTGAAGGGTCGTTTCTGTATTTTCACACCATCTATGATAATCCCTATCCCATGCCCTAAGCAGACTTTCTAATACCACTTCCCTCGTGGTTTTATCGTTTAGATGGTCATTGATTGATGTTGCTGGATAAAGCGTTTGCTGAGGAGAATGATCAATATTTATACCAATCCCCACAATAACAGCGGGCTTAGCCGATCTTGCATTCAGTAGTGACTCTGCCAGGATACCCGCAACTTTTCGGCCATAAAGGAGCACATCATTAGGCCATTTGATAGTGATCGCTTGCGTATCATCTATAATCTCTAAAAGGCTCTTGCGAATTATCCCCGCAGCAAATGCGTTTAAACTCGAAAGGTCTTTGAGATGATCAGGAGGTTCTATCAACAGCGATGCAAACAAATTTCCTGCTGCTGACTGCCACTGGCGATTAAGTCGACCACGACCCTGGGTTTGGGTTTTGGCCATTAGTACCGTGCCATGTCCGACTTTGTGTGCTAAAAATAAACGCCTTAACTCAAGGTTCGTACTATCGATGGTTTCAAGATCAATAATGCGAAATCCTATCAACCCATTACCTTCTAAGAATTATGAAAATAATGTATGGATAGCATGCCGAGCCACCACAACTAACGGCATAGGCAGCACAAAGTAAAACAGATTAATCAGCGCACTTGCCATCACAACGCCATTGAGGATATAAGGTGCCGTTTTGGCCATACGCCCCTCACCTTCATCAAAATACATCACCTTAATAACACGAATATAATAGAAAGCTCCAATAACGCTTGATAGGGCACCGATAAGAACCAGAGGATAAAGCCCGGCATCAACCGCCGCACGGAAAATATAAAATTTTGCAAAGAAACCTGCTAAGGGTGGTATCCCAGCCATCGACAATAAGAAAATGGTAATTAAGGCCGCTCTCAACGGATGCGATTTACCCAGCCCTGTCCATTCGGTAAAATCTTCTGAATATCCATAATCATCGGTGCCATGGATCTCCTTTTTGCGCATCATGAGGACACAACCAAAGATTCCTAGCGTCATCACAACGTAAAGGGTGAGATACACCAACACCGCTTGTGCACCTTTATCCGAAGAGGAAGCCACGCCCATCAAAGCATACCCCACGTGACCGACCGAACTAAACGCAAGCAGTCGTTTAATATTGGTTTGGCGTATGGCAGCAAGGGCTCCTACCAACATAGATGCCGCACTCACAAATACGATAATCTGCTGCCACTGATCTGTCATGCTGCCAAATGGGCCTAATATAAACCGCAACAAAAAACCGAACATAGCGACTTTAGGCACGGCGGCAAAGAACAAGGTAACAATGGTCGGAGAACCTTGATACACATCAGGTGTCCACATATGGAAAGGCACTGCGGATATTTTGAAGAAAATGGCGATCAATACCAGGATAATACCAACCATCACGCCAAGCGGCCTCAACGCTGCCGGCGAAGAATAAAGCGCCTCCAACTCTGTAAAGCTGGTCGTACCAGAAAATCCATAAATCATCGAAATGCCAAAAAGCAACAATCCAGAAGCCAGGGCTCCAAGAACAAAATATTTTAAACCTGCTTCCGTTGAATTGATGGTATCTTTACGTATCGCTGCCATGATATACAAGCATAAGCTCTGCAACTCAAGCCCTACATAAAACATCAGCATGTCATTTGCTGAAACCATAATCATCATGCCAGCTACCGACAACACCATCAATACCGGAAGTTCAGCTCGATATTCCGGTAAGCGCCGATCATGGCCAAGCGACATCACTAAAACAAATGCAGCCGCCCCTATTACCAATAACTTAATAAATTTGGTATAATGATCATTAAAGATCATGCCATGAAATGTCTGCGAAAGCGTATCAGGCATTTGGAAAAGCACAAAGGATGCAACTAACAATAACCCAATAGAACACTGGGTCACAAAACTAAAACTGTTTTTGTTAGAAAAAAGGCTGAATAATAACGTAACGATGGCACCGACGATTAATACCAATTCGGGAAAGACAGAAACAATCTGGCTAAACACATGCTGCATCATACTAATTCCTCTTCAAGGATGGTTGACCAGGCGCTGCTGGAACAGATGCTTGCGCAGTCTGTGGGGCTTCAACGGCATCGTGGACTTGCTGGATAACATAATTAACCGATGCATGCAATGGCTCAAGGATCGGTTTTGGATAAATACCAAAAACAATGGCCATGGCAGCTAAGGTAACCAGGTAACCATATTCACGACAATCAAGATCAGAAATATCTTTAAGATCATCATGCTTCATTTTGCCAAATACCACGCGAGCATATAACCATAACATATAAGCCGCTCCCAGAATCACTCCCGTACCGATCAAAAATGTATTGATCGGGCTGACTTTAAACACACCAGCCATCACCAGCACTTCACCAACAAATCCGCTAGTAGAAGGCAATCCAATCGATGCCATCGTAAATACCATAAACATCAGTGCATAGGCAGGCATACGCTCTACTAACCCACCGAAGCGAGCGATCTCACGTGTGTGCATACGGTCATACACAACACCAACAATCAAGAACAGTGCGGCAGAAACGATACCGTGGCTTAACATTTGGAATACAGCACCCTCAATCGCCTGCTGGGTCAGGGCAAAAATACCAATCGTCACAAATCCCATATGCGCAATCGACGAATAGGCAATAAGCTTTTTCATATCCGTCTGCATCAGCGCAACTAAGGATGTATAAATCACCGCAATAATACTTAAGCCATTAATGTACGGAGCTAAGGCCACACTGGCTGCCGGCAACAACGGTAACGACAACCGGATAAATCCGTAACCACCGAGCTTCAAAAGAACACCAGCTAAGATTACCGATCCAGCCGTAGGAGCTTGAACGTGCGCATCAGGTAACCAGGTATGGAATGGCACCATCGGCACTTTAACCGCAAAGGAAGCAAAGAATGCCAGCCATAGCCATATCTGTACATCTTTAGAAAATTGAGGAACCAGCCCCATCAATTCAACGATATCCGTTGTTCCCGTTTTCAAATAAATATAAACAAGAGCCACTAATAATAATAAAGATCCGGCGAGGGTATAAAGGAAAAACTTATAGGCCGCATAAACACGATTTTTACTCCCCCAAATACCGATGATAAAATACATCGGTATAAGGACCGCTTCGAAAAACACATAGAATAGTACAAAATCAAGTGAAACGAACACACCAATCACGAAGGTTTCCATCACCAGGAACGCAATCATAAACTCGCGGACACGATAGGTAATCGACTTCCAACTGGCGAGAATACATACGGGGATAAGCAAGGTGGTCAACAGCACAAAATAAATAGAAATTCCATCGATCCCTAAATAATAATGGATGTTAGCATCCTTAAACCATTCAAAACGCTCTTCATACTGAAACGCAGCCGTGTGCATGTTAAAATGCGTCAGAAGCAATAACGAAACCACAAACGTAATCGTTGAAACCGCCAGCGCTATCGACTTGGAAGAAAGGCCAGCCACATGAGAGCAACCATGACCATGGCCCGCATGCTCATGAGCTACCTGTGTGCCATTGCGGCAAAACAACAATAATACCAGCGCTCCCACGAAGGGTAACGCAAGCAACATACTTAAAATCGGGAAACTTGCCATATTAAGCCTCTACCTACTAATCCCTTATTATTTTTACCCTGTTATCCTGTACAGATACCAGAAGATAATACCAACGGTACCAAGCAACATCACAAACGCGTAATGGTACACATAACCACTTTGAACACGGCTTAAAACGACAGCCCAATAGTGTGAAACCCTGGCACTCCCGTTAGGTCCGAATCCATCAATAACGATGGTATCGATAATACGCCAACAAAATGTACCCAGTTTTTTAACGCCGCGGACAAAAACCAGACCATACAGCTCATCAAAATACCATTTGTTAAAAGAGATCAAATAAAGCGGACGCAGTTTCTTTGCCACTTTGGTTGGAATCGACGGTACCCATAAATAGAAAACATAGGCCATAACAATACCAGCTAATCCCACTGCCAACGGAGCCATTTTTACCCATTCAGGAACATGGTGTGCGTGAGCGAGGATATTTTCGCCCGGTGTACCCGCAACGGAATGATTCCAAAATGCCAGTGATGGATCGACCATACCAAGCAGATGTGCACCAATATAACCGGCAACCACAGCACCAACGGCTAATAATGCAAGCGGTATGGACATCGTTAAAGGCGACTCATGTGCATGGTCATACGTATGATGATCGGCACGGGTTTTACCGTTAAAGGTCAAAATGAGCAATCGCCATGAATAAAAGGCCGTGAGGAAAGCTGCGCATATCCCCATCCAAAACGCAAAATGTCCAGACAAAGACCCTGAAGCATAAGCACTCTCGAGGATGACATCTTTAGAAAAGAAACCAGCAAAAGGAGGAATTCCCGCTAGTGACAATGAACCAATCAGCATCACAGAAAAGCTAAATGGCAATTTTTTCATCAAGCCGCCCATTTTCTGGATATCTTGCTCATCAGACATGGCATGGATAACACTTCCACAACCGAGGAATAACAGGGCTTTGAAAAATGCGTGCGTCATTAAATGGAAAACACCAGCTGAATAGGCAGAAACGCCACAAGCAAAAAACATATAACCCAACTGGCTACACGTTGAATAAGCAACAACCCGCTTAATATCATTTTGCGTTATCGCAACGGTGGCCGCAAAAATGGCCGTTGTCGCTCCCACTACAGTAACCACGGCTAAGATGGCAGGTGCCAATTCGAATAAAGGTGAACAGCGTGCAACTAAGAAAACACCAGCCGTCACCATCGTAGCAGCATGGATTAATGCTGAAACCGGTGTTGGGCCTTCCATCGCATCTGGCAACCATGTATGTAAACCAATCTGAGCAGATTTACCCATGCAGCCAATAAATAACAACATACAGATAGCATTCATCAACGGGATTTGTGCTCCAAACAAGGTGATCGTCTGCGCCGCCACGCCCGGTGCTTTAGCAAAAATCTCATCAAAATAAATAGAACCCATCGTGGTATAGATTAAAAACACGCCCAAGATAAATCCAAGATCGCCGACACGGTTGACGATAAACGCTTTCATGGCCGCTGCGTAAGCAGACGGACGTTGGTACCAAAATCCAATCAGCAAATAGGAGCATAAGCCTACGCCTTCCCAACCTAAGAATAATTGCAAAAGGTTATCCGATGTCACCAACATCAACATAAAGAAGGTAAACAATGACAGATACGACATAAAACGCTGAATATGAGGATCATGCGACATATAGCCGATGGAATAAAGATGCACCAGCGATGATACCGATGTTACGACCACCAACATTACAGCCGTCAGTACATCAACACGTAAAACCCATTTAGCATTAAAGTCACCCGAGCTCACCCAATCCAAGAGGGTCACATGATAAGCCAAATGGTGTTGTGTTACTTGATAAAATAAAATACCAGCCATCACAGCTGATGCCACGAGCAAAGCCGTGGTTCCCCACTGGGCTATTTTAACCGGTATGCAGCGACATAATAATCCGCTGATTAAGGCTCCCAGTAATGGTAAGAATACGATAGCGCTTATCATCCGTTACCCTTTCATCTGATTAATATCATCAACAGCAATTGATCCGCGGTTTCTAAAATAGACAACCAGGATCGCCAAACCAATTGCTGCTTCTGCCGCAGCAACAGTCAGGATAAACATCACGAAAATCTGTCCAACTAAATCCTGCAAATACGCAGAAAATGCCACAAACTGGATATTCACAGCTAACAGCATAAGTTCGATTGACATCAATAATGTAATCACATTTTTACGATTCAAGAATATGCCGCATACGCCTATGGTAAAGAGCAGGGTACTTACGGTTAAAAACTGCATTAAACCTATTTGCATAAGATCACCTATTTAATCCCTTGGCCAAATTGGACTTTCACCAGTTCAACACCATCTTTAGCACGACGTGCAACCTGTTTTGAGATATTCTGTTTACGCACACCTGTACGTTGGCGGTGGGTTAACACAATTGCGCCAACCATCGCCACAAATAAAATAACGCCAGCCACTTCAAAAGGCGCGAGGTAGTCGGTATAAAGAACATTCCCTATCGCCCGAGTATTGCTGATATTCGTGGGGATTTGCTGAGCTAATGGCGCTGGTATCTTGGGAGCAGCATCGGTTGCACGCATCACCACGAATAATTCCGTAAACATAACCAACGCTACACACGCACCAATAGGAAGATATTTAATGAACCCCTGTTTAAGCACTGCGTAATTGACATTCATCATCATAATGACAAACAGGAACAAAACCGCTACCGCCCCTACATAGACGATAACCAGAATCATCGCCACAAACTCAGCCCCCATCAAAATGAATAGGCCAGAAGCATTGAAAAAGGCAAAGATCAAAAACAGTACCGAATGGACTGGATTTTTCATGGTGATCACGCACACGCCCGAAAGGAGTGTTAGTGCAGACAGAACATAAAACATCAGCATCATAAACATAAATGTACCATTATTCCTCAGACTGTGACCTGACCATTAACCGCTCTGCAAGCGCAGGTTCCCAACGATCGCCGTTGGCTAGTAATTTTTCTTTGTCGTAAAAGAGCTCTGCACGGGTCTCCGTTGCATATTCAAAATTGGGCCCTTCCACGATTGCATCCACCGGACAGGCTTCTTCACAAAACCCACAATAGATACATTTGGTCATATCGATATCGTAACGAGTCGTACGACGGCTACCATCCTCACGAACATCGGCTTCAATCGTAATAGCCTGTGCCGGACAAATGGCTTCACACAATTTACAGGCAATGCAGCGCTCTTCGCCATTAGGGTAACGGCGTAACGCATGTTCGCCACGAAAACGCGGACTCAGCGGACCTTTTTCATAAGGATAGTTAATGGTCACTGGACGTTTAAACATATACTTAAATGTTAAATACATCCCGGAAACTAACTCCGTCAAAAACAACGCCCTCGCTGTACGATCAAGAACTGCCATAATGCTCTACTTCATCCATTACATTAATTTATCAATTTAGGTGGTTGGAAGATATCCGCCATAGACTAAAACAGCAGACATAATAACAACCCAAATCAACGTCAACGGTAAGAAAATTTTCCAACCTAATCTCATTAACTGATCATAACGATAACGCGGGAAAGTTGCCCTTACCCACAAAAACGTAAACAACAGCACAGCCACTTTCCCGGCAAACCAGACTATCCCTGGAACCGCAGCTAAAATCGGCAAATCAAGCGGTGGCAACCAGCCTCCCATGAACAAAATGGTCATGATACCGCTCATCAAAATCATGTTGGCATATTCGCCCAGGAAAAACAGGGCAAATGCCATGGATGAATATTCTACGTTAAAGCCGGCCACTAATTCTGCTTCAGCCTCTGGTAAGTCAAACGGATGACGGTTGGTTTCAGCCAACATACAAATAAAGAACACCACCATCATCGGAAACAGCAATAATTTAATTTCAAGTGGCATTGTCTTTCTGGCTTCCACGATATCGGTTAGATTCAGTGAACCAACGGTCATCAATACCGTTACCATCACAAACCCAATAGCCACCTCATACGAGATCATTTGCGCCGATGAACGGATAGCACCTAAAAATGCATATTTGGAGTTACTCGCCCAACCCGACATAATAATGCCATAAACCCCCAGCGATGAAATAGCCAGCAGGTAAAGTACGCCGACATTCACATCAGCAATCACCACGCCAGCACTTACAGGAATCACAGCCCAACCGATAAACGCCAGGATAAAGGTAATCATCGGTGCAAGAATAAACACCACCTTATTCGCCCCCGTTGGGATAATCATCTCTTTTGAAATCAGTTTAACTGCATCGGCAATCGGCTGTAGCAAACCAAAAGGCCCAACCACGTTAGGTCCCTTACGCAACTGCATAAAGGCAATTACGCGACGTTCTGCATAGGTCAAATACGCAACCGACACAATCAGTGGCACGATGTAGCAGATAATTTTCAGTACGATTGGTAAAACAGGTAAGAGATATTGCTGAATAAATGTTTCCATAACCTACGCCGCACAACAAGAGTTAACTGGACTTTTACGGGCGGCACCTCTTAATTGTTCCGAGCACAGCGCCATCGTCTTAGACGAGCGGCTGATAGGGTCGGTCATATAATAATTAAGAAGTGTCAGCTCAAACGGTACGGATGCTTTAACTGAAGCTACACCGCCTGATGCTTTTTTCCATACAGACTTCGCGATCGTATCTGGCACATCAAAGGACGGATAATCTTTGATCAATTGCTTACGAACCTGACTAAGTTTGGTATGCCCAAGAGGCTTGGACAGGATGTCAGATAGCTGAACAATAATTTCCCAATCTTCTTTAGCTTCGCCTGGAGCAAACACAGCACGATTGCCATATTGCACCCGACCCTCGGTATTCACATAGATCCCGTCTTTTTCAGTATAAGCGGCTCCTGGAAGAATCACATCGGCGCGATGCGCACCTGCATCACCATGATGTCCCTGGTAGATCACAAAAGCGCTATCTAATTTTTTAAATTCTATTTCATCGGCTCCCAGCAGGAATACCACTTCTATATCGCCACGGGATGTTGCATCCAATAACGCATCTACCGAATCAAAACGTGATGAAACAAAACCAAGATCCAGAGCCCCCACGCGCGACGCGGCCTTGTGCAGCACGTTAAAGCCATTCCAGCTGTCACTAACCAAGCCAAATGTATCGGCTATCTGTTTGCATAATTGCAAAATCGCAGCGCCATCTTCACGGGCTAATGCATCCTGACCAATAATGAGCATGGGCTTCTCAGCTTTTTCAAGACGTGCGGCAAATTCATGTGTGCCATCTAAAATAGCCTGTAACGCAGCAGGATCACTACCACAATGGGTGTAGCGGTAAGTCAATTCATCGTTAGACCCCACAACACCGATTGGGAAATTGCCACGCAAATAACGTTTACGCAGACGCGCATTGATAATAGGGGCTTCTACTTTAGGATTGGTTCCAACCAACAAGCAGGCATCGGCTTGCTCAATCCCTGCGATGGTGGTATTGAACACATATGAAGCACGATCCGAGGCATCCAATGCAGCACCATCTTGCCGGCATTCCAGATTGTCCGAACCTAAGGAGGCCAGTAACCGCTTTAACAGATACATGGACTCAACATCGGCCATATCACCTGCAATCGCAGCAATCTTAGTGCCAGAAACCTGTTTCAATTTATCGGCAATGGTCGCCAAAGCCTCATTCCAGCTGCACGCCTCTAATTTACCATGACGTCGAACATACGGACGATCCAGGCGTTGGAGTTTCAAACCATCATACGCAAAACGGGTTTTGTCTGAAATCCATTCTTCATTGACCTCTTCGTTGATACGTGGCAATACACGCATGACTTCACGACCACGTGAATCAATACGGATAGCAGAGCCAACCGCATCGAGTACATCGATAGATTCGGTTTTTTCCAATTCCCACGAACGCACTTTAAACGCATAAGGTTTAGACGTTAATGCACCAACCGGACAAAGGTCAATAATGTTACCGGATAATTCCGAACTGATATATTGTTCAATATAGGTACCCACTTCCATATCTTCGCCACGAAATACCGCGCCCATTTCTTCGGCACCGGCAACATCCTGTCCAAAACGGATGCAACGCGTACAGTGGATACAGCGCGTCATGAAGGTTTTAACCAATGGCCCTAAATCTTTTTCTTTAACTGAACGTTTTGTCTCTTTATAGCGGCTGGCGCCTGAACCATAGGCCATAGCCTGATCTTGCAGGTCACATTCTCCGCCTTGATCGCAAATTGGGCAATCCAGCGGGTGGTTAATAAGCAAAAACTCCATCACCCCTTCGCGTGCTTTTTTAACTTTTGGGGTATCGGTATGGATCACCATACCCTCACCCACTGGCATTGCACACGACGCTACTGGTTTGGGCGATTTTTCTATATCCACCAGACACATCCGGCAATTGCCGGCGATGGATAATCGTTCATGATAACAGAAACGAGGGATCTCAGCTCCCGCCATTTCACAAGCTTGAAGCACGGTTATTCCGTCTTCCACGGTTAACTGCTTGCCATTTACTGTCAGTGTTGCCATACGTTTATACTCTTCTATTCGTCTACCTGTTATAGCCTTCTTATTAGCCAAAAACAACCACTTTTGAATTTATCCCATCATAAAAAATGAGATTAGCCGCCGAAATTTAAAAAACGTGCCGCATCAGAAAACTGACATTATAAACCCCTACCCGTATTGCTAGACAATGTCATGACAAAAATAAACAACCTATCCACCCCTAAAAAAAATGGTGCCTAACCTGGCGATATTTCCAACCAATCTTTAGAAATGATTCACTCTATTTCAACAAGATAATTGGTTTTGAACGGAAGACTATCGATATCTATGCGCTTTCAGACATTCTGACCTGTTGGTTTTCACGCATCGAATGTAAGAAATCTTTTTGTTCACACAGCATTAGCTTGAACATCACATTTTTAAATTCCTGCGATTCTCCATTATCGATCGATTTTCCAGCAATTAATAATTGCTCAACCTCCCATAACACATCAGCACGTGTTGGGTTGCCCACTTCCTGGTATTGAGCCAAGATATCCTGGTATTCTTCATTAAGTTCGGCAGGCGAACGACCTGGATAAGCAACGTCCGAAACTAATAATAACGTTTCTTTTTGTAACGCACCTTGCTGCAGCAACGACAGTACGATATCTAACCGTGAAGCATCAATAGCAACTTCCAGCGGCGTATCACCGATACCATCCATATCAATGGCATTGATCTTAGCTCCCTGCTGAACAAGGGCCTGAACCAAAGACATATGGCCAAACTGCACGGCATAATGTAGCGGTATTTTATCATGGTTATCGCAGGCATTGACATAGGCACCATGGGATAAAAGAAGATTCAGGGTTTTCAGTAAACCGCGTGAGCTGGCCATGTGTAAAGGCATACGGCCTTTAGCATCGGCTACATTAACATTTGCGCCAAAATTCAGCAGTGTTTCTACTGCATCTTCCCGCTCCAGCATGACGGCGTAATGCAGCGGTGTTTGTTCTTCGGCATTAGCCGCATCAATATAACAATCGCAATGTTTAAGCAGCAATTCCAGAATACCCGTTTTACTGTTACAGGCTACATGCAGCAATGTTTCACCATACTGGTTACGCACTTCTGGATCAGCTCCCGCTTTCAGTAATGCCTCAACCGCCGCAACTTTATCCTGAACCACCGCAACAAATAAAGGAGTTTCACCGTTTTTATTATATGAATTCAGCTCCACGTCTTGTTGCACTAACAACTCTATCAAGGACGTACGTCCATGAAACGCCGTGTGATGGAGCATGGTTCTTCGATCCTGATCGATAAAGAGTACAATAGATTTATTCACGCACAGAATATTTTCCCATTGCTGGCGAGAGATCCCATTACGCTTGATTGCATCAATCAAATCCTGAAATTGAGGAGCTGCCGACACTTTTTTGTCCATGTAATCCCCTATTAACCCCTTATGCCGCCGTTAATTTTTTTTGATAAGACCGGATCCGCTCTTCCATAACCGGACGGAAATGGCGGATTAATCCTTGTACAGGCCAGGCAGCTGCATCACCCAAGGCACAAATAGTATGGCCTTCAATCTGTTTTGTTAGATCGAGCAAGGAATCAATTTCATCAATCGTGGCATTGCCATCCACCATACGTTTCATCATGCGCCATAACCAGCCCGTACCTTCACGGCAAGGCGTACACTGACCACATGATTCATGCATGTAGAATTTAGACAAACGCATAATGGCCGCAATCACATCGGTTGACTTATCCATCACAATAATCGCTGCTGTGCCAAGACCCGATTGAACCGCACGTAAACTATCAAAATCCATGAGAACCGTGTCACAAATCGATTTAGGCAAGAGTGGAACCGATGATCCACCAGGAATAATCGCCAATAAATTATCCCAACCACCTCTTACACCGCCCGCATGGCGTTCTATAAGTTCTTTGAGGGGAATGCTCATTTCTTCTTCTACGTTGCAAGGCTTGTTCACATGTCCGGATATACAGAACACTTTGGTTCCCGTATTATTTTCCCTGCCAATGCCCGCAAACCACGCCGGACCTCTGCGCAAAATAGTTGGCACTACCGCAATGGTTTCGACGTTATTAACGGTTGTTGGGCAACCATATAAACCTGCACCTGCGGGAAATGGTGGCTTTAAACGAGGTTGCCCCTTTTTACCCTCCAAGCTTTCAATAAGCGCCGTTTCTTCACCGCAAATATAGGCTCCTGCCCCACGATGGAGAATGACATCAAAATCATACCCTGAACCACTGGCATTTTTACCGATTAATCCGGCAGCGTACGCTTCATCAATCGCCTTTTGCAACACTACCGCTTCATTATAATATTCACCACGGATATAAATATAGGCAGCCACCGCATTAATAGCAAAACCGGCGATCAAAGCCCCTTCAATTAATTTATGGGGATCATGACGGATAATATCACGGTCTTTGCATGTGCCCGGTTCTGATTCATCCGCATTAATTACCAGATAAGAAGGGCGTCCATCTTTGGATTCTTTTGGCATAAACGACCATTTCATCCCGGCAGAAAATCCTGCACCTCCACGGCCGCGAAGCCCCGAATCTTTTATTTCTTTAATGATGCCTTCGCGTCCTTTACCCAGCAAAGACCTGGTGCCATCCCAATCGCCACGTTTTTTGGCAGCGTCTAAGCGCCAATCTTCCATGCCATATAAATTCGTAAAAATACGATCCCTTGCGTGCAATGCCATTTACGCACCCTCCTTTTGTGAAGGCGACCAACCTTCGGGAGCCGAACATTGACGGCCTTTAACTGAACCTACTTTAGGATGGCGACCTGAGGCCAGTTCATCCAAGACACGTTCCATGCTCTGGCGATCAAGATCTTCATAATAATCATCATTGATTTGAACCACCGGCGCATTCACGCAGGCTCCCAGGCATTCCACTTCCACCAGACTGAACTTGCCATCCTCGGTGGTTTCACCTATGCCGATACCTAATTTGCTTTTACAGGCGCTGGTTACATCATCCGATCCACGCAGCCAACACGGTGTCGTTCTACATATCTGGATAAAGTGTTTACCAACAGGGGCTAAATTGAACATGCTATAAAACGTTGCTACTTCATAAACGCGGATATAGGGCATTTGCAACATTTGCGCAATAACATCCATCGCCGCCAGCGAAACCCAATTTTGATTTTGGCGCTGTGCCAAATCTAACAAAGGCAATACCGCACTTTGCTGCCGCCCTTTAGGATATGTCGCGATAAACTCCTCTGCCTTTTTTAGATTTTCAGGCGTAAACTCAAATGATTCTGGCTGAATCTTAGCAACAGGTCTTTGACTCATCGATCAATTTCTCCAAATACGATATCCATAGTCCCGATAATCGCCACAACGTCTGCAACCAAATGTCCTTTGGACATAAATTCAAGAGCTTGCAAATGGGCAAAACCAGGGGCACGCAAATAGCAGCGATACGGACGATTAGTACCATCAGTAACCAAATAAACGCCAAACTCGCCTTTAGGCGCTTCAACCGCCGTATAGGTTTCGCCTTCAGGAACGTGATATCCTTCTGTGTATAACTTAAAGTGATGGATCAGCGCTTCCATCGAACGCTTCATCTCGGCACGACTCGGCGGAGATACTTTAGGATTAGTCGCTTTATAGGGCCCTTTAGGCATTTGCTCAACGCATTGTTTAATGATCTTGATCGACTAGCGCATCTCTTCTACGCGCACCAGATACCGGTCATAACAATCACCATTTTTACCAATAGGAATATCGAATTCCATCTTATCATAAACATCATAGGGCTGGCTCTTACGCAAATCCCAGGCAACACCAGAACCACGCAACATCGGTCCGGTAAAGCCCCAATCCATAGCCTGATCCGCACTAACCGTGCCAATGTCAACAAGACGTTGCTTGAAAATACGATTTTCGGTCAAGAGACTTTCTACATCATCAATGTATTTCGGGAATTTATCAGCAAAGGCGGCAATATCTTCCAAGATCCCTACAGGAAGATCCTTGGCAACACCACCGGGGCGAAAATAGGCCGAGTGTAGGCGTGCTCCAGAGACCCGCTCATAAAACGCCATCATCTTTTCGCGCTCTTCAAACAACCAAAGCAACGGGGTGGTTGCACCAATATCAAGAGCCTGGGTAGTGATATTCAAAATATGGTTAAGAAGACGGGTAATCTCACTGAAAAGCACCCTTATATACTGCGCACGTTGTGGCACTTCAAGTTTTAATAATTTTTCAACTGCCAGTGCAAATGCATGCTCCTGACACATGGGCGAAACATAATCGAGACGGTCAAAATAAGGGACAGCCTGCAAAAATGTTTTATATTCGATCAATTTTTCAGTTCCACGATGCAACAGGCCGATATGCGGATCGGCACGCTCAACCACCTCGCCATCGAGCTCAAGCACCAGACGCAACACACCGTGTGCTGCCGGATGTTGTGGACCAAAATTAAGGGTCATATTCTTAATGGTCACTTGGTCTTGAATCGTCATAGGAAAACCTTATCTCTTTCGCTTTATGCCTTGGCCTTTTCGTCCCCAGGTAATACATACTGGGTTCCTTCCCACGGACTTAAATTATCAAAATATCTAAACTCCTGATCCAACTTCACAGGCTCGTACACCACACGTTTCTTTTCGTGATCGTAACGTACTTCAACATGGCCGGTTAGTGGAAAATCTTTTCGTAATGGATGCCCTACAAAACCGTAATCGGTTAGGATACGACGCAAATCTTCGTGGTTCCCAAAAATCACTCCATACATATCCCATACTTCACGCTCAAACCATCCGGCAGCACTAAATACACAGGACACAGAAGGAATAACGGTGTCTTCATTGGCATCAACATGAACTCTCACTCGCACATTATGACGCAGCGACAACAACAGATACACCACATCAAAGCGGTTGCGGCGCTGCGGATAATCTGCCCCACAAATGCCTATGAGCATTTTAAACTGGCAAGCGCCATCATCCTTTAAAAACTCGAGCATTCCGATCAGGTTTTCAGAATTAACGTTAATACGTAATTCGCCATTGGTTTCAACAGCTGTCACTTCACCGCCTGGAAAAGCCTGAAGGACGCGGTCAGCAATAATAGGAAGAGATGAGATCATACCTAACCATTCCTCCGCAATATTTTTTGGCGTTTAATTTTACGCTGCAACTGCAAAATACCGTAAAGCAAGGCTTCTGCAGTTGGCGGACATCCCGGCACGTAAACATCAACCGGCACAATCCGGTCACATCCACGCACGACCGAATAGGAATAATGGTAATAACCGCCGCCATTGGCACAGCTTCCCATCGAAATAACCCAGCGCGGCTCAGCCATCTGGTCATATACTTTACGTAACGCTGGAGCCATTTTATTGGTTAGGGTTCCGGCCACAATCATCACATCCGATTGGCGTGGGCTGGGCCTAAACAACAAACCAAAACGATCCATATCATAACGGCTAGCTGCCGTTTGCATCATTTCAACCGCACAACAGGCCAGACCGAAAGTCATTGGCCATAAAGACCCTTTATGTGCCCATGTCAGCAGATTATCCAGGCTGGCCGTCACAAATCCACGGTTGCTGATTTCATCAAACACATTATTCAGCATCTGGTCTTGCGTTGCCCCAGGAGCAATCGGCTGATTTAAACTAAACATAGAATCAAGAGGTTTTAAGGACGTATCAGACATCAATCATTTCCAATTAAATCATTCCCAATCCAGGGCACCGCGTTTCCACTCATAGATAAACCCAGCCGTCAATACGCCGAGAAAGCCCATCATGGCCCAAAAACCGACAAGCCCAATATGGCCAAGTGATACGGCCCATGGAAACAGGAACGCTACTTCAAGATCGAAAATAATGAATAAAATAGCCACTAGATAAAAGCGGACATCAAATTTACTGCGCGCATCCCCTAGAGCATCAAAGCCGCATTCGTACGAATCGAGCTTTGCTGCATCAGGCTTTTGCTTACCCACAATATAAGGAAGCACAATCATCACCATAGCCAAAGCAACCGCAATGGCTAAAAAAATCACTATAGGAAGATACGAAGCCAAAAATTCCGGCTGTATGGTAATCACACCATTCATAAATCAAACTTTTGCCTGGTTAATACACGAACCAACGATGAAAACCGATCATAGCGCAGGGGCTTTGCAGGCACAAGTGAAATTTTTATTGAATCCATCTTTCTCTTTTTCATAGCAGCTTATATTGAACCAAAGAACCCTCAAAAACAAAACAGTGACGCGCCAAAGCTCGATTCCATCAAGGTCTAGCTGCCACTGATTTCCTGCCACACACGATCGCACACCATAGGCTTATGAGTCATGAGCAAACCGATTCCAAAGGCTTTGATTACTGCCACCCCTTGCTTGTCTGATTGCTCATCACCGTTTATTGGTCGCTTTCTTTTCTTGGCCTAATTTTATGCTTCTTCTTGGTATCCTTGAAAATATCTTGATCTGGGTTTGGAGCTTCATCTTTAATGGCGTCGTTTATGTCATCTTTTTTAGATGAACTCCCTTTATCCTTGGCATCCTTATCTTTTTCCTTATCCTTATCTTTCCCCTTAGCCGATTTATCAATCGCACACATATCTTTCATACGATCATAGGCTTTGCCAAATCCCGATAATGAATACGTATCATCCGATGTCGTTTCACGCTGCGAAGTGCCTTTAACGACCAACTTAGATGCTTTTTTCATAGCGGTTACCATTTTAGCATCCTGCTCGGCATCATAGGCCCAGGCGAGCTCACCCTTAGAAAACATCGTGTATTTATCCGCACCGATATCCACAGCCACTTCGGTTCCTGATTTATACGAATAGCCCGACGACACACTGACTTCATCAACATCGTTGCGTACATGGGTGACCATCGTGTATGGCTGACCACGTTTGGTAAAAGTGCCGCCTTCATTTTTAGGCATACTCACAATGTAACAGGTTTTCTTACCACCCAGCTGATAGGTATAGACATTCCATTCACCAAATGTTTGATCAAGTGAAGGCTCGTTATTCGCTGAAGCTGCATGAGCGATTGATGTAACGATACTGAGGATCATCACAACGGGTAACGATACGTGCTTTAGTGATTTCATATAATTAGACTCCAAAAAATTCAGCCAAGCTCTTCTCCTATCGTAATATACAGTTTATCGATAGAAAAGTATTTTCTTACTTATCGCTTCCAAGGCCACCTAATTTATAACCAGTTGCATCTGTGACCAGAAAATCACTGACATTCAAAAACTGATTAATTTTTTGACGAAGACGATAAATATGGGTCTCCACCGTATGTGTTTCCATACCTGTGTGTATCCCCCAAAGGGATTTGAGCAGCTGTTCTTTGCTAACGCCAGTCGTACCATGCTGGGCAAGGAAGGTGATGATTTCCACTTCTTTGGTAGTTAAATTCACCATGACCCGTTGTTCCATATCCATGAGATATTTGCCGCGCGGGTAAAGGCTATAGTTCCCAATATGAATAACTGGGTCTTTTTCTTCTTGCTGCATTTCATTTTCAGTAATCGATTGCTGCAACTGTTTGGCAGAAACAGGTTTGGCCCATGTCGTGATGTGTTTCCACTCTCCAGGAGATACAGGCTTTAGAATATCAATCGCCTTTTGCTGATCAATGATCATCAACGTTAGCCCTTTCCACAAGGCATCCTCAGCCTCAGGTATCTGAGTGACAGGATGAATTTTTGTCCCCGGCACTAGTAATTGGGGAATCAGGTAACTTAAATACACGGAGGGACTAACGATTAGAATGGACATCAGACATACTTTTTTCTATCCTTTATAGCCTATCCTAACTTAAGAGGCGATAGCTAGTATGAAATTATTTAGTCCATCCCATCCGTGTGAACGTGCTATCTGCGATATGCGACGGGGCGATTTAGTGTCCTTCAATACCGTCCACCATCATGTCATTATTGCTTCGGGCGAAACTCTGGACTTAACGCGATTAAAAGAGCTTATCCAACACTTCAATACGCAGCCAGTCCTGGTAATTCCTGGTAAACGGCTATCCTTTCTTTATCCAGATAGCTCATTTCCAGAAACCGTTGCCATCCGTTTTACCTCACCAGATGAACTTATCCCCTTTTTAACATATTGCGTGAGTGGACTGGATAGTGACCGCCCTTCCCTGCCTTCATCGTATCATAATCAGGCAAACCCAAGTGAAACGCTGGCTTTAAAGCTTTGCCATTATGCCGAACTTTTGCCTTTAGCCCTGCTTTGGAATGCTCCGGCTTCTGTTTCGCATACACTGACATCCATCACTGAACATGATATCCAGCATTATCCACAGGCTATCGGTGCCTCACTTAAACAAGTCTGCATTGCCCCGATGACCCTCTATCAAACTCAGGATAAGCCCTGCTCCATTATTGCTTATCGCTCGCAGGCAGGGGGTCACGAACATTATGCCCTCATGATCGGCAGTCCACTCACACAAACCTCACCTCTGGTACGCATCCATTCATCCTGTTATACAGGCGATTTACTGGACAGTATCAAATGTGACTGCCGCGACCAGCTGCATTCAGCTATTGAACATATGTCTGACCATGATGGCGGGATCGTGGTTTACCTCATGCAGGAAGGTCGAGGCATTGGCCTTATCAATAAACTTCGCACCTATGCGCTCCAGGCCAATGGGCTGGACACCGTTGCCGCCAACGAAGCATTAGGATTTGAGGATGACGAACGCCAATTTTTGCCAGCTGCCACTATTTTAAAAGATTTAGGATTATCATCAATTCAATTACTGACCAACAATCCGCGTAAATCAGCAGGCCTCGAATCTCACGGCATCAAAGTCAGCGCTTGTATTCCCCATGTCATGGTATCGCACGAACATAACAGAGATTACCTTTCAACGAAAAAAGACAGACTTGGTCATACGTTTTAGTGCATCGACTAACATGCATCCCAGTCTCCACTTGGGCAATCACAGGTATGATCGCCATCATTATACGTGGCACCATTAGGCGGTGTTGCTGCTGCACCAGGACAACTTTTTACCAATGGCGGAGTGGTTGGGGCGACGCCAATATCGCCGTAGAGATGGTAACATTCGTCTTGCAATGCCCACATGATCGTCAGGGCAACTCTGCTTCCTGTATAATTGGGATCATACGCACCAAATCCAGTAGTAGATGTTGGGTAAAGGCTGGTGTCAATGGTTTGTGCCAGCGTTTTATTAATCTTAGAAAGTTCAGCGGTATTGCCAGCACAATCAGCTTCTGAAACCATCAGATGCACCACATCGGTTGCCGTGCTGTTAACATAATCCTTGGTCCGATACATCACAATATCATCCCCTTCAGCATTAGTGGCAACAATGTTATAGGTCTTGTTAATGGCATCCACTCCTAATGCTGTTTTGTTGGCATTCTCCAATTCCTGAGTCGTAGCTGCCGTAACAGGGAGTCGGTTACCACTGGCCAAATAAGCCCCTAAACCATTTCTACCATGGCTCACAATGACATAGCCTCCATTTGCAGTCAACGTAGTGCCATCTTCACTAACAATGAGGTCTCCTACATTTTTATTATAAGAATAGGGTGTACAGCCATCATTGCCTGCGCTGGTTCCTATCGCACATAGCTGGCTGCTCACGTGGTAAGTAAATTTTCGTCCCCATCCATCATACATCATTTCTGGTTTAATACCCAGATTTCTGAATGGAACAGAGCCAAGGTTATTCGTACATTTCATACCGCTACTGTAATCAAGTCCTTCACCGCCATAAATCTTATTGACTGGTGTTGAGCCATCAACGGTTGTGCTGTCGGAACGAACTTTAGGTTCAGCCGGACATGGCAAACGCTTATATTTCACGCGGAATGCCTCGATTGAATCCATCACTGCCCGCATTCTTTCCATCGTAGTAAAGGTCGCATTGGCTTTGAGTTCAGACTCTGGTTGCACTAAACTTAAATAGCCCACCATCAATGTAGCCGCCACCGCAATAATGATACTCAGCTCGATTAAGCTAAAGCCCCTTTGCCCGCTTCCAAGCTCCCGATGCCGCAACGATAACCAACCACGCATCATAAAAATTCCCTTTTTTGTTGCCCGCAAGCAATTTCTGGGCTATAGTGACAGCCCCGCCGGTTGGTGTAGAACCCCCACACCTACTAGCATTATACCTCTTAAACTATTAAGCTTACGTTAACTATTAAGTGATTTACATAAAACGCCGTTAACTCTAATCACGCTAGTATGACGCTTGTTTAACATTTTCATTATGTAAATAGACGGATAGGATCCTTATGACGGAATTAAGAAATATAGCTATTATTGCCCACGTAGACCATGGTAAGACAACCTTAGTCGATGCGATGCTTAAACAAAGCGGAACATTCCGTGAAAATCAGCAAGTCCAAGAACGTGCCATGGATTCTAACGAACTTGAAAAAGAACGTGGTATTACCATTTTGGCTAAATGCACGTCCATTATCCTCGATAATAATCGTATCAACATCGTTGATACCCCAGGACACGCCGACTTTGGTGGAGAAGTAGAACGGATTCTGTCAATGGTTGATGGCGTTGTTATCCTCGTTGATGCAGCTGAAGGCCCTATGCCACAGACAAAATTCGTGTTGGGTAAAGCCTTAAAAATTGGTCTTCGACCGATTGTGGTTATCAATAAGGTAGACCGGCCTGATGCGCGTGTTGATGAAGTACTCAATGAAATATTCGATCTGTTTTCGCTTATGGGCGCTACCGATGAACAACTTGATTTCCCTGCCCTTTTTGCTTCTGGACGTAGCGGCTGGTGTACGAAAGCTCTGGATGATCCACGCGAAAATTTGAAGCCATTATTCGAAACCATTATCCGTCACGTCCCAACACCTGACTCTGATCCAACTCAACCATTCAGCATGTTGGTCTCGCTCCTTGAGTCCGATCCTTACCTTGGACGTATTCTGACTGGACGCGTTCACAGTGGTGTTGCCCGTCCCAACGCACAAGTTAAAGCCATCAACCTGGATGGTACATCACATGATAAAGGTCGTATCACTAAGGTATTGGCTTTTCGAGGCCTTCAACGTGTACCGGTTGATGAAGCGGTCGCAGGAGACATCATTCAGATTGCAGGGCTTTCCATTGCAACTGTTGCCGACACCATTTGCGACCCATCGGTAGAAACCCCTATTAAAGCACTGCCGATTGATCCACCAACCATGGCGATTTCCATCAGCGTTAACGATTCACCATTATGTGGCCAGGAAGGCAATAAATTAACCTCAACCCTCATTCGTGAACGCTTGATGTCGGAAGCCGAAGGTAACGTTGCTATTCGTGTTAAAGAATCAGCGAATCGTGATGCGTTTGAAGTAGGTGGACGTGGGGAACTTCAATTAGGGGTATTAATTGAAACCATGCGCCGCGAAGGATTCGAACTTACCGTATCTCGTCCACGTGTGTTGTTCAAACGTGACGAAGCGTCTGGTGAAATATTAGAGCCGTATGAAGAAGTAACCATCGACGTAGATGAAGAATTCAGCGGTGTCGTAGTAGAAAAAATTTCCATCCGTAAAGGTGAGTTGCAGGACATGCGTCCATCAGGTGGTGGTAAATTACGTTTGGTATTCCATGTTCCAGCCCGTGGCCTTATCGGTTACCAGGGTGAGTTTATGACTGACACTAAAGGCAGTGGTATTATGAACCGTATGTTCCATAGTTATGGTACATTTAAAGGCGAAATCGTTGGACGTCGTAATGGGGTTCTGATTTCAAATGGCCAGGGTGAAGCCGTTGCATACGCACTGTGGAATCTCGAAGAACGTGGTATTATGTTTGTTTCTCACCAGGACCGTGTTTATGAAGGTATGATCGTTGGCGAAAACTCACGTGATAATGATCTCGAGGTAAACGTGCTGAAAGGTAAACAGCTCACAAACATCCGTACCACCAGTAAGGATGAAGCCGTGCGCTTAACCCCTCCTAAACTCATGACACTTGAAGAAGCTATGTCTTATATCAATGACGATGAACTGGTGGAAGTAACGCCAAAGAGCATTCGTCTCCGCAAAGCCATGCTCGATCCAAATGAGCGTAAACGCGCATCACGGATGGGGGCAGAGAAACGTTTGGTTGAATAAGCCTAATAACGTACCTCCCCGCACTCAACCTCCGGCTTAGGCCGCTGGTAAGCCTCAGATTCTTGTGAATAAAAGCAATGAATCTGAGGCTTTTCCTCAGATAGCTAGGCAGAATATCGAAGTTTTATTTTGACCTTGTAACCGCCTTCTTGTAGAATCATAGGTGGCGTGGTGTTCGTTGGGATCGAATGTATAAAATTTTGAGAAATTACCTCCTTAATCTGTCGTTTAAGACAAAGCAAATGATTGCGGTGATGTCGATTGCCATCATGACGGCATTAATGATTGCGGCTGCGTTTATTACGTATGATATCAGCTCTACCAAACGTTCGACTATTGAAGAACTTAACCTTATTAGCAATATCATTGGCAAGCGTACAGCACCAGCTATGCAGTTTTCCAGTCTTACCAATAAAGATAAGGCTTCGGAAAATTTAGCTGATGTCAGCAATAAACAATCCATTGTCCTGGCTTGTGTTTACAAGAAGGATGGAGAAATATTTGCCAGTTATCACCGGCAAGGTTCATCCGATCAGTGTCCCGTTCAATTACCGAAAATTGGCCATAGCATCACCTCCAACAGTGTGAATGTCTTTCAGGAAATCGTTAGTATCAGTAATCAACCGGTTGGTTTTATCCTCGTCAGTTCCGACTTAAAAGAAGTTCACCAGCATGTTTTGTGGTTTGTTACAGGCGTTTCTGGCTTTTTAATGATCGTACTGGTCCTTGCCTACGCTTTAGCCAATAAAATGCAGAAAATAATTTCTTTGCCCATTCTTGAACTTACCAAAATTGCCTCACGTATTACAGAAGATAAAGATTATTCGCTACGCGCTCCCCTCTTTTACCGTGATGAATTAGGAATTCTGGTAGAAAGCATCAATGTCATGCTTTCGGAAATTCAAAAACGTGACCAAGAATTACTGAATGCCAATATGCATCTTGAAGATAAAGTAAAGGAAAGAACCCGCCAGCTTGAAGACTTACTTGAAGAATTGAGAGCAGCTTTACAAGTCAAATCAGATTTCCTGGCGAATATGAACCACGAAATCCGCACACCTATTCATGGCGTGAGAAATTTCATCCGCTTCCTGGTAGAAGATTGGGATACCCTCGATGATATGGGAAGAAAGAGTCTGGCTATTAAGACGCAAACAGCGAGTGAACGTCTCCTGCTGCTCATCAACAACCTGCTGGATTTAGCAAAGCTGGGTGAGAAAAAAATGGAGTTTGATAAGCAGCTTGGCTTGTTATCCCCACTGGTTGAACAAATTTTGCTTGAAAGCGAAGGTCTGGCAAGAGCCAAACACATTACCATCATATTTGAAAAGCCCATCGGCGAACAAGAATTTTATTTTGATCAAGGGCGTGTTGGTCAGGTTATCACCAATCTAGTTGGAAATGCGGTTAAATATTCAAATAATGGCACGATAACCCTTCGTATTATCCAAGCCTCGATAGAATCCGATGACAAACAAGCTATTGATGGCATTGGCCTAAGTATTTCGGATCAAGGAATCGGTATTCCTCCAAATGAACTAGCCTATATTTTCGAAAAATTTGCGGAAAGTAGCAGAACGAAAACAAAAGCTGGCGGCACAGGACTTGGTCTTGCCATCTGCAAGGAAATTTTACAGGCTCACGGCGGGAAAATCTGGGCTGAGAATAACAAAGAAAAAGGCTCGACGTTTACTTTCCTTCTACCGCTATCTAGATCAATACAAGATACACCACCACATACTCAATCGTAATTCTTTGGTTTTGGAGACCTCTATGACTAAAGCTTCCCCTTATGCCGATGTTAAAATTCTCGTTGCCGATGATGATGATGGCAATTTATTTATTGCCGCACATTTATTGAGATCCCGTCTAGGATTTACACAAGTGATCGAAGCTTCTGATGGGATTCAAGCACGAGAACTATTAGACGCTAATAAGGATATTGCGATCATGTTGCTAGACAGAATGATGCCACGCAAAACAGGGATTGAACTCTGCCACGAATTAGCCAATGATCCTGAATATAAACATATTCCTATTATATTCCAAACAGGTAAAACTGCATTGGAAGAATTAATGGAAGTCCTCGATGCGGGCGCTCATTACCTGGTCAAAAAACCTTTCCAACAAGAAGAATTGCAAGCTTTCTTTTACCCCATGGCTGACCGAGTGTTGCGAGAACGGCATTTTCAAGAAGCATTAGCTAAACCAAGTGAAACACCCCCAACCTCCTTTGAACTCAGTACATTGGAAGAAGCCAAAGACATTGCCCTCAAATTAGCTCGACATTTCCCGCAACCTATGGCGGTCGCTCCAACCATCTACGAATTATTAGCGAATGCCATAGAGCATGGCAATTTAAGCATTAGGAATTTAAAGGCCACGTATCTAAGACAAGGAAATTATCAGAAGAAACTTATAGAAGCCCTTGAGGATCCTGCCAATAAGGATAAAAAAGCGAAAGCGTCGATCATTAAAGATGCAACCAGTGTTTCCGTGTTCATTGAAGATCAAGGTGATGGCTTCAATGCCGATCCTTACCGCTGCGTTGCTGCCGAATCAATTGTCCTTCCAACTAAAAAAGGCATTACCCGTGCGTGTACCGCCTTCCACCGGGTTGAATATGTGGAACCAGGCAACAAAGTGAAGGCGACGTGGATACTGTAGCACAATGTCTATCTAATTATGCCGCAATCGAATCCGCAACAAACGTATTAGGATGATCACCCACCACATGAGGTTTGGTAAAGTCGATAGTGCTCAACACCATTTTACGCCCACGATACAAGGGTTTATCTGGAATAATAATATCAGGGCGCATCACCATATTAAACCCTATTCTGCGAATATGATTCCGGTTATTACGCGCTTGAATAAGTGGCGTAACCGTAAAACCAAACGTAGCACCTTTTTCAATGCTACCTTGTATCTGCAGTTCAATAAGATTTCTGGCTATGGTGCCATCATCCCGATATTCAGGAAGCAACGCCATGCGGGTGACTTCAATATACGACTTATTGCGTAATTTTAATTCTGGCAAATTATCAATCAGTTTAAATTCGTCTGATTCATGTGGCAAAAGGTTATTTGAGCCTTTAACACGCATGGTACAACGACTCCCGCCTATGACTTGATTGCCTTTTCGAACCACAACAATAGCGGTATTGGGATCATGGTCATATTCATCACGATGATCTTCATAGCTCCCAAGATTAAACTCTGTAATATAGACATATTCTCGAATTTTCAAATATGCCTCTATGAAACATGGATTTTGAGTAAATTCAAGCGTGAGGTTAGGAACCAAGGCTAGATTAGGTGCAATCATGTTGACCTCCCCTTATTCGTTTGTCTTGAAAATGAATAGTTCTCAACTAATTTTGAGATCGATTCACTATAACTAGTATCGAGAGTAATCCGGTATGGATGATTCTCAGGCAGTGCATTAACCAAAACTTTATGGGCTTTACCGAGATTATGGTAAGGCATTAGAGGAAACAAGTGATGAAGCGTGTGATACCTCAAACCAACTGGAAACAACCAGAAAAGATAAGGAGTCCCTTCTACAGTAACAGAATCGAGTATCTGCTGCTTACGATCCAACTGCTGATGTTGGGATACATAACGGTGACTGACGACCACGCGGTAAAAATTGAGAAGATACATCAGATACATGGTGAACATCCACACACCCAACAATTTCCATGGTAAAATATGGGTTATCATCAGTCCTATCAACACACTATTATACAGAAAACAACAGCCATCTTGAATGTACCATTCCTTCTTTTCCCGTGGTGAAGGAGGCTTGCGATTATATTTAAGGTTCATGACTAATGTAGAACAATGTGCAAACACCCACAGCCTGCCTTTTTCGCCAATGAAGGGGAGCAACACGGGAACAACCCCAAACCTTATCAGCAAGAATGGCGGAAACATTGCCATGGTCAATAAAGGTATAATCAGGGTAAAAGGTGGGTAACTCGCTAATGTATCATACTCGGGATCATTAATGGTCCCATAGGTATGGACATTATGGTGATCTTTATGCGGCCGGTAAAAATAGGTCGGCAATTTATGAAGAAAACCAAACATCAGATTATAAGCCAACGAAAACCCCTTAAGACGCAGCCCCAAATGATACGCCTCGTGAACAAATATAGCAGAACGATAAAGCAAAATGGCAGATATAATCATGCTGGCCATTTGCATGAAGGAAGCATTGGGGCTTAACGCCGCCAGATATAACAAGCCACTCCCTATCAAACTGGATGCTAGAAAATCCACCCAATATAATACTGGATTCGGTTCATGAAAATCAGTCATAATCCCCATATACTGGGAAAGCACCAATTCGCCAGTCTGCTTCCCCTGCTCTACTAGAAAGCGATGGTATTGTTTTTCCACCACACTATTCTCCCCACCAGAAATCAACGTTCGGGGCTACCTTACCAAAATATTGCGTTAAGGTGAAGACAAATCTTCAAATCGTCACAAAACCGATCCAGGCCTTAAAAAATATAGTCTGGGAATCATGCGATTAGAAACTGACTTTTACTTTACCGAAAATATTTCGTCTCACTTCTGAAGCCGGTAGTGAGGGAATAGAAGAGAATTCTGGATGATAGGAATCAAACAAATTTTGTCCGACCAGGTCCAACTCGACTGCCTCTGTAGGTTTCCAAGCTATACGCGTATCAAACCTGAAATAACTTGGAATATTGATGGCGGTCAGATCATCGGTATAATACAACGTATTATCCACTTCTATTCGATGAGGTAAATCAAAATGCGAACGTATATTAAACTGATTCTGTGGCGCTTTGCCGTCTTCTTTAACCAATTCGGTGTCGCCGCTGTTATTACGGAGGTGGGTATCAATCTCGATGAATGAATAAGAACCTGATAGTTCCCAAATCGAACTTACTTGCCATGAAGTTGTCAGCTCAAAGCCATAGCTCTCGCCATAGCCATTATTATAAATGGTTAATGGTAAAGCAATATCACCAGACGCAGGTCCGGCGATTTCAAAGGTTCTTAAATGATTATAATCATTATAAAACGCCGTGGCATCGATCGTGAGTGACTCTTTAGGCCGGATACGATAACCCAATTCATAGGCTATGAGATCTTCAGAGTCAAATCCATCCCGTCCCACTTGCTCAACAAATCCAGAAAATGGGATGGTTGCCAGAATTTGGGTGATATCGTGCTCAGCACGGCTTGGTGTTCTGACTGAGCGCGAAACAGCTCCCCACACCGTTTGATTTTTGGTGGGTAACCATGCCAGCCTTGCACTCGGCTGAATTTCAATACCTGTATAATCATTATGCTCAAACTTCGAACCGAGTGTTAAGAACACTTCATCAGGCCTTAAGGTCATTTTATCCTGAATAAAACTGCTAAATAGATTATCACTTCGTTGATGAGGAAGAAATTCAAAATAAAAGCGGTCAGGTTCATTGTGAGCTGTTAAGCGATACCCAACACCCCAGGTAATCTCATGAATCCCCATGGAAGCAAGTGTATTTTGGAAATCCAAGTCGAATGTTGTTACATGTTCCCGCGATACATCAAAGTCACGTGAAAAATGGTCAATATAGGTTTGCAAAATAGAATTGGAACCATTGGAATTGGTATGATTCCAGCGCCCCAATAAATTTCCACCATAGACAGGATTATCATCCGTCACCGATTGGGCAAAAGGAGGGGCTAACGTAGGAAGTATGGCAATACGATCAACATTTTCTTTATAAATATCCCCCTGGAACGTCACGTTATCGTGGCTGGTTTTATCCCAATCAATCCTGAAGCCGGTTTGTGCATTATCCCAACCATCATGGTTTTGTCCACCTGCTAAAGCGTGAGACTCTTCGTGGTTTGAATATTTTACGTAAGTACGATAAAACGCATTATCACTGATTTTTCCACCAATTCGTGCATTACCAACCTCTTCATTATTGCCAACAATAACAGACGCTGTCTTGCCAATGGTATTATTGGCTTCTTCCGTAATGATATTGATAATTCCGTTAACCGCATTGGCTCCCCACAGAGCCGCACCTGGACCACGAATCACTTCGATTTGTTTGATATCATCGATAGGAACATCCTGAGAGTCCCAGTTCACCCCAGAATAAACAGGTGTGTAAACACTCCGACCATCAATCAACACCAATAATTTATTGGTCAACTGATCGTTAAAGCCTCGGCTGGAAACAGCCCATCTGTCCGAACCAATCTGCGCAACATCCAGGCCGGGTACACCTCTTAATATTTCAGGAATCGAAGTAGCGCCTGATCGTTTTATATCTTCTCTGGTTATAACATAAATGGCTGCAGCTGCTTCAAATGGATCTTCTGGCTGCTTGGATACCGATGTTACTTTCGTATTTTTCAACGCTTTCAGCCGCTCAAGATTTCCCAGACCTTCATCTGCATAGCTGAAATGGGGCAATGCAATCAGCAATGATGCACATAAAATACTCGTAGAGCGAAAAAGGTTGCAGTTCATAAATGCCAAACTAGATATTAGCGTCCATGTTATTTTGAGAAAAATATGTAAATTTTTAATTAACGTTGCTACCATGTTATTCCCTCCCTACTTTTCCAAAACGTCAGCAAATGCAAGTAAGTCACTATCAATGACTATATTGGACTTTGCGGCCGGTTTAAGATTAATCCGTAAATTGATACCATCATTCTTGACAGCCAGCTCAATCATTCCGCCACGATCCGCAAAATTCTTGATACCGCTAATGGTAAGAACTGTTTTACCTTCACTATTTTTGAGGATATTCGCATAGTTACTTTGTTCTGCGGCGCTAATATATAACATATGGCAGCCCACCATGGTGTTATCTGCTCCACGTGGCTCCACCGTCACTTGCTTTGATTTGCGACCCTCCTTTTTATCTTTGGCTTGCTCTTTTGGAATCAAATCTGTTAAAGCCGGTATAACCGAATCCTTGCCCAAGGTGCAAATCGTAATTTGATTAGGGTTTAAGGATTTATCGTTCCATTTAATGTAAGGGATTAAAGCGTAAATCCAACCTGCTTTTACTTCGTTATCAGCGGTTTGTGCATTCGCTTCTACGCCAATAGAAACCATCACCACCAAAACAAAAACAATAAAGACAAAACTTCTAAACATATTTAATTTAAATTATATAAATTATATTTTTATTCTACCTAAGAATAAACGAGAAATACTCCAATAAATCGCACTTGACCATTCCCTTAGATATCCATAAAATAACTTCGCGGAATAAAACCAACGACCGGTCTTATAGATCGTAAATACCTACAGCCTAGAAGAATAGTTCAAAATCCATCGCTAAACAAGAGGAGATTCTATGGCACATAAGCTTATTCAGGCTATTAATACATGGAAGAATATCCTCGGCGTAGATGCTGTCAAAACGGATGCAGCAACATTAAACTCATTTGAAAACACCACGTTTAAAACAAAGCAACGTGTTAGTGCGGTACTGTACCCATCTTCACGTGAGGATGTACGGGCCATCTTGAAAATTGCTAATGATCACCTTGTGCCGCTTTATCCTATCAGCATCGGAAAAAATTGGGGATATGGTTCGCGTGTGCCGTCACAGGATGGCTGCGCGATTGTATGCCTGCAGGCCCTAAACCAGATTATTGATTATAACGAAGGCCTGGCCTATATCACGGTAGAGCCTGGTGTCACGTTTCAACAGGTTAAAGATTACCTCGAAGCAAACAAATCACAACTTATCCCTCCCGCTATTGGCTCCTCCCCTGAAGCAAGTTTGATTGGCAATGCACTGGAACGTGGCATTGGCAAAGGTACTTATGGCGATCGCTTTGCACATAGCTGCGCCATGGAAATCGTCCTGGCTGATGGGAGAATTATTGAAACCGGATTTGGAGCTTTCCCCAACTCCCATGCCGCACCCATACATAAATGGGGTATGGGTCCCAGCCTAGATGGCTTATTTAGCCAGTCCAATTTTGGTATCGTCACCCGCATGACATTCTGGCTCCAGCCCAAACCTCAGCATTTCCAAACATTTTTGTATACGATTAAAAAACCATCCTCATTGAAGCATGTCGTGAATGCGTTGCGCATCCTGCGCCTTGAGGGGACATTGACTGCCACCGCTACCATATCCAATGATTACCGGATATTATCAATGCAACAACAATTTCCCTGGAATGAAGCACCTCAGCAAATACCACTTCATAAATCCTATATTGAACATAAACGGCGTCATTTTGCCAACGCCGTTTGGGTAGGCGATGATGCGTTATTATGTTCAAGCCCAGCCATGGGTAAAGCTGCCAAAAAGCGTATTAAACAAGTTTTGGGTCCTGTAGTTGACAAACTGGTGTTTATCGATAAAACAAAAGCGCGCTGGCTGACTAAATTTCAAAAACCAATTGAATACGTTACCGGTATTAAACTTCAGCAGCCATTAATGCTCTTCAAATACTCCCTCTATCTTGGCCATTACATGATTCAACAATTCAGGATGTGCTATTGGCGTAAACAGAGTTCCATCCCCGCAGAAATGGATTTGGACAAAGACCGCTGCGGTATAATCTGGTGTTCTCCTCTCGTCCCTTTTTCGGGCGAGCATGTCATGAAAGCCTTAAAGATATTAAAGGACTGCTATAAACACTACCAATTCGAACCCAATATTGGCCTTAATTTTTTAAGCAACCGATCCATCGCGTTTACAGCTGCCATTATCTTTGATCGCGATCAGCCTATCGAAGATGAAAAAGCTCTCGCTTGCTACCATGCCATGAATGATACCCTCGAAAAAAACGGTTATTTCGCTTATCGTTCAGGCATTCAGGGTACAACACATGGCCACTCCTATTCTCCGCATTATGCAAAAGTTCTTGAATCTTTAAAAACAACATTTGATCCCAACAACATCATTGCACCCCATAAATATGGGATAACTGCACCAGCAAACGAAGACCAAACCATAGAATGGAAGCAAAGCGCATAAACACAACGGAAAGAATCTTAAGCAGCTTCACTCTCCGGATTAATAATCCGAAAACTGTATACCATGTCCCCGCACAGGTGTTACCTATGTCACCGGTCTATACAGCTTTTCAAGAGGGATGAGAATGTTCGATGAGCCGCCCCCAAAAGCCATGTTTCATTATTCATCAATATGTTATCTCCTGATTTACCCCACCTGTGACAGATGAGTAGGCTGGTATTTTCAGAAATTCCCTAAAACTTGTGGCGGTTTTGCTGTTGCCAGAGACCAAATCCACATACGCTTTGCGTGCAGCCTTCTGGTCAAGAGGGTCTAGCAGCTTACCAGCAAGGACTTGTTTTACCTCTTTCTTTGTATACTCGGGCACTTGTAGTGTCATTAAACGGCACGACAGTGCATCACTTTGTTTGGCACGCCCGGCCATACTGGCTGGATTTTGGGTACCAATAAGGGTAAATCCTACCTTGTTGGGTAATTTACCCCCAGGGGTTTTTCCATTGAGTAAAGCATTCAGAAGCGATTCCATCATCGATGCGCTGTTGAACTCATCCATCACCACCACTGCACCTTCATCAAATGCTTTTAGCAAGGTGCTCGATTTCTCACTCAGTTGCATACTAGCTGGGATGACATAATATGTTTTTTTGGATGTGGAGCCGGTGCTAGCTTGCGATGCTTCCACATAGCCTTTAGAATGCAATACGTTAAACACCAGTTCACTCTTACCCACACCCGGCTTGCCTTCAAGCAGCATTCCCCCCAATCCAGGGAATCCTTTTAGCGCCGGAGTCTGCCATCGCAATAAGCGGACGTTTAACAGATCATTTAAGGAATGGGTAATAGCTCGACGTGAAGAGGTAAGAACGTAGTTGTTCTGACTCGTTGATTTTATCTTATATCGAGCTAAGCGCTCTTGGGGCTTATGTTTTTCATCAAACGCACGGCGGTAGGTAGCTGGCACAAGCGCAGAAGCGACCTTATATGCATAATGCTGAGCTACCTTTTCAGGATCCGCTGTTCGACGTTGCTTGCAATAAGCCAATGTCAAAAGCGCCATCATCTGTACTTCACGTGGTGAAATCAAGATTTTATCGTTGGAATAAGCACACACGTCACGATAGACATTGAGAAATATTAGCGCCAGTTTTGCCTGCTGTTCATGGTTAAAACTGCCTTCCATGATTGGCTTAAGCTGGGTCTGGAAAAGCATTTCTGCTGGCATTGGCTTAAACAAGACAGCATTACCATGACGCTTAAAGAAGCTTGGCAATGTACGCGCGGCCCCATAATTAAGCGGGTTAGCCGCAAAGACTACTTTATGCTCAGGCGTAAGTTCATAGTAGATGCCATCAATAACAATAGACGGAGGGTTATTAAACAAACCTTCAAATTCACTCCAGTTGCGTGTGGTGATGTTGGCTTCATCGATAAAGAGGATTTTACGCCCAGTTGTCTTATCCTGCGCCCATTGCTTTAATGCAGACACTCCTTCATAGAGCCCTTTAGCATCAGGAACCAGTTCCTGTTGTACAAACGTTGTTTTTCCAACGCCTGTCAATCCGGTTAACAACACAAAAGGAGAATGTTTAAGAACGGCATTAACTTGGCACAAACGGTTCGCCTTAAAGGCTTGGGTAATGGCCTCGCTGTTTTCTAAATCATAGTCAGCCATGGCTATCGTTTCTGGAAGAGAATAAACACCTACCCATGCGTCATCACTGTTAGCACTATTGTGTTGAGGGTGCTGTTGCAAGTAACTGCAGCGTGCCTTTAAAGTGCATAATGGCTCACTCTCAAAATGCTTATCTGTCAGTTGGTTATATTCTTGAGCGCGAATGCCTTGTTTGCTAAGGGCATTCTTTTTGTCGTCTGCGGTTATGTGCTGACTTTGATATGGCATATACCCAAGTGCACTTGGACCATCGCTGACCAGAATAAGATCTGTCTTAAGGTTGGGATCAAGGCTACGCTGTATCAATAAAGGTGCAAGCGCATCACACACTTCAGAAGAGAAATGGCCTTTGAGGATAACGTTCTGCTCTTCGGTGAAGGCTTGAAGCAAAACACCGTCGGTTTCGTCAAAGATAAAACGCTGTTGCTCGCTATCGTATTTTCCAGTGCGTTTAACCAACAAGTCGGCACTGCTTAATTCAGACACATCGATGATACGATAAGCCCTATCCTTTTTGGCTTGCTCAATACTGGTATCTGGATCAGTGCTTTCAATTATGGTTGTATGTGATTGTGTTTGCCACTCCTTCGTAACCAAACATAAGTGATGGTCATTGCCAGTACTGTTGGTTACAGCAAGTGTAACTCCGTGTTTTTTGCACTGACTTAGCAGCATCGCCCATTGATGTTCATTTAAATCACGGGTCAAGATGACTTGAAGAGGTTTGCCCGGATGCTGTTTAAGATGCTGTTCAATGAGCCCAGTTTGCGAGGTAAGGCTGTGCGTGTTGGCATCGTACTCATATTGAGTAAAGAAACGATGCAAGTGGCTGGGGTTTAACAGCGGTGCATTAGGGTCAACTGCATGCGACTCAGTACTTATGCAGGCATGAAGTGACTCCCAATCATACCCTTTTTGAAAACCAATACCTAATGAAGGCGGTAATGTAATCTGCCGGCCATCATGAGCAATAAAGCCACGCAACCGCGCCTGCTGCCAAAAATGACGAAACTCCGGGTCCTGCGAAGGCGCATTATGGAGCTCGATAAAACGGTTGCTTGCCAAAGCTTCCATCAATACTCCTTCTTTGAAAATCAGCTTATTACCTTGAATTTGCCATTGGCCAAGGAGTCGTTGTTTCCAATCATGGGCATTAAATAGATTAATAATGTAAGGCGGATGTTTCTTCGCGTTATCAGAGGTGGACTGCCATAGGTTGTTTTCTATGTGTAAGACGTTGTCTGCAAGCTGTTCTTTTGTCAAAGGACAACGTTTTTTGCTATCAAAACGGCCATAAAAATCCCCTCCCCGGTAAGTACTGGGGTTACCTGCATTGATAAGTCCTAGAACCAATGTGTCTTCTGGAACTGCATATCCATCCACCATACGTTTATTGTCGAGTATGCTGTTGAATTGAATAATCTCATCGGCTTTGAAATTATCATAATTAATGATAATAACCGGGTTAGAGTTTTTATGGGTTTCCAGAAACTCTACCAACCGACCAGCCGGTGGATTAACAATCTTTCCCTGCATGTCATCTAAGCGCTTAATGAAGGGAGCGCTACACACAAGGTCGTCAGGGGAATTGGCGAAGAACAGCGGACGCTTCTGTTTGATGCATTGTTGCTCAAGTGCCAGTTGAAGAGCATAAATGTCGGAAGCGGATTTTGCTTCAACGGCAATTTTGCGCCGTAGCGTGTTATTCTTTTTTCGTTTATGAGGGGTTAATAATTGCTCGCAATAGGAGGAGAGTGAGACTGCGGGTTTATCGTTGACCTTTTGAGCAAGCTTGTCTTTATAATATGCCGTGCGCTTGGCAAGCTCTGCGGCTTTTTGTGCCTTTTTCTGAGCTTTTGCCACTCGCTTTTTCTCGGTTTTTTTTGCTTGCGAAAATGCCTGCAATAGGCTGGGGCCTTTGGCAGACTCTTTTTTAGCTTCCAAGAGAGGTTTTTCTAATAGGCTTATTCCTCTCTTTGATTCTTTAATCTCTTGCTTGTGCTCCTTTGCAGACTGCAACTGCTGGAGAATCTCCAAGACAGGTTTTCCACCATTACTTAATGTATACTCATAGCTTTTCTCTAATTCTTTGATCGCTTGCTTGTTTACTTTTATAAATTGCAAAAGATAGCGTTCGGTTAATGCTTTAACGGATTCATTGTTATGCATGAGACCCAAAAACCACGCGGGACGTCCATCAGTAGCGCGCAGCAGAAGGCCCCTAAAGCTTGATGGTTCTAATGAATAATCCTTTAACATTGAGCAGAGCCTGTTGGCATCTGTGCTACGTGCCTTACATAGGACAAACAATCCTCCATCACGGATGAAATCATCAACATTGGGAATAGTGATATCGGTGGGTATGCAATGAGGTGGGAAAGTTGTGTCTCTATCTGCAATAGCAAATACCAAGTCACCAAGGCTTTTGTTGATAGCATCTAGCACATCCTTAGTATTCTCAAAATATTTGTATCCTTTGATATAATTGGGATCATAAACTAACCATAGGTTCTCGCCAGATAGAGAATTCTGTAACTTTATACAAGAAATGCGGTGCCATGGATTTTCAAAAAACATTTTTACTAGCTGATCAGCTTCTACTCTGACTTCAAGGAAGCTCTCAATACAAGAACCTAGGTAATACGGTGTTTCGGAAGACAATCCGACTGATGATAATTGATAGTCATCTATGTAACTAAGCAATTTGTCCGCTACAACACTTAAAGTACCAGAAATCGTTTTTGCTTGACCGTCCCAATCACGAATCGATTTAAGTTGTTTTATAATCTTATTCGGATGATCATTGAAATATTGGGATAAAGCACGACAGATACCGTTTTGAATAAGAGGTATTTTGTCTACATTACGATTCTTTAGTACCATATATTGAGAGAGCTTTTCAATCACCATAGCCTGATTGAGGGTTTCATTATCTCCTTTAAACTGAAACAGCTGGTTCTTATCGTATGGCGTAAAGTGGCTATAATCAGAAGTATCGTGCTGAGGATCCGATGGTTGAGTATCATGGTTATTATTTACTAAAGTATTTAGCTTCGTAGCGTTTTTAAGGACTGCCCTCGACTGTTGGTCACTTATATTGCTGCCACTAATATTCACGTTTTCAAGCTGTTGTAGCGGTAGATCTTTTAAATGACCTTTTCCCAGGTTTGAGCAATTCAAAATAGACAAACTTTTTAACCTCGTGGCTTTTATAAGGACAGCCTCCAACTGTTGGATAGTTATATGGCTATTATTAATCACAAGCTTTTCAAGATGTCGTAGACAAAGATTTTTTAAATGACCTTCACCCAGGTCTTTGCAATTAACAATACTCAATTCTTCTAGATTCGTCGCGTTGCTAAGAATTGCCTTCAACTGTTTGGCAGTTATATTGCTACCATTAATCTTCAAACTTTTAAGCTGTCGTAGCTGAAGGTCTTTTAAATGAAATTCTTCCAAGCAGAAGCAATCCTGAATCTCCAATTCTTTTAGATTGGTCGCATTTCTAATGATTTCCCCCAACTGTTGCGCAGTTATATTACTACCGCTAATCACAAGCTTTTCAAGATGTGGTAGCCAAATATCTTGTAAATCTCCAGACATCTCCAATCCAGTAAGTGTCAATAGTTTTAGATTCTGCGCGTTCATAAGGAACGCCCAAAACTGTTGGGCAGATAGCCGGACCTCATTCATCACGAGCGTTTCAAGCTGGGGTAAACAGAGATCTTTTAAATCAGATTCTACCAGCTTTGAGCATTCCGTAATTTCTATTTTTTTTAGTTCCCTAGTATTTTTGAGGATTGCCTCCAACTGTTGCGAAGTTATGCTGCTCTCATAAATAATTAAACTCTTAAGCTGTTGAAGTGGAAGATCTTTTAAATAACCATTGCCCATTTTTTTGCAGTTTGCAATACAAAGCTCTTCTAGATTCGTTGCATTGATAAGGAACGCCTCCAACTGCTGGACATCCTTACAGATATCGCTAATATTTAAACTTTTAAACTGTGGAAATGAAATATCTTTTAAATGAATTCCTACCAGTTTTTGGCAATAACTAATCTCCAATTTTTCTAGCTCACTAGTATTCTTGAGGATCGCCTCCAACTGGCGTGCAGTTATGTTGCTATCATAAATCTTTAAACTTTTGAGCTGTTGTAGCGGAAGATCTATTAAATGACCATTTCCCAGTTTTTGGCAAAAAGTTATACTCAATTTTTCTAGCTCCCTAGCATTTTTGAGGATTGCCTCCAACTGTTGCGCAGTTATGTCGTGATCATAAATCTTCAAACTTTTAAGCTGTTGTAGCGGAAGATCTTTTAAAGATTCCATTTCTGAAATGGCTACAACATTACTAAGGTATATGGCTGCTTGCTTTGGAATGCATTCTAAGATCGTTTTTAACTGTCGTCCATTAATCTTTACATTAGCTGATCGCTCTCCAACAGTGAGGCATTCAAGATTCGTTAGTTTTTTGAGAAAGCTATAAAACTGAGCTTCAGGTATTTTTTTAAATTGTTTTGGCGAAATGTCTATCTGTCTGACCATGGTGTAATGGTGTTCGTCGAAGCGATTGAGGACTTCTTTAGTTAGAATCTTATCAATATGGGTAATATTAGGCAGCCTGTTACCCCGCTCTTCCTCTTCACCTTTTATCTCAGATAGACGACTAACACTACATGTGTGTGATTTTGGATAATATGAATCGATGTAGTCAGAAACTTTTCCTCGCACATATTCTGGTAGTCTTTGTAATCGACTATCGATTTGATAAGGCGGTAATTCGTTGCCTGCATTCCAATTCTGCAACCAGTAATTATCTAAAATATGGATTTGGTCACGGGCAAGGCCATAGGTCTCATAGGCACGGTCAATCAACACATTCGGCGATTCAAATTGGACGTTTCTATGGTATCGATCCAGCGATTCTTTTGTTAAAGGCACTAAGGAAGCACCAGAGCCGTCACTTTGCCAGCACAAGACCTCCCCTCCTTGATCCATCCATTGTTGGAGCACTTTACGGGCGTGAATCTTTTCCCATTCATACCAACGACAAACCAGCCAATCAGCAAAAATCAACGTTTTTGGTTTTTTGACCGCTGATTCCGACATATTGCTATAACAGGGCTTCCCCTGACCTAGTCGAGATACATCCAGATCCCCTGGTGGATTTGCGCTAAATTGTTTACCTTCGAGTTTCTGGTCGCAGTAAAAAGCTTCATTGAATTTCATATCAACTTACCAACATTATCTTTTTACTACTATACATCAATAATGTTGTAGAAATACGAAACTTGATATATTTACACCACCAGTACTACGGATGGTATAATGGTATATTCAGTAATTCCCTAAAATTTGTGGCGGTTTTTCTTGAGACTAAATCCATATACGCGGTGCTTGCAACCTTTTGGTCAAACGGGGCTAACAGCTTATCGGCAAGGACTTATTTTACCTCTTTCTTTGTATACTCGGGCACTTGTTTTCGTCAGATACTGAGATTTAAGATTATAGAAAAGGAAGGACCTATAAGGTTGTGGCCGACGGCCCAGGCGGTGTGAAGGTAACATGCTGTCATTAAATGATTCTATTAAAAATAGAACTAACAGCCTCAAATTTGACAGAAGACAGGAAAAGACCATTCAAGAATAACGTCAAAAGAATAGGCAAACTGCATAAGCCCGCCGTCTCCTGTAATGTAAAGATCAATCCTATCTGGCAAACGCCCCTATCGGGCAACTTGAACTACGATTATGTCCAGACATCCTTTTTTGAGTCTGTCGAAGTGCTGTCGGCATGGGCGCAAAAGGGATGATAGACGATTGGGTTAATCTACTCTCCTGCGATGAACATAACATCGACAATTTAGCTTGCATTGGCACTCCAGATCCCAAGATCTCGTTTTTAACCTTTTGTAATAGGTGGATACTCTCCCTGACAACATCATCATGTTCTGTTTTACCCAAGAGACTTTCACGTGATTTTAATAACCGGCTAACATAGCCTGGAACTTTTTCCAGATGAAAAAAATAAAATTTCGGCACCACGCACGTCAGACTGTCACTTTGCCTTTTTAAGCGTTCATGATCCGCTTGATAACGCTGTGCGATTGCCTGGATAGCAGCCAGCCTGTCTTCTAGAAAATGCAGCTTTCTATCTGCACTTTCTCCAGGAACCTCTATCACGTCCGTAAGAAACGTTTTTTCCTCCCGACTCAACTTCACCGGTGGAACAATAGGAACACGCAAAAATGGCTTTATAGGCACTAACAGCGGCGATAGGATCCGATTATCGTCTTCAATCGATTGAACACGTATTTGATTGCCGTAATAGCGAAGCCGTTCTGATTTTCTATAACTCGATAAAAGTTTAACGAAAATCTCACTTTCAAGCCCCCTCCTCACATCGGTCTTTCCGCTCATATGATTGATTTTTCTATAATGGCCACGTGTCTCACGTACCAAATTTCGTACTTCTGCCACCCTGTTGTTAACAACCACTTTGAGTATTTCAACATCTTCCATGGTGACCGCAGCGATCCCTTCATGATCTTCTTGATCCGACCATTCCAAATCAACCGGAAAGCGTTCTCCTTCCTGTGGTAATATGAATCGATCACCTCTGGTAACTGCCATAGCCTCTCCACACAACACCGTATAATCAAAGGCTATTCAATATGAATAAGGGTGTCAATACCTTCTTCAAATGGTTTTACACCACGAATTCCTGTTCACCTTTTTCAAGAGAACGCTGGGCAAATAGAACTATTTTATTGTAAATATCCTGAATGGACAAAGGCTTAACCATGACTCCATCCATACCAGAAAGTTGCCATTTCTGGGTATTTCCTTCATGCTGGTCGGCAACAATCCCCATCACATACGTATATCTAGGCAATTTCTTCTCGTGGTTCCTTAGCATATTTGCTAATTGGTAACCATCAACATCATTTAAAGAACACTCAACAAAAATGATGTCATATACCGACGAAAGCAATTTTTCTGAAGCATCCTGCCCAGAAAGACTAACGTCAACCTTGCAGCCGTAGTCACTCAGCCCAATTTCCACATGCCGAATATTATCAATATTTTGGTCAATATAAAGGACACTCCAATTATCAATGCGTTCCTTTAACTCTGCACTTACTTCATCTAAGGGCCGTGTCCCCCCCATCACAGAAGAGGATAATACATATTCATCGAATAACCCTTTGTCCTGCTGATAACGAACCCATTCTTCACCATAACGATTGCGCCGTTTACATATTTCCTTCATTTCTCTTTTGGGATTCTCTTCATAAAATCGTTCTAAATATAAATCAATATGCTGCTGATTGAATGGCTTAATAATATAGCCGTTAGCGCCATAGATGATTGACTGATTTACATCTTGAGAATAACTACTTTTGGTCATCATCACGACAAACACTGCAGGATCAAATTCCTTCATAGTTTTGAGTAATTCCAGGCCGCTGCCATCAGGCAAACTAATATCAAGAAACACGATATCAGGACAATGCTCTAAAAATAAGGCATAGCCCTTCTCTTTTTCCTGTGACATTATTTTTTTATGACCTGTCAGCGTTTGTGATGCGATTGTGCGATATAGACGCTCATCTTCAACAATCAATATCGTTAATTGACGCTTAAGCTGAGGGTCATATATGGCCATATGTTATCCCCTTCATGAAACCTGATCTTGGTGTTGCACCATGTAACGCTCTAGGGCCATCACCATTTTCTTTTTAGAAAATGGTTTGACCATATAGCCTGAAGCACCCAATTTCATTGCCTCGATAACATCAGGCAACTGAGAGCTGCCGGTTAGCATAATAACATAAGCATTATTGTCGTATTGCCTGATCATTTTAAGCGCATCCATTCCGTTGATATCTGGTAAATTAATATCTAGGAACACAATCTCCGGGTGCAATAATTCATATTGAGAAATTCCTTTCTCCGTATTGCTAGCAAAGGTACAAAAATGGCCGCGAAGCATGCTCAAAATAACCGTACGGATAACTTCGCTGTCATCAATAGTCAATATTTTAAGTTTACGCTTGGGCTTTTGGAGCATTAATGCTGCTCCTTATTAGGAAGGTGCTTACGAAGCATTTCTTCCAGTCGTTCTCCTTTAATAGGCTTTGGCATATAATCATTCATACCAGCATCCAGGCATTTTTCACGGTCACCCACCAACGCGTTGGCGGTAATAGCCACAATAGGTATCTGTTTGCCCTTAGCGACTTGTCTAATGCGTCTTGCAACTTCATAGCCATCCATTTCAGGCATTTGAATATCAAGGAAGATAATGTCATATTCATTTTCATTGAACATATCTAATGTTTCCTTGCCATCATCTGCAACATCCACTTCACACTCCATCATTTCAAGCATCTCTTTAACAAGCTCTTGATTAACGATATAGTCATCTGCTACCAGAATATACGTACCGCCGTATTTTGCTGTAATTTGTTTCATACATTATGCTCCCTTGATATTTTATTGATCGTCCAGATAGCGTAACACCAGACACTTAGTAAACCCTTAAGATAATCTCCTGTTTCATGCTTTAGTCCCCTTGCCAACAGACGTGTTACTTGTGATAAAGGCATGATAAGGTAAATTTTCTATATAGCGACCAACGATCACCGCTGCTACCACAAAAGTTAGGATAGAAGCCAAACAATAGCCAAGTCCATAATATTGAAAACCTGCCTGCATAAAGTAGATTGTCAAAATCGTATTCGCAAAAAAGAAGGTCATCTGTACTTTTAGTACGGCCTTACGATTATCGAAATAAGACAATAAAATGGTCAGGAATATCAACAGCACTTGGAACAAGCTTCCCAGAACCCCGTAACGGAAAATACCTATCTGCAAATAATTTACGCCCAGAAAATCAAAGATACGAGGCGCCAATAGAATCACCGACACACAGATTATGCCCTGTAGCACCAGGAAGTTGCGTGAACTTTCAATGATCGATTTGATAATGCCTGCATGGTTGCTTTGAATCCGTTCGAAGGTTGCCTGTCGTTGAATGTCACGATAAAATTTCAGATATTTTTCAAAGAAATTAGTTTCCACACTAAAAACGAACAGTGCCATTGAAGGAATAATAGTCAGGTACGCTAAGAACATCGCACTATCATAGTTTGGATAGAGCAATAATTTGGAAGGCGTACGCTCAGCTTCTGGAGCAAACCACATAATCCATTTATCAACCCACACACCAGCATTATAGAATAGGCCACTCAGTGTTAATTCCCAATATTTTCGAAAATAGCTCAAAAAGATAGTTGGATTTTTAAATGGATAGGGATACTCAGCAAACACGCGCGCCATCAATGATGCAGCTACAACAACTAATCCTACATTAAATCCATTCAGCACACCCACAGCTCCATAACCACTGGCAAAGGAAGCTGCGCAAATAGTGGAAATCACCAAGCCTGCAAAGAATGTTCCCGTAATATCTTTAAAGTCTTTCAATGAACTTAAAAACACGGCCAACACCCAAATCGTCGAAATCAGCATGAAGTTAACAATCGATGATAATGCCATAGCGGTTGTTAAATTAGCATACACCAAATAAAACCAGACACTGATAGGAATCTGAATCATATTGACGATAGCTAAACACGTGATCAAAAGTCCAGTCGCCGCCGTCACGTCTTTTACGTGAATCGAATCGGCTAAATACCTGGTTGCTATCATGTAAATTGGCCCGGTAAAAACCAGCGAGAAGGCAAAATTATAAATGATAATCAAACGAAAATCGAATAACTCCTGCTTTTCAGCAAAGTTACTGCCAATAATCATCACCAATCCCAAAGCAAAAACCGTCATCAACCATGGCCCCGTAGATGCCATTGCCGAATGGAAATAAGCTTTAGTAATCCCAGAAAGATTATCTTCCTTAGATAGCTTGCGTAGAACGAACCCAATCCCTGCCATGTACCCTCTCTATCTGTTCTTGATGTTGTCCCAAACGCACGAGCGTAGAATAAAGTTGGTGATAAGCTTCTTTTTGGAAACTTTTATTATAGTAACGAGCAACCCGTTCTTTGATCGCCTTGCTGCAGCTCTCATAGTAAGGTTTCTCAGTCAGCAATCTTAACACCTCGTCTGCAATGGATTTTGGATTCGCTAACTCTGCGATAGCTCCTCCTTGACCCAGCGCAGGCTTTTCACTTTTCATTCCCATAATCATTTCATCGCATGCACCAACGTTGGTAGCCACGGTTGGAATACCGATACACCCTGCCTCTAATATCACATAAGGCATCGATTCACTGATACTGCTAAGAGCAATGACATCCACCTCACCCAGATAGTGAGTGATGTCTACTTTGCCTGTGAAAATGACGGTGTTATTTAATCCCAAATGGTCAACAATTTCGGCACATTCTTTATAATATTCAATATCTTCATCGGTTGGCCCCATAATCCAGGCGCGAAGATCCGGTATTGATTTTTGCAATAAACCGCAGGCACGAATAAACGTTTTAATGTCCTTGATAGGAACGACACGTCCAATCAAGGCAAGCGTCGGTGGATGACCTTCCTTGCGTTCAATCTTGATAAATTTATCAATATCGATACCGTTGGCTACAACGTGCATACGGTCAGGACTGGCTCCGTCCAATAATTGCAAACGCTGGTTTCCTTCAAAAAGGGTAATAATCACATCTGCAGCCTCATACGCCATCCGTGAATAACCAACAAAGGTATCATTCCAAAAATCACGAAGTGTTTTTTCTGTCATTTTTTTATTAACATTCAAATCCATTGCTTTTTGGTCATCCAACCAACGGGCAGACGCAATTTCAACCCGCCGTTCATTCGTATAAATACCATGTTCAGTAATGATACAGGGACGTCCAGTTTCCATATGTGCACGTGCTAAGAGCAGTCCGGCATAACCGGTACAAAGCGAATGGTATACATTTGCCTCAGGAATAGGAGAAAGCAGAATTGAATAAAGCCCTCCCAGCAGCGCTCGCCATGACCAGAAAAAATCTAAGAAACAGGTATTACCCAAAGTAGTATTATACATCCTCAGCAACATACGCCATACTGCCTCAGAATTAAGCAGCAACTTACTACCAACTGGCTTTCCTACACTATGAAGAATATCAAAAATTTTCTGCAACTCATCCAGATGCGGTTTAGTCTGCAAATTCAAAAGCGGCATTTCAATCTTTTGAAAGAATGCGTCCATCTCTTTCTTATTAAATTTGCCAACTCCTTCTGGAAGCTCTTGCAAAAATATATTAGAGATGCTTTTGACGTTCGAAGGTATCTCATATTTAATGGTTGTGTCACCCCCTGGCGGCAGACACGCAACCAGATGGAAGCTTTTGTCGTTATGCGTTTTAATTAATTCATGTGTCCATGTAGAAACACCACCCGAAACATACGGATAAGTACCTTCCAAGAACAAACAAATATCAGCTTTGCCTAGTTTATCCTGCATATTTTTTCCCCAATTTAAGCGTCTCTACCGGAAACGTAACTCCCCATAATTTCATTGAATCAAGAATTTCCAATGATTTACGGTTACCAGGATCGAGCCTGCTTGCGTTATCTCGTGCAAAAGCATGGAGATCTGCAAAACGGTGCATGCCATATAAACATTCCATAAATGCCTTAAAGACTTGTGGCAAAATAGCTGCAGTAATACCGATACATCCGTGCAACAATGCATAAGCCGCGTTATAATCTTTCTTGTTTAAGAACAGACGTCCCAATGCATATTGAGCTTGCTTATTTTCAGGATGACGCGACAGATATTCGCTATAATAATGGATACCTTTTTCAAGTATTTCAACTTTACGCTCATCGTCCAAAATACCGCAATGATAATAAAGATCAGCATGGTTAGCTAATTTGAAGAGCACGTCATCATTATGTGTTTCTGCATAAATTTTCTCAAGCTCCATTAGTACCTTAAAGAAGGCTTCTTCAATCCTGGCGATTGCTGTCGCCGCTTGCACACGGATTGAATTGCTATGATCCTTTAAAGCTAACTGTAATGCCTCGGTAAATTCGGGTCTGAAATAAAGTGTCATCTTAGCAATGGCATTACGCTTTTGCTCTTCACTGCCCAACACCAGCACATCACGGAATGACATGACACCGCGCTTTTCACTAAAATCATCCCATCCATAAAGCAGGCGTTCGTAGATAACAGCACTTTGTGATGTTCTTTCTTCTGGAAACAAATTCGCAAACCAATCCATAAAATTGGTCGAGGTCCTGGTATAGTACTTATAGAGAATAAGGGCTAAGAGACAGGTAAAAGCACCATAAGGCCCAACACCGGTAATCATCATTAAGAGGATATAAGAAAAGCGGCGTCCCTTTTGGATTTTACTGACATACATCGTCCATCCAATCAGAAAGGCAACAACCACCAGATGGCAGGCAATAGCTACTTTAAAATTGATAATGTTTAGAAACGCCATCACGAATATACCAATCTCAACAACCGAAACCAGCAATGTCACAAGCAATGTTTCACGATTGGCTAGGTAATTAACTGTTTTTGGCTTTTTCTGAGGACGCAGGTTTTCAATCTCTTTCATATCATTCCTCTGCAGTTTTTAATGAATCAGCATCAATGAGATATTCTTTGGTTTTAAAACTGGCTCGTTTTAAAAGCAGATTATTATCTTTTTCCAAAAGCATTTGCAGCTGTTTGCTTAACTCATGAGCGCCCGTAAGTGGGTATCCACGCATTAATAACATATAACCGGAACCAACCTGACGACCGTTAAACAGGCTTACACCTGCGGGCATTTTTTCTTCTATCAAGTTGTTGAGTGCTTGCGCCAGGGCTATCCGTTCTTGCTTATTAAACTCACGATGGTTAGCCAAGCGTAATTTTACATAGCAGCTTTTGATTTTGGTCAGTTCAGCAAACTTCATTAACCCCTCTAATTCATATTGGAAAAGTCGGAAGGCCGATACTGAGTTTTCAAGGTTAACCATGCCATTATCACGCGCTTTTTGAAATTCACCTGCATTTTCATACGCAAGTCCAATCCAATCTACCAGGATACGGAAACTTTCAACGTTACTGAGAGTCAATTCCATAAAATCGAGTTCTTCAATTTTAAGTAAACCAAAAATCTCTCCGGTTGAAGGCACTACCAATGGAGCCGCTAAGACACCTTGATTTTTTAAAACAGTCGCGTCTTCTTGGTTAATCACGCAGATTACGCGTTTGTTTTTAGTGATATATTTATATAATTCAGTATCTCGATTGATACGTCTTTCGTAATGCTCTTCTTCGCCCCACCCTACACTGGTAGAAGCCTGGAATCCGTCTTCACCGTACGTATAGATCGAAAATTTGGCCGGGTTCATGGAAGCAACGACTACTTGTTCAACTCCCATCAAAATACGACTCTGGTTAAGTCCCTCTATATCTTTAATGGCATCATAGGCTCGGACTGTACTGCGCATCTGGCTAGCAATACGTGATTCTAACATCTCTTTGATTTCTTTCAGGCTGTTATATGCCGTACTAATCGTATCTTCCCTTTTTTCAACCAAACTAACTTGATGCTCGGCTTCACGTTTAGCATTAATGTGGCGCTGGCTGATTTGCCCCAGGATAATTGCACCTGTAAACCAAATAAAAGGCCAAAAGATAATATGATAGATATGATCATAAATTGTTTGGGATAAATCCTGTTCTGGTATATTACCCACAAGAAGGAATAAGCTCGATAATAAGGCGCACATCAAACCTTCCGCTACACCATATTGAACGGTTATCAATAACACGATTAATGAAAAAGGCTGAGGGCTAAAATCAGCAAAACGATTACCCGAGCAAAAAACAACATCAACAATAAGAGCTAAGATAAGGAATATCAACGTTTCTGCGATAGCACTTTTACGAATCCCAAGCACAAAACGTGAAGAAGTCATCCCAACTCCAGGAACATAGCGACCAGTCCAAAAAGGAAATAACTTTTGCCATAAAGAACGTCCGGCTTTGCTTGCCGGTTTTTCTTTTATTTCTGGTAAATGAAAGAGTCTGCCTATTTCTTTTGTCATTTTTGATCCCCTTTATTCCTCTTTTTAAACGCTTAACTTATTCAACACACAATAAACTGGTATCCGAATGGCAGGCAGGATTATTAGCCTTAACCATGGATGAATCACCAAAACGAAATCCCGTTTTCTGCTCTTCAACCTGATAAGTACCTTTTTTCATTGCCGCTACGTTTCGCTGCCTATCAATTTCTGCCTGGGGTTTGGCACTTGGTGTATCAAATAAAATTTTGAAACTTATCCCAATGCGATCCACTTTTTCTTTTGCCGCATCTGTGCCCATATGGCGTGATGCTTCTAAAGCCAATTCAGTATTACGTGTTGGCTTATAGGCAATACGGCCACCAAAGGTTGGCGCACCTGTTTGGTAACGGTCGACACTATAACCAATAAAACCTTCCACATCCCATTTCTGGTTAATCTGTTTGCCCACATTGATATCGACCGTATGTGTTTCACGCGCAAAAACCGATAATGGATAATAAGGTACTAATCCTGCATCAAGACGTCTTTCGCGGCTAAATGGATATTCACCATCAAAAATATAGCCCACACTCATTCTTCCACCTTTACCCAAAACTTGAACCACTTTGCTGTAAGGCGGCAATTGATAACGCAATGATCCATCAACCGATAACGAGGTTGCCACATTACTATCGCCCGCAATGCCATAACGATTTAAACCTGTGGCTAAATATCCAGTCAATTGAGGAGTAAAATGTTGCGTACGGCTAATCATCACATTGTCTTTGGTTCCACGTTGCGTAACCGCCTCAAGGAAATCCCAAGTAGGACGATGATAATCAGCACTCAGGGTCGTTTCGCCTCGTATATCCTTAAACGTGTATTGTGCACCTCCGCCAACAATACCGCCACTGCCTGTATAAAGAGAAGCTTTACCCGTTTGTTGAGGGGTAAATTCATGCAGCAAATAAAGATCGTTGCGATAAACATTGGCACTTCTTTCCTGCAAAGCACCTGTTAACGCATTTCGAATAGGCGCTCCAGTAAATCCATTTCGTTCAACCAACAATCCCATCGCCGTTGTTGGATTAATTTGTGCCTGGCCATGCATCCATTGCACCCTTTCGGTGGCAACCTTGCCTTCGCTTTCTACATAGATCCCGCCATCGACAACGGAACGTTTATCAAGCAATGTTGAATTTCTGACATCGGTAATATATTCATTTTGTGGCTGTAACTGGTGGGCATAATCCAAATAGGTAAGCGCCTGCTGCCAATCACCCAGTTTTTGAGCATTATCGGCTTTAGCGATTAACACATCGGTATTATTCGGATATTGATAATTAAGGTTATTCAATTGGGCTTGTGATTCTTTATAATTTCCTTGTAGCGATAAAAGCCGTGCTTTGGCAATGCCCAAATTAACCTGCCCAGTATTGGCCGCATTATTGCGGATAACCGCTTGTTTTGCATTACGGGAAACTACTCTTTGTGTGTGAAGTACCAGTTTATTTCCTTGTTGGATAATAGATGCTTTCACTCCTTTTTCTGTTGTGATTAGCAGCGTATCATCCCCTGGCTGGAAAAGGACAATTCCCATTTGCGTCAAGCGTTCCTGGCTCACCACCGGCAATGAAACCGGCGCAGAAAAATGGACCATCAAATCTTGTCCTCTATTGACCGAGGAAATCGCAACTTTTTGTGACATCATCATGGTAAGCGAAGAGGTATTTTCACCTTGAAAATACCTAACCTCTTGAGCAGATGCCGCGGTCGTTAATGGTGCTAACGCTACACCCATCGATAACAACATAAGTAAACGTTTGCTGTTGTTTCTCATATTAGAAGCCCTTTCTACTGAATAACACGTGTTCTGCTTCCTTATAGCGGCCAGCATTCATCAATAAGTTTGCAAAATCCGCTCGCATTTGTGGCGTTGCCTGTGGCCTGCTCAACAGATCATTATAAAGACGTATAGCGTCTGCTTCTTGACCGGTTTTAAATAATAATTGCCCTTTGATTGACAATGTTTCTACGTTTGGATGCGCTAAGCTATTAATAGTATCAAGCGCTGCATGATAATGCTGTTGTGCTTGAGATGTTTTGAAATCTCTATCCAACAAATCACCATAATAGAAATGCGTCAAATGGTCTGCCTGGGTTGCTTTTTGGAAATATTCACCAAAGTAACGATTAGCCGCAGTATAACCTCCACGGTAATAATTCAACAACGCAAGCTCTTTGAGTGCTTCATAATTCTGTGGTGCAACAGCGAGTAGTTTATTATAACCCAATTCCGCAACATCACCCAAATCAGCGCCTTGAGCTATTTGTGATAATCGTGCTAAGCGTTTAATATCACGTTCCTGCCCTATTTCTTTAACCAATAACGGTCTAAGTGCACTATATTGTTTTTTCTCGGCAAGCACTTCCAGATAAAGGTCACGAATCTCCCGTGATTGATTCCAATACCCAGTTTGGTTAACAGCCTCAATAATATAATCACGTTGTCCAGCCTCAACCAATCGTTTGTACCATATTGATTTTTCTTTAGGATCGGCCGAAGCTGTTCTTTCTCTTAACCACTCCAGGCGATCAGGTTTTGGTTTACCTTTCCACAGATAGAGCAATTGAGCAACATCAGAACTTTCCGGTTTCGCGTTCTTAGCTAGTTCAAAGAAAATAGCTTCCGCTTCATCATTCCATCCGTGTTCATAAAGCGCATAAGCCACTTCACGTTTGCCCGCTTCATGCGTGCCTGGTTTGGTGAGTTTAGCCAACAGATAATGGTGCAACTCTTCACGAATCTCCGATTTACGTGGCTCTTGGGCCGTTTTAGATAAACGCTCAAGTACTGTTAAATAACCATCCAGCACATATTGGCTTTGATCTTTTTGCACCAATTCCTGGTAAATAACCAAGGCTTCTTCATTGCGGTTATTAAGCAGCAACGCATCCGCAACAAAGCGACGATACTGGAAGGTTTGTGCATGATCATACAAGGCATTGGCAACATAAAGCGCGATCTCTTTGCGTTGGTATTCCAAGGATTTTCCAAAAATATCCACAAGTACCAAATTTTGCGGTTTTGCTTGCTTTGCCCATTCGACCACTTCTTTTTCATGTCCAACAGCTGTTGCCATCAAAGCCCAGATATGTTCTATTTCTCTTTGATAAATGCCAGGCTTGTTCTGTTTCAAATTATTAAAATAAGCAAAGCCATCTTCTGGACGCTTTACGTCAAAATAAAGTTCAGCAATATTGAACATTTGCTCTTTATTGATAGAACCTTGTGTGCGTGTAAAGCCGTTTAAACCTGCGGTGACTAATTCTTTCTGGCCTGCAGCATACGCAATTTTGGTTAACTTAATCCGTTCCAATTCATTGAGATCATCACTTTTAAGCATGCGGTCACAGGCAGCGACCCCATCACGGTCATGCCCTATCAATTTAATGGCGGCATCAAGAGCAGGATAACGCCCCAAGAAAGCTGGATCCAAGCGCGATTTCAGCGTCTGTGCTTGTTGATTTTGTTGTTGCAGGCTGACTACATACAACACATCAAGAAGTGTCGTAGCGAGTACCTGGTTAAAATCATATTTGTTATCCTGGAGCAATACTCCAATTTCGGCAGAAGATTTACGATCCGCCAACAAGAACACATAACGGTCTAACACCATTTGCGGCAGAATATGGTTGTCTGCCATATATTTAAGCCGCTCATAGGCCACGTCTTTTTGACCATTATCAATCTGTAATTCAATATAGCGGGCAAAGAATGCCATATTGGTGCCACTTTCTTTTTCATAAGGCTTGAGAATTTCCATAGCCATATCTGCTCGGCCTTTGTTATAGAGTTTTGAAGCAAATCGAATAGCGCTTTCCACGCTCTTTTTCTTAGACGCAAATTCAGAAGCAATGTTAATCGCTTTATCCTCTTCTCCTAAATCCATATAACGGGTAATGGCAAATTCAACGGTATCATCCGAAACTTCGTAACTAAATTTGGCAAACATTTTATCAAGCAAAATAACGGCTTCTTTGTTCCTTCCTTGCGAAGCATACATATAGGCAAGATTGACAAAGTCCTGTTCGGTTGGCTTATATTTTGCTATTAATTGCTCAAGTGCTGCAATCTGCTTGTCATACGAACCATAAAAGTTATAAATATTTGCCAATTCCCTCAATACCTTGTCTGAGGGTTGAAGCACATAAAGAGCTTCCAGATTCCTAAGATAATCACCAGGGCGTTGCGCATATTGGTAATACACGCCAAGCTGTTCAATGGCAGCGACATTATCTGGGTGATCTTTAACAAATTTTTCCATGAGGTCAATCGCCTCATCCACTTTGCCATATTGCAGATAAAGCTTACTTAATGGCATGACGACTTTAACGGAGTAATCTCCTTCTTCTTTAAGTTTGCTGAATTGCTTTAACGCTTTTTCAAACTGCATATCCTGCATGGTCATATAGGCTAATTCATACGGGCGTGGCCGTATTAAATAGCTACCAATAAGACCAACCAGCCCCAGTGAAAACACCCATACGTAAAACAAACGTCCGACCACAGACTCACCTCAAATAAGAATATTTAAGCCATCATGCTAGTCGACAGATGTTAAAAGTTTGTTAAAAGGACAACTTGAAATTTGAGCTTTATTAACGCTCTTTAAACAGGAAAACGGATCTCTCTTCTTATCCATTATAACGCGCATGCGCGTACCTGTAATGCAACCATTCAGCGCTCATCTTATCAGAAAATATTAACCAATAATCCGTTCAATAACGCCATCAAAGAGTGCATTCCCATCCACGCCACCGAGGGGCTGTTCGCTATAACGCTCGGGGTGAGGCATCATACCAAGGACATTACCTTTTGCATTAAAAACGCCGGCAATACTTCCCATTGATCCATTTGGGTTTGTTTCATTACCTACAGTGCCGTTAGACGACGCATAACGGAAAGCGATCATATTCTGATCTTCCATTTTTTTAATGACATCGCTATCAGCAACATAACAACCATCGTGGTGGGCAACCGGCATTGTGACAATCTGGTTAGATTGGTATTGCGATGTAAACGGACTGGACGTCGCCTCAACACGGAGTGACACGTCCTTACAGATAAATTTAAGACCTTGGTTACGCACGAGTGCCCCTTCAACCAATCCGGTTTCCGTCAACACTTGAAAACCGTTGCATATTCCTAAAACATAACCGCCACGGTTAGCATGGCGAACCACTTCACCCATAATAGGTGAACGGGCAGCAATCGCCCCGCAACGCAGATAATCACCATAGGAAAAACCACCTGGCAAAACCACCAGCTCTACACCTGCAGGCAATGTCTTATCGGCATGCCATACAAACACAGGGGTTTGTCCAAATTTTGCCATGCTGCGTTTTACAGCCAAAAAAACATCCCGGTCGCAATTAGAACCAGGAAACACAATCACTGCTGCTTTATTCACCGTCACTGTACATTTTCCTATTACAGGTTTTAAACCAAACTACGCAGCCTCATTAACCGCAACCAGATCATAGCTGAAATTCTCAATCACACTGTTCGCCAGCAATTGTTTGCACATCGATTCGACCTGCGCAGATGCTTTGGTGCGATCCGTTTCAACAATATCCATCTCAATCAATTTTCCCTGACGGACACCAGCAACCGACTCAAACCCCAAATGTTTGAGTGCACTTTGCGTAGCTTTTCCTTGAGGATCGAGTACACCATTTTTTAAGGTAATATATATTTTTGCTCTCATCGTTAACTCTCTCCATGTTAGATGTTAGTGTTCGCATGCTTTTGTGGAACAGACACACCGAGACGTTTCGCAACTTCCTGATAGGCCTCTACCACATTGCCCAAATCACGGCGGAAACGATCCTTATCCATCTTTTCCTGTGTATGGACATCCCACAACCGACAGGTGTCAGGACTTACTTCGTCTGCCAGTATGATCTGTTGCTTACCCGTTTGTGGATCTTTTAAACGCCCAAATTCCAGTTTAAAATCCACAAGCGTTAAATCGGCTTTTATAAACAAGGTCGATAATAACTGATTTACCTTTAGCGCCAGTCGTTCGATTTCCTTTAATTCTTCGGCGGAACTCCAGCCAAGCGCAACAATATGCGACTCCCCAACAACCGGGTCACCGAAAGCATCATTCTTATAACAATATTCCAACAACGTCTGTTTAAGGGGCAGTCCTTCTTCAATACCTAAACGCTTACACAACGAACCCGCAGCAACGTTACGTATAACCACTTCGATAGGTACGATTTCCACCACTTTGACCAATTGCTCCCGGTCATTCAACCGCTTTACAAAATGGGTCGGTATCCCACCATCTTGCAAATAATGCATGATATGTTCAGAGATGAAATTATTCAAAATACCCTTGTCTGCCAAAACAGCCTTTTTCAGATTGTTAAATGCAGTAGCATCATCCTTAAAATATTGCACGACAGTGCCCGCCTCAGGACCTTCATAAAGAATCTTGGCTTTGCCTTCGTAGAGTTTGTGGATGCCTATATATTCTGACACATTTTTTCCTAGCTCATTACTTGCCCACACCATACTGCAAAGGGCTTGTGGATTCAAGTGAAATAAGCAGCACACTTCTTCATTCCTAATTTGAATGACATTTTTACGACAATATCTTTAATAATCCTTCAATTTTTAATTGATATAACTAAATACATAGACAACAACATTGGGTTTTATTATGACTTCACTAGATATAGGAGAAAATTACTTTGAACTACGTTATGTACGCCAAATCGAAAGCGGTGCGCGTGTTAAGAAACTACGGAATCTTAAATTCGCTAACTATGTTGCCCAACTGATTGGCCTTAAATCTGTCGATGAGATAGAGTCTTATACCTCCGGTATGATCAATCGACTTTTTGAACATCCGGGAGATCAAAGCATGATCGAAGACGCCTTGCATGATTTAAATCATGCTGGCATTCCGATTCATGAAAAAACCTTAACTGTAGAGTTGCAAAATTGCGAAAAAAAGGCTAGGTCTGAATTGTCCGAATTCTAGAACCAGCATTAAGAGCAATTGTGGCGACCCCATCCCTATCCAAAACTATATCGACAAGCGTACCCCAATCACGACAGGCCGCGACTAACCTGCCTGTCGTCTTTGGAGCGAATACGTCCAATAAAATGGCACGATTGGATCAAAGGATGTTATTGGGTCGCCACACACTCCGTGAAAGTGACGTACTGCTTTCATTTTCACTCATGGCACTTGCCGCTAAATTAGCGTTAGTCGATGGACCACTGCATTATACTGAGTTAGAAACCTTCCGGTCGGTTTTTCATATTTCTATCCCGTCGCAGGACCCGCTTGATACACTTTTTTATCAAGCCCATCATGATCCACATGATTCCACCTATTATGGCCGGCATTTAAATCGACTCTATTTAGAAGATGATAGCACCAGGCAAGCCGTACTTTTTGGATTATTCCAGATAGCTGCAGCTGATAACCCTATCAACGAACCTGAAATGCTTTATTTGAAAAAACTGGCCGGCATTTTAAAAATCAACCGTAAACAATTCATGAGTACCTTACGTTTTGCGATGTTACCAGCCTATTTGCACAACCCTCATGATTGCCTGGATATATCTGCGTTGGATGCCAAACAGGATATCCGCCGCAAATTTCATGAGCGCATCCGCCTATGCCACCCCGACCTTTTACCCACCTCACTTCCAGAGGAAATAAAACAGTTATTGCATGAAAAATGCACGTTACTCACCCAGGCCTATCATACATTGACTAGCCAGGCGGCTTAAATTAAGTATAATGACTTCTTTATTACAAGAAATAATAGAGCGTTTTAATTATGAAAAAATCCGTCCCAACCCCGACCGAAACACAAGTAGAATCTAAAAAAATTGATAATAAGGTCGCTCAGACTATTATCGAGACGATCAATAATTCCCGTTCTCTCACAAAGGTTACCCTTACAAACTGCACATTTGACCGCAGAGGAGCAATAACCATCCGTGAATTTCTTAAAGTATCCCCAACAATTACCGAGATCGATCTAGCTGGCACCACGTTCGATAATGACATTGAGGATCAAGCTAAAATTAAATTCTTTACCTCAATCATTGCCAATCCCGACATCCTTCGTATAAATCTTTCCAATTGCGGGTTGGTTGATCGTATTAACGGCGCGGTTTTCACCAGCCTTATTTCCAATAAATCCTATGAATATGTCAATCTTTCCAGTAACGACATCGGCGATGCTGGCGCAGTTCAACTGGATTATTTAATCACATTTAGTGGTAAAATCAAGCATCTCGTTTTATCCAATAACTCCAGTATTTCAGACGACAGCACCCAACGCATAATTAAGGCCGTTAACGCGAACAACCATATCACTAGGTGTGATATTAATGGTGTTGTCATCTCAAAAATTCCCTCTAAGCGAAACCAAAAAAGAAACCAACGTTTGCAACGTAAATTAAACAAATCTAACACGAATGGATTACTCCCACATTCCCAAACACATTCCCTACCAGATGTATCAACGTTATCTGATGACAAACCCTCGAATTTATTGGCACATTCAAAAGAGGAATCTCCTAAAAATAGCAACCTTCAAAACCATAGAACAACTTCAGAGCAATCGCATAAACCCATCCCCTTAAAAGAAATCATCGTCTCTCTTCGAAAGCAAAATAAGTTTCTTAAAACAGCCCATATGCAACATACGATACAGATCCAAGCTTTAGAATCGACAGTAGACGAGTTAAAAAAGACCGTAGAGATATTATCGACCAACTACTCTACTCTCTTAAAAGGTCAAGAAAAAATCAAAATGCAACTTCTTGAATCAAGCAAAGCAGAAGAAAGAGTAAGTCCTTTGTCTCCCCCAACAACCCCTAACATTCCATCCAAGCCTAAACTATTAGTTCCCAAACCTATGTCCTCCTATCCATCCCACGTGGCAAACGGCAAACTTTCGCCAAACTCCCCTTATTCTCCAACAACTTCTCATTCAGCATCTTCTCAAGAAACGCCTGCTAATTCAAGCGTGAATATTCAGGTTAACATGTCTTCAAACGGGTCGAACGTGAACCCGTTTCTTTCGAAGGAACCATTCCAAGATACTTTGCATTCCCCCAAAAAACCTATTACGCCTGCTAAAAACCAAAATCTTGCTAAAAATCCCCCCGCTCAAATCACCAAAAACCCATTCGATGGCGCCGATAACGAACTTGCAGCAAAATTAAAAAGACGCAATTCTAGTATTGGGTCTAGTTGTCCAGGTCCATAAAGAACACCACATACCCTGCTTTTTATATTCGCAAAAAAACTATAAAACGGATACTATGGTGAACACCCTATGTAGAGACAAACCATGACTTATGCGATTTCCATTCAGCATCTTCAGAAAACCTATAGCAATGGTTTCCTGGCGTTAGATGATATTAATCTCCAGGTATCTCCCGGTGAAATAGTTGCACTTCTTGGGCCCAATGGCGCAGGAAAAACCACTCTTATTAACGCTGTTTGTGGCATCGTAACCGCTAATGCCGGAAGCGTTGAGGTCTTTGGTCATGATAACATCAAACATTATCGAACTGCCCGATCCCACATTGGCCTTGTACCTCAAGAACTGACCACAGATGCGTTTGAAACCGTGTGGAATACCGTTTCATTTAGTCGTGGACTGTTTGGCAAGCCGGCATCGCCCGCTTATATCGAAGAAACATTAAAGAAATTATCCTTGTGGGATAAAAAGGACGCACAAATCCGTACCTTGTCCGGCGGCATGAAACGACGCGTCATGATTGCCAAAGCCCTATCACATGAACCTGACATTCTGTTTCTAGATGAACCATCTGCTGGTGTAGATGTTGAACTACGAAAATCAATGTGGGCACAGGTGCGCCAGCTAAGGGAAACAGGCGTCACTATTATTTTAACGACACACTACATTGAAGAAGCTGAGGAAATGGCCGATCGCATCAGCGTGATTAATAAAGGCAAGCTCATCATTACCGAAGAGAAGAAAACACTGATGAAACAATTAGGGAAAAAGGAACTGGTGATGAATTTATACACCCCTCTCCTTTCTATTCCCGAACCACTATCCAGGTTCAATTTGCATCTAGCCCAAGAGGGAATGCATCTTATTTTTACTTACGACCCGGCGAAAGCAGATAATGATGTCACCGACTTATTGGACCAGCTAAAGAAAAATGCCATCCGTTGCAAAGATCTGGATACACGCCAAAGCTCCCTGGAAGAAATATTCGTTCAATTAGTAGGTGCATCATGAATTATCGCGGTATCTTAGCCATTTATAAATTTGAAATGGCACGCACGTTTAGGACTATCGGCCAAAGCATTGCCTCCCCTGTCCTTTCAACCATACTTTATTTTATTGTCTTTGGTTCTGCCATTGGCTCACGTATCAGCGACATTGATGGCATTAGCTACGGTTCGTTTATTGTGCCCGGTCTGATTATGCTCACGGTGTTAGGCGAGAGCATTTCCAACGCCTCATTTGGTATTTATTTTCCACGTTTTACCGGCACTATCTATGAAATCTTATCAGCTCCACTTTCGTTTTGGGAGATAACCATCGGTTATGTTGGAGCTGCGGCCTCAAAGTCGGTGATGATTGGTACTATTGTGCTTATAACCGCTGGCTTCTTCGTGCACCTTGAAATATTGCATCCGTTTTGGATGGTGTTCTTCTTTATAATGACCTGTATTACCTTCAGCTTACTTTGATTCATTATTGGTATATGGGCTGATGGGTTTGAGAAACTGCAACTTATTCCGTTATTAGTCATTACCCCTCTAACCTTCTTGGGAGGAAGTTTTTATTCCATTCATATGCTTCCGTCATTTTGGCAGACCGTCTCATTGCTAAATCCAGTGGTCTATCTGATAAGCGGTTTCAGGTGGAGTTTTTATGAACATTCAGACGTTAGCCTAACAGTCAGCGTTACCATGATCACCGTCTTTTTAACGGTTTGTATTAGTCTTATTGCCTGGATTTTCAAAACGGGTTATCGGCTCAAAAATTAATCTGTTTTATGATTTCTGGCACCGGGGGCTTACGTTTTTAGAACCCCTTATAACCCACAATTTTCAGGCCATACCCTTCAATCCCCACCACTGCACGCTTAGAATTGGTCAGAAGGATCATCTCATGCACCCCCAAATCCCTTAAGATCTGGGCTCCAATTCCATATTCACGTAAATTGCCATACGGCTCGGTCCGCTTACCTAATCGTTCAAGAATTGTTTCGCTGAGCGATGCTTTATTGGGCTCACGCAACACCACGATGACACCCGCACCCTTTTGAGCAATTTGTTCCATAGACTGCTGCAAACGGGTATTAGCACCCGCAAACGTGTCACCCAGCATATCAGCGGTCAGATCAACGGTATGCATTCGCACCAAGGTCGGCTCATGATTGGAAATTTCGCCCTTAACCAAGGCAATATGTTCTGCATAATGGACGGTATTACGATAAACGATTAACTTAAACTGACCTCCATAACAACTATCCATCAATGTCTCGGTAACCCGTTCAATCAAATGGTCCCGACGCAAACGATAAGCAATCAAATCAGCAATAGAGGCCACATGTAAATCATGTTGTTTGGCAAACACCAGAAGATCCGGGAGCCTGGCCATCGTACCGTCATCATTCATAATTTCACAAATAACACCGGCTGGTAAAAACCCTGCCATGCGCGCAATATCAACCGCAGCCTCGGTGTGGCCAGCCCTCACTAATACTCCACCATCTTTAGCCTCCAAAGGGAAAATATGGCCTGGTGTAACAATATCTTCATAGCTGTAAGCAGGATCAATGGCAACGGCAATAGTCCGGGCACGATCAGCCGCAGAAATACCGGTGGTTACCCCCTCTTTCGCTTCAATCGAAATAGTAAAGGCAGTCTGATGGCGTGTTCCATTGGATTGTGACATCAGTGGCAATTTTAATTCACGGATACGCTTGCTATCCATCGATAAACAAATAAGCCCACGTCCATATTTGGCCATAAAATTAATGGCAGAAGCATCCGCTTTTTGTGCTGGAATAATGAGATCGCCTTCGTTTTCGCGCCCTTCATCATCAACAAGAATAAACATTTTACCTTGTTTGGCGTCTTCCACTATTTGTTCAATCGTTGCTAATTCTTTTGTGTATACCATGGTCAATCATCTTGATTTCACGGTTGCCATCATATACTATTCCTTTTCAATTCAACAGTCTTTTCATCGCGTAGGCCTTATGTTTGTTAGCATCCCTTCCCGTAGAATTAAACCGATTAACTTTCTACCGATGATCAGCGTGGTCTTTCTGCTCTTAATGTTTTTTATTTTAACCGGTAATTTTTCCCCTAACAGCCTGTTACCCATAGATTTTCCTAAAGCGCAAAGCCCTCAAGAAGTCCCTAAAGCAAGCCTGCGTGTCAGCATTAATAAACATCACGTCATCGCTTTTGAAGATAAAATAGTTACCTTTGACAGACTACCCGATATTGTGGCCGCTAAACTGGCCAACGATCCTAATCAACCTATTTTAATACAGGCCGATAAAGACCTCCCGGCAGTTGAACTAACCCATATCATCTCCTTGTTTGAAGCCGTTGGTGCACATAACATTAAGTTAATGACCATCGCGCCTTAAACGTTTCTTCAGGTTTGCTTGTCATACTCTATGGGTTAATAAGAGGTCTAATCATGAAAATACTTGTACCAGTTAAACGTGTGGTGGATTACAACGTCAGGGTTCGTGTTAAGCCCGACCACAGTGGGGTAGATGTGGCTCATGTAAAAATGTCGATGAATCCTTTCGATGAAATTGCCGTTGAAGAAGCCGTAAGCCTTAAGGAAAAAAACATTGCCAGCGACGTTATTGCCGTATCTATTGGCAACGACAAAGTGCAAGAAACCATACGTTCTGCTATCGCTATGGGAGCCGACCGCGGCATCCATATCAAATGCGAACAACCTCTCGATTCCATCAACGTTGCCAAAATCCTCGCTGAAATCTTCAAAAAGGAAAGCCCACAATTGGTGATTATGGGCAAACAAGCTATAGATGATGATTGCAACCAGACCGGGCAAATGCTGGCGGCTTTACTTAATCTTCCTCAGGCAACGTTTGCCTCAGCACTGGCTGTTGAAGGGCAAAAAGCAACAGTAACGCGTGAAGTCGATGGTGGATTAGAGGTCATCTCCCTATCGCTACCAGCCATTATTACAACCGATTTGCGCCTTAACAAGCCTCGCTTTATCGCCCTGCCCAAAATCATGCAAGCTCGCAGCAAACCATTAGAAGTGATCGCCGTTGAAAGCCTTAACATAAACCTAGCTCCCCGTTTGCAGACCATCAAAGTAGAAGAGCCTGAAAAACGTAAAGCCGGAGTAAAAGTTAAATCCGTCGATGAATTGGTCGATAAACTCAAACAGGAAGGAGTGATCTAATGCGTACACTCGTTATTGCCGAACATCAGCAAAATACCCTTCATCTCTCAACGCTGAACACAGTTAGCGCGGCGACTAAGCTTGGCCATGAAATCAGCCTGCTCGTCATTGGGCATCAATGCGACTCGGTTGCCCAACAAGCTGCCTGTATTAGTGCTGCCAGCCAGGTTATGGTTGCCGATCACGAAGCCTATGCACACCCACTTGCCGAAAATATTGCTCCACTTATCTTGCGTGTTGCCAAAGATTTTAATTATATCCTCGCTCCTGCCACGACGTTTGGCAAAAACATCCTTCCGCGAGTTGCCGCCTTGTTGGATGTGGCACAAATTTCAGAGGTGATTGAAGTGATTGACGGCACGACTTTCAAACGCCCTATTTATGCAGGCAATGCTATTGCCACCGTAAAGAGTAACGATCTGATTAAAGTCATGACTATCCGCAGTACGGCTTTTCCTAAAACGGCAACAGCTGAACCTAAAGCTCCCATTCAAAAACTTGAAGTGGCTGAGATCAGCAAACAAGTCCAGTTTGTGAAACTTGAATCCTCTCAATCTGACCGCCCGGAATTAACGTCTGCCCGCGTGGTTATCTCAGGTGGGAGAGGTCTTGCCAGTGGCGAAAACTTCACTAAATATTTAGAGCCCGTTGCCAAAAAACTAAACGCCGCCATAGGGGCTTCCAGGGTTGCTGTTGATTCTGGCTACGTACCCAATGATTATCAAGTAGGCCAAACCGGTAAAGTTGTTGCCCCTGAGCTCTATATCGCTGTTGGCATCTCAGGCGCCATCCAACATCTTGCCGGCATGAAAGACAGTAAAATTATCGTTGCCATCAACAAAGACGAAAATGCACCGATTTTTGAAGTGGCTGATTATGGATTGGTGGCTGATTTGTTTGAGGTGCTGCCGGAATTGGAGAAGAAGCTTTAAGACATAACTTCTTAGCGCTTAGTGACTATCAATATTAGACCAATGCTTCTTTACAAATACATTATTTGGGGATAAATTCGGGGGGAAATATTCACTCGTTACGAAGGCACGCAACATGGCAGAAAAATCCTTATTAGACTCAACAGTAGAAATCCTGGTAGCAACTCCAGTAAAGAAAACATTCATGTTAGTCCTCGAATTACTGGGTATTTTGACTCCTTCTAATAAGGAACAACAGCAAACGGAAGCTGCTGAAAAAGCCAAGAAAGCATCACAAGCCCCTAAAGAGGAACCCATCAATGAGGCTCTTGGTAAATTAAATTTGGGAACTATGGGTGTAAGCAAGTCAACGCCTTTGCCGACAAAACCCAATTTTCAGGAAGACCTTTTAAATAAAAGGGAACAACCGGATAGTTCTGGAAGAGTCATTTAGCGCTTAATCGAATCCACGTTGGTTTCATCCGCATTTCCCTCTATTGACATGTACATTAACAGTCTCATTGATGCTGCTATCCCTGCCTTAGGGGCTTAGGCGAATTGATTGCTAAAATTGTAGGTCCCTATCGTAACCATAAAATGATGTTGGGAATACTCTTCTGCGCAAAAATGCTGGATATAATCCTATTTTCTATTGCTAATTGATTAAACCTTAAAAGAGCAGTTCGAACGTAGAGTGAGTTCGAACTGCTGAATATACGCTATTTTTAGGATAATCGCCTCAATAGAAATATAAGGCCTATATTTAGCACGTGTCTTTTAGGTTAAAATATCTCCACCCGCGTTCTACAGGGTTACGCAACGTGCCCTTGCAAACGTTTCAGGGCACGGTCGCGACCTATAAGCGGTAGGACTAAACGCATTTCAGGACCGTGGTCACAGGCTGTCAGTGCCTGTCGTAACGGGAGGAATAATTCCTTGCCTTTACGGCCTGTTTTTTCTTTGACGGCATTGGTCCAAAGTGACCAGGTTTCTGCACTCCAAGGTTCTGCTGGGAGAACGCTACTAGCAATAGTGGCAAATTCTGAATCAACAATAACCGGAGAAATAGCCTCTTCGCAGATATGCCACCAATCGCGGACATCCGTTAATTTCTCAACATTCGTGCGGATTGTTAGCCAAAAATCAGGGGTTACATCATGGATACCTAGTGTATCGAGATGAGGCTTTACATCATTAAATGAAAGTTGGTGCAGAATTTTACTGTTTAAGCGGACAAGATCAGCTACATCATAATTAGCAGCGGCCCTTCCAAAAATAGACATTTCAAAATTTTGTTTGAGATCATCAATGGACATATAAGCTTCAACGGGTAATGACGTTCCCAAATGTGCAAAAAGGCTTGATATTGCCATAGGGTGGATACCATCTTCACGCAGACCCCGTATATCAAACCCGCCAAGGCGTTTTGATATTTCGGCTTCTTTGCTTTTGATTAAAGCCAAATGGGCGAAATGAGGCGGCGTTGCATTTAAGGCTTCAAACATCTGGATTTGAATGGCCGTATTGGTAACGTGGTCTTCTCCTCGAATGATAAGGGTAATCCCCATATCAATATCGTCGACGGTGGAAGGCAGGAGGTAAGTAGGTGTTCCATCTTCACGAATAACGATTGGATCACTTAAATTTTTTCCTTCGAACAGGGTTGGTCCGCGCACCATATCATCCCATTGGATAGGAGTTTCAGTCATTTTGAAGCGATAATGTGCCTTTCGACCTTCGCTTTCATATTGCTTGATTTCTTCTGGTGTTAATTTAAGAGCTGAACGGTCATAGATTGGCGGCATACCACGAGAAAGCTGCATTTTGCGCTTTACCTGAAGTTCTTCCTGCGTTTCATAACAGGGGTAAAGCCTGCCGGAAGCCAACAACCTTTCTTTGATTTCCTGATACCGTCCAAGACGTGAAGATTGTGTTTCCACCCTGTCCCAAGGAAGGCCTAACCATTTCAGATCGTCTTGAATCGCATCCGCATATTCCTGCTTAGAACGTTCTTTATCGGTATCGTCAAGACGCAGGATAAACTGGCCACCATGACTTTTTGAATAAAGCCAGCAGATAAGGGCGGTACGAAGATTGCCTACATGGAGTAATCCGGTGGGACTTGGCGCAAAACGGGTAATAACGGTCATATAAAATCAAATGGTTAAATTGCAAGCAACCAGAATAGCAGAACCAGATTAAAAACGGAAGTGGTTGGTGAGAGGATAACGCCAATCTTTGCCAAAAGCGCGGCAAGAGATTTTGGTGCCAGGTGGTGCTTGGTAACGTTTATACTCTGAACTACACAAAAGTTTAGCAACTAAATGAACCATAGCGCGATCAAAACCAGCAGCAATCAGCTCATCAGATGAAAAATTTTCTTCGATCATGCCATATAAAATTTTGTCGAGGAGATGGTATGGGGGCAGCGTATCCTGGTCAGTCTGGTTAGGACGAAGTTCCGCGGTAGGCGCGCGCGCTATAATGGACTCCGGAATAATGGGCGTCTGGCGGTTGCGCCATGTTGATAAAGTGTATATTTCTGTTTTATAGACATCCTTAATGGGAGCAAAACCGCCGCACATATCGCCATACAAGGTTGAATAGCCTGTTGCCATTTCTGATTTATTGCCCGTTGCCAGAACCAGCGAGCCAAACTTATTACTGATGGACATCAGGAGAAGCCCGCGGATACGCGACTGCATGTTTTCTTCTGTAACATCAGATTTTACGTCGCGGAAGATCGGTGCCAGTTGCTGCTGGAACCCTTCAAATAAAGGATGAATGGGAATTGTGTCGATGCGGCAGCCTAGATTCTGGGCAAGCTCAAGTGAGTCCTGCAATGTTTCGTTTGCCGTGTAGGGACTTGGCATGGTCACGCAATGGACGCGATCGCTGCCTAATGCATCAACAGCAAGAACGGCAACAAAAGCAGAATCAATTCCACCGGAAAGTCCAAGCACGACGCTTTTAAAATTATTTTTCTCAACATAGTCCCTGAGCCCTATCTGCAAGGCGCGATACGTTTGTGCCAATCCTTCTTCTTCCTGAAAAGGACGGGCTGGACCTAATTGCCAGCAGCCTTGTTTATGATGCAGAAGGATACTGGCGTAATCTGGCTCAAATGCAGCCAGCTGAAAATTGACTTCTTCATTGATCGACAGCACAAAAGACTGCCCATCAAAGACTAATTCATCCTGGGCGCCTACTGAATTAACGTAGATAAGCGGCGCATCAACAATGGTGACAGCCTCGATTGCCCTATCCAGCCTTTGTGGTTTCTTATCAACTTCAAACGGTGAGGCATTAATGCAAATTAACAACTCAACGCCTTGGGACGCATAATGGGAAGGAACATCGTTTTCCCATAAATCTTCACAAATCAATAAGCCTATTTTACAGTTTTTAAACTCAATAGCTGAAGGCAGTGGACCTGGAACAAAAACGCGGTGCTCATCAAATACGCCGTAATTGGGAAGCGAATATTTAAAAATGCGCTCATAGATGTCACCTTCGTAAAGCATAATGCCGGCATTAAAACATTGGCCATTTTCCTGCCAGATGGTTCCCACAATCAGGGCTGTAGAGGTATTAAATGTGAGCCTGGCCAATTGTTTTACAGCAGCAACTGCTGCTTCGTGGAATGCGGGACGAAGGGTTAGGTCTTCGGTATCATAACCGGTAATGGCAAGTTCTGGAAAAACAATGATATCTGCGGCTTCTGAGCACGCACGCAGGTAATGTTGCTCAATGTCCTCCAGGTTCCCTGTGATGTCTCCCACACATGGATTGGTTTGAGCGATAACGATTCGAAGTAAGGGACTTGCTGAATTCATGAAAGCAGGATAGCATAAGATCAGGAAGATCTTCAACCTTTATCCAAAAAAATTGGGAAAAAATTGGGTTAAACGCGTGAAAACAGACCTATCCACATTGGTTACCCCCATTATTGTCACTTATAATAGTGACGCCGTTATTGCAACGTGTTTAGCCCATCTTGAAGGCTTCAAAACGGTTTTTGTGGTGGATAATGCCAGTAGAGATAATACCCTTGATGTTGTCAAGAAAACCTGCCCGCATGCGACCATTATCCCATTAGCTACGAATGAAGGTTTTGGCAAAGCTAATAATAAGGCATTGGAAAAAGTGACCACCCCGTTTGCCATGTTAGTGAATCCTGATGCCCTGATAGAATCGGATGATATTCAGAAATTATATGCAGCTTGCAAACGTTATCCACAAGCAGCCTTGTGTGCTCCTCGTCAGTTTTATCCTAATGGTCGGTCAATGGGATTGAAAGACCATATGTTTAAGAAATCGACAAAATACCAGGATATTGTTCCTGAAGGCGATGTGTGCGTAGAGTTTCTTTCTGGAGCTTTATTATTTGCCAATATGGCACAATTGAAAAAAGTAGGATTTTTTGATCCTAATATTTTTCTCTATTACGAAGATAATGATTTGTCTCTGCGATGCCTGCAACATAAGGTGGAAATGATCCTGATTCCAGATGCCAAAGTGGTTCACCATCTTGGACGGTCTTCACCAGTGACGCCGAAAATAGTATGGATCAAGAATTTTCATACGGCTTGGTCAAAACTCTATCTTTATAAAAAATATGAATATCCGTATCGGCTGAGGACAGTCGTTTCCACCCTTAATCATGCACTCCTCATTGTTTGGGGGGTGGTGACTCTTAACCGCAACTATGCGATTAAACATGCGGCCAGATTTTGTGGAAATGTCAATTTTTTAATTCAAAAAGAAAATTAGAGCTGCGATAGTTTAGACTTTTTCATCCGTCAAAAAATTGATGTGAAGGCCAAGCGCTCAACCTGTCCGGAGTCCCTCCCCCCCCCCAGATTCATGCCAAAGTGGGCATGAATCCGCCCCTGCTCCGAGAGGAGGTTAGAAGGGATGGTGGCCTGAGGATCAGGCCACCATCTATAAAATCCTTACATCTAAATAACCTTTACAATCTATAAGAAACGGAGAGCTACTCACGACTCATAACTGTCTAGCTGATTGTTTAGCTGGTGACACATCTGAAGCGGAAAGAAGATTGGATCGCAACTCATGACGACTGACTTTTTTAAGCGCCTCCTGTGCTTCTGCAATAGGTTTAACTTTGCTGTTGAGATCATTTAAGATTTTTTCTGAATAAGGACCAGCAGGAAGGATGCAAACAAGGCAGTTTACCACACCAGATGCTTGAAGTTTTTGATCAAACGCCACATTCAAGTTTGAAGTGCAAACCTCTGACATTTTTTTAGGAATGCCTCATTAGGAGTTATCCAATTGAGTTTTTTGCGTGGTGTTAGGTTATCGTTATCAATGGTTTCATTGAAATCCTCCTTGTTGTATGTGTGAATGTTTGTTTTTCTGGGTAAGTCTCTTCGCAGTCTTCCATTGGTATTCTCGACGCCGCCCTTTTGCAATGATGCATATGGGTCGCAGAAGAAGGTTTTGATGTCCAGTGCTTTACCCCATAACTGGTGACGGGTAAATTCACCACCATTATCCAAAGTCAACGACTTGCGTGCTTTTTGAGGTATTTTGGTTAGCAGGTTAAGGATGGCGTTTGCAACGTCATCGGCCTTTTACTGGGCAATTGCTTGCTGAGGGTAAACATGGTCTGTCTTTCCCTGAGAACCAGAATAGGTTGAGACCCTTACAGAAGCTCATCAAATCGCCTTCCCAGTGACCAAATGTTGTCCGCTTATCAATGTGCTTGGGCCGTTGATGGATAGAGACTCTGTTTGGTATACGTGAAGCACCAGCGCCTTTAGATTTCCTTAGTCCCCGCTTTGCTTTATGCCGTGGAAGGAACTTCCAGATTTTCTCTTTTCGTCTGGAACCCTGATAAATCCAGTGGTAGATCGTTTCGTGACAAATGGATTTTAGCTCGGTTTGACCATGCTTAAGATGACCGGCGATTTGCTCAGGTGTCCAGAAATGGTTCTGCATGTGTTCCATAACACATTCCTGGAGCTTGATATCCTTGTCGAGTCGCGCTTGACGGCAACGGCGGCCAGCTGCCAGGCGATGTGCCGTATCCGCCAATATTGACCTGGCGGTGCTTCATTGCGCTTTAGCTCCCGATAAACGGTACACACTGGACGGCCGATCGCTGAAGCAATCTGGCCTGCTAGCAGGCCAGATTGCTTCAGCTGAGATATCTTTACTCTTTCATCATAACTTAAATGGTTATATCTTTTCATACGCAACATCTTTTTGATTATCTGTTTTGACAACAAACATCATAAGGTGTTGCACTTCATTTTAGAACAGGCCCCGTCAATGCAGGTACGTATAATTTTTATAATCCAGGAAGTTCGCTTTGGGGAAATTCTTTGATTCAAGATATGTCAGATCACAAACATTTTGATGTAGCCCCCTATTATAAATTTGGAAATGCTTCAAATGACAAAACGACTCAAGCACAGCGTGAATATCAGTTTTGGAAATTTATACCGGCATTGACTAGAATAAAATAATAACCTTAGGACAAATCATGAATTACCATTTAAAAATAACATTATTTATTATTGCATTTATGGCTTTATCTTTTGTTTTGTTTGTTTTTATGGCTTTAAAAATGCAAATAGAATGCTGGGATAACTCATTATTGATATTATGCTCCATATATTTGTTCTTTCTTGGGGTATTAATAGGGATATTTAGATATATCACCATAAAGAAGAGAATGTTGTTTTTTTCTTTATATGTTTTATCTCTAATTGCTTCAATATTCGGAATATATTTTCCATCAATTTTAACGTAGCGAATGAAGGGCCTGTTCTAAAATGAAGTGCATCACCTTATGATGTTTGTTGTGAAACAGATAATCAAAAAGATGTTGCGTATGAAAAGATATAGCCATTTAAGTTATGATGAAAGAGTAAAGATATCTCAGCTGAAGCACCGCCAGGTCAATATTGGCCGGATACGGCACATCGCAGGCAGCTGGCCGCCGTTGCCGTCAAACGCGACTCGACAAGGATATCAAGCTCCAGGAATGTGTTATGGAACACATGCAGAACCATTTCTGGACACCTGAGCAAATCGCCGGGTATCTTAAGCATGGTCAAACTGAACTAAAATCCATTTGTCAGGAAACCATCTACCACTGGATTTATCAGGGCTCCAGACGAAAAGAAAAAATCTGGAAGTTCCTTCCACGGCATAAAGCAAAGCGGGGACTAAGGAAATCTAAAGGCGCTGGTGCTTCACGTATACCAAACAGAGTCTCTATCCATCAACGGCCCAAGCACATTGATAAGCGGACAACATTGGGTCACTGGGAAGGGTATGATTTCATTTTTGAATTATTAAAAGTGATCATTACGAAGAGAATTTGAAAAATAAATCGCTCGAGCAAATCAGCTTATTGCGCGCAAAGAACCTGGAAAACGGTCTAAGTTTGTTAAAAAATCAATGCGTTACCCTATTTTTAATTTCATTTTTTAACCCAAGAAAAATCCGCTCTTCGCCACCATAGCGCTTGACTCCACCCATTTGAGTCGGATATATTCCCATCTCTACCCATTTTAACCCATAATAAACCATAATATCCCATAATAGAGAAAAGGACGATTTGAGCACCAAAATATGGCACTGTTTATTTCCACCTACACAAACCGCATTGATAAAAAAGGCAGGGTCTCTGTGCCTGCGCCTTTTCGCGCGGTTATTGCCAGGCAGGATTTTCAGGGCATTATCGCGTATGGGTCTTTTATCAATCCTTGTATTGAAGCTTGCGCACTTAGTCGCATTGAGCAAATGAGCGAATCGATTGATACGCTTGATCCCTTTTCCGAAGAACGTGACGCGTTTGCTGCCACTATTTTAGCAGGCAGTGTGCAGCTTTCTTTTGATGGCGAAGGCCGGATTATGTTACCCGAATCTTTGATAGCTTCAGCTGAACTAAACGAGCAAGCCGTCTTTGTAGGTAAGGGAAAAACCTTTGAAATATGGGAGCCTTCGCGCTTTGAAACATACTTTAACAAAGCACGTCAGACGGCATTAAGCCAGCGCGGTGCTTTCCGCCTCCATACCCAATCCAAGATGGATAAGGAGGTCTAAAAGATGAACACACACACCTCATCCCCTCACATCTCTGTCATGCTTAAGGAAACCATCGATTTTCTGGCGCCCAAAGACGGCGAGATTATCGTAGATGGAACCTTTGGAGCGGGCGGACATAGCCGCGCTATTTTAGATACCGCCAATTGCCGTGTATTTGGGATTGATCGCGATCCAGCCGCTAGAAGCTTTTCAGAAAATTTATCCCATGATTTCCCAAATCGCTTCGTCTTACTGGAAGGCCCTTTTTCCGATATGGATTTTTTGTTAGCCAAGCATGGAGTTTCGCAGGTCGACGGCATCCTCTTGGATATTGGCGTGTCTTCAATGCAGATTGATCAAGCCGAACGTGGCTTTTCCTTTATGCAAGACGGCCCCTTGGATATGCGTATGGGCAACAGCGAATTAACCGCTGCAGATATTGTCAACCTGACCGAAGAAAATGAATTAGCTGATATCATCTTTAAATATGGCGATGAGCCCGATTCTCGGCGTATTGCCAAAGCTATCTGCAATAGCCGCAAAGAAAAAGCGATTACCTCCACCCACGAACTAGCGGTGATTGTGCGCAGCGCCATCCGTAAATACCCTAAACATATCGATCCCGCTACCCGTACGTTTCAAGCATTGCGCATCTGGGTTAATGATGAATTGGGCGAATTAGAAAAAGCTCTCGAAAAAGCTGAGTTATTGCTTAAACCAGGTGGACGTCTCGTTGTGATTACATTCCACTCGCTGGAAGATAAAATCGTCAAAGAATTTCTTAACACAAGATCAGAAAAGAAACGTCATGTTAATAAATATGCAGTAAACCAAGAAAGGGATGCTAGCAGTTCACTCTTTGAATTACTGACACGGAAAGCCGTTTGCCCTTCCGATGAAGAGGTTAAGCATAATTTTCGTGCCCGTTCAGCTAAATTACGGGCAGCCCTGCGTCGATTGAAAAAGGGGGAATTATGATACGGCCACTGGTTTCAATGGGAATCATACTCCTAGGTGCTATCATCGTTGCCCTGTTTCAAGTGAAATACATCGTCCGCGATTTACGCCGCGAACTGGTGACTGTACAGCAGCAAATGGCCAAAGAACAGCAATCGATCCACGTCCTGCGTGCTGAATGGGGATATTTAAACCAGCCTGAGCGACTTCAGGCCCTCAACGATAAATACCTGCACTTGCAGACAATCCACAGCCCTCAGGTTGTGGCTTCCATTGGCGACCTTCCTCAACAAAATGAAGCCACCCAGGTGGCTATCGATTTACAGGATGACCAATGACAGCAGCCCATTACGGTATTCATTGGAAACACGTTATGAAGCATGAGCTTGAAGCTCAGGCTCAGGTTGAGACGAGTCAGCAGCGTCTTTGGATTGTGATCATAGCCTTTGTGTGCGCCTTTGCTGTATTGTCTTTACGATTATTTGACATCAGTGTCCTCAAAGATATTCCCGCTAATTTACCTGCCAATTACAGTGCCCAGCCTTTAACTTTGGATAGGGCAGATATTGTTGATCGCAATGGCGACCCCCTTGCCTCCAATTTACGTACGTCGTCTGTGTTTGCGAATGCACGTTTGATCGACAATCCAGCAGAAGTAGCAAAAATGCTCCATCATGCGTTGCCGGATCAGCCTTATAATACGTTATATGAAAAATTAAAGAGCAAAAAAAGTTTCGTCTGGATTAAACGAAACCTCACCCCCGATGAAGAATACGCGGTCAACCGTTTGGGAATTCCTGGCTTAACCCTGGAAGAAGGACAAACGCGCGTTTATCCTCAAGGTAATTTATTCTCCCATATTTTAGGCTATGTCGATGTCGATGGAACAGGTATTGCCGGCGTTGAAAAATACATGGATAAATACATGAAAGATACGCTTAACCAAGGCGAACAGCTAAAACTAAGCCTTGATCTGCGCGTACAAAATATTCTCTACACCATCTTATCTCAAGGCGTGAGTGAATTTAAAGCTATCGGTGCTAACGGTGTCGTGATGGATGTAACCAATGGTGAAATCTTAGGCATGGTAAGCCTTCCTGATTTTGATCCCAACAATGTCAAGGAAAGCAAAGACCCACAACGGTTTAATCGCAATACCCTTGGTGTTTATGAAATGGGTTCAACCTTTAAAACCATTACCATTGCCAATGCGTTGGATTCTGGAGCCGTGAGCCTTTATGATAGCTATGATGTCAGCCAACCCATTCACTATGGCAACTTTACCATCAAGGATTTCCATCCAGAAAATGGGGCATTAACCGTTCCGGAAATTTTAATGCATTCCTCTAACGTTGGCACGGCCAAAATTGCCCTCGATGTCGGCAAAAAGCGTCAACGCGAATTTATCAATGAACTGGGCCTGATGAGCCCCCTGGAAATCGAATTACCAGAAAGAGGCAATTCCGTTTATCCCGATGTATGGGCTGATATTCATTCTATGACGATTGCCTTTGGTCATGGTATGGCGATTACGCCTCTGCATTTGGTACAAGCTGTCAGCGCTATCGTCAATGGCGGCACTTTCTATCCGGCAACTTTAATTAAAGGCAAAAAAAATACAGGTCGGCAGGTGATCTCTGCAGCAACGTCAGAAACCATGCGTAAATTAATGCGTCTGGTCGTTACCGATGGAACCGGCAGCAAAGCTAACATTAAAGGATATCTGGTGGGCGGAAAAACAGGTACGGCTGAAAAGGCTTCCCATGGCGGTTATAACCATCATGCAATGCTATCTTCCTTCGTCGGTGTCTATCCTTTGAATAAACCGCGTTATCTGGTTCTAGTCATGCTTGATGAACCACAAGGGAATAAAGAAACAGGTGGTTTTGCCACAGGTGGGATGACAGCCGCACCACTGGTAGGAAAAATCATCGAACAAATGTCACCGGTGTTGAGCATTGAACCTGTTGATGAAAGCAGCAAAACCTTACAGAAGGCATTTTATGTTGATTACAAACGCAAACATTCCGAGTTTGCGGCTAACCCAGATCTTGCCCGTTAATTCTACTGCCGTGCAGGACGATCTTGTCATCCATAATATTACCTGCGACTCACGAAAAGTTGGCAGTGGTTCGTTATTTTTTGCACTGCGTGGAACTTCGTTTAATGGGGCTGAATTTATTGCTAAAGCCATCGAAGCGGGTGCTTCTGCCATTGTCTGTGATGAGGACGTAGACGTAGCTGATTCATCAACCACTGTCCCTATTTTAAAAACTAAAAATCCCCGTCAATGGTACAGTTTAGCCGCTAAACATTTTTATCAAAAAACACCCGATAAGCTGGTTGCAATCACCGGTACGAATGGAAAAACATCTATCACCCATTTTTGTCGACAACTGTGGCGCACTGCTGGATTTGATGCTGCCAGTATGGGCACAGTAGGTATCTATCATAATGACAAACCCTATCACTCTAAATCAGGTCCGTCCTTGACGACACCAGATCCGGTTGATTTTTACCGGACGTTGCGCGAACTGGCCGATCTTGGCGTTACGCATGCAGCCTTCGAGGCCTCCAGCCACGGACTTGACCAGCATCGTTTTTGTGGTGAAGGCATTAAAGCCGCTGGCTTTACAAACCTTACCCGCGATCATCTGGATTATCATAAAACCATGGATGCCTATTTCCAGGCAAAAGCCTTATTATTTTCTGAGTATCTTGACCACGGCAGCATCGCTGTTTTGAATCAAGCAAGTGACACGTTTACACCACTTCAATCCATTTGCCAACGCAGGAAGCATCATGTTATTTCCTATGGCACGCCAGCATCTGATATTTATATACACCATTCCAGCCCGTCGCATCAAGGGTTTGACCTTACGCTTTCGGTGTTTGGATCTGTGTATGAAACCTCCCTGCCCCTGGTTGGCAGTTTTCAAATTGAAAATGTGTTATGCAGCCTAGGACTGGTTTTAGGGTTGAACGATGTTGACATGTCGATCATACCATCCATCAGCAAACTTATATCCGTTCCCGGTCGAATGCAGTTGGTGGGTTCATCTTCACAATTAGGTGGTGTATTTGTTGACTACGCACATACCCCAGACGCCCTTGAAAAAGCATTGCTGGCATTAAAACCACACACGAAAGGTTCTATTTACGTGGTATTTGGCTGTGGAGGCGATCGCGATCCAGGCAAACGCCCACTTATGGGTGAAACAGCAAAGCGCCTCGCTGATCATGTGATTATCACGGATGACAATCCACGCACTGAAAATCCACAAAGCATTCGCCAGGACATTCTTACAGCGGTACCTCAGGCACAAAACATTGCCGATCGTAAAGAAGCTATTCGCTATGCTATTTCGTGTCTTAAGCCTGGTGATACACTGCTCATTGCCGGTAAAGGACACGAAAATTATCAAATTATTGGAACCACAAGTTACCATTTCGATGATGTCGAAATCGCTAGCGGTTTACTATCTATTTAGGAGTTATTCTATGTCAATTATCTTATGGAATCAGCATGATATTAAAGCTGCCTTGCCAGGCGTTACAGCTTCACTTCCTTTTGCTGCTACCGGCGTTTCCATCGATACGCGGACATTAAAACCAGGTGATTTATTTATTGCTATCAAAGGCGAAACCATGGATGGTCATGATTTTCTTGCAAAGGCACATGAAAATGGTGCATGCGCGGCGATTATCAGCCAGGATGTCCCGTCACTCCCTGCCGATTTTCCTGTTATCAACGTGAGTGATACACTTAAAGCCATGGAAGAACTCGGCAAATATGCACGTAATCGTTGTCCGGGTACATTTATAGGATTAACCGGCAGCGTTGGTAAAACAACCTGTAAAACAATGCTTGCTTATATGCTGAGCGCTTTTGGTGAAACCTATGCCACAGAGGGCAATTTGAATAATCATATCGGCGTACCACTAACCCTGATGCGCACGCCACAAACCAGCCAGTTTGTGATTATCGAAATGGGCATGAACCATGCCGAAGAAATTCGCCATATTTCGAAAATGGCACAACCACATATTGCCATGATCACCACAGTAGAAGCGGTTCATATCGAATACTTCAAAAATGTAGAAGCCATTGCTAAAGCCAAAGCCGAGATTTTTGAAGGCATGGTCAATAAAGGCGTTGCCGTTCTTCCCTTTGATAGCCCTTATTATTTGATAATGGAAGTGTCTGCGGACCAATGGGGAGCCAGTAAAAGAATCACCTTCGGCACATCCGCCAATGCGACCATACGGATGGTTCATTATCAGCAAGAGGCACAAGGCGGGCATGTAGATGCCGTAATCGAAGGCCAGCCCTTCTCCTATAAAATTGGCATGTTTGGTGAACATATGGCGATTAATTCACTTGCTAATTTGGGTATTATCCATGCTTTATCACTGGATGTACAGAAAGCGGCCAATCTGCTTCAAGGATTCAGTGCCCTTCCTGGCAGAGGCAAACTGTACCCATTACAGATCAATAACATTAACTTTTCCTTGTGCGACGATAGTTATAATGCAAGCCCTGCTTCGATGCGCGCAGCAATTACACAACTAAGCCATGCCAAAGGCAGAAAGATTGCAGTCCTGGGAGATATGCTCGAACTGGGTAACCATGCGCTGGCTCTGCATACAGGATTAGCCCACGATATTACCAAACAACGCATTGATATGGTCTGCACATCCGGTCATTTCATGCGCCATTTGCACGGCACTTTACCACACCACCTCCAAGGCCCATGTGCCGAGGATCCCGACACCCTTTATCCGCAACTTATCGCTTGCTTAAAAGCAGGAGATACCGTACTTGTAAAGGGCTCGCATGGGAGTCATGTCCATAAAATAGTGACACGGTTGCTCGAAGAAGCAAAACCGGTGTCTTAATCTAAACGATAAAGAGTTTATACTATGTTATATATGTTGTTCACCCAGGTTATGAGTAATCTCGTTGTTTCAAACCTGTTTCGTTATATTACCTTCAGAAGTGCTGGAGCTATTTTAACGTCACTTGTTATCAGCTTTGTATGTGGACCAGCAACGATTCGCTGGCTCAAGAAAAAACAACAAGAAGGTCAACCCATCCGCGACGACGGGCCGCAAAGTCATTTAGAAACCAAAAAAGGAACCCCAACCATGGGTGGTTTCCTGATTTTAGTAGCGGTCACTTTTTCAACCCTTCTGTGGGCGGATTTACGAAATGAATATGTTTGGATAGTGTTGATGGTCACCCTGGGCTTTGGCTTCATTGGCTTTCTCGATGATTACCTCAAAGTCACCAAAAAACATTATCACGGCTTACGCGGCAAAAAGAAACTGGTACTGCAATTTGCCATTAGCCTTGGCGCTGCGGTATGGATTCAACATCTGGCAGCAACTGGTTATGCCACGCACCTTACCATTCCTTTCTTTAAAAGCATCCTTATCAATCTCAGCTGGTTCTATATTCCGTTTGTGATGCTGGTAATGGTTGGCACTTCCAATGCGGTTAACTTAACGGATGGATTGGATGGTCTTGCTATTGGGCCTATTATGATTGCAACCGCTTGTTTTGCCCTCATCAGTTATTTAGTGGGCAACCTTCATTTTGCTAATTACTTGCAGATACACAGTGTAGCAGGTGCTGGTGAGTTAACCATATTTTGTGCGGCTATCGTAGGAGCCGGACTTGGATTTTTATGGTTTAATGCGCCTCCAGCCAAAGTATTTATGGGCGATACTGGCAGCCTTGCTCTGGGAGGATCACTGGGAGCCATCAGCGTTATTACCAAGCACGAATTGGTGCTGGCAATCATCGGTGGATTATTTGTGATGGAAGCCGTATCAGTGATTCTTCAGGTTGCCTCATTTAAAACCAGAGGCAAACGGGTCTTTTTAATGGCCCCCATTCATCATCATTTTGAGAAAAAAGGCTGGAAAGAACCCACAATTGTGATACGTTTTTGGATTATATCCATCATACTTGCCCTCATTGGTTTAACGACATTAAAGCTAAGATGAAAATACCCCATCAAACATTTGCAGTATTTGGCTTAGGCAAAGCGGGTCATTCAACCTGTGTGCGTTTGTTGGAATTGGGCTGCACGCTTTATGTATGGGATGATAATGAGCAAGGGCGCAGCAAACTTTTGCCCCATCCTAACCTGCATTTATTAGAACCCAATACCTACCCCTGGCCATCCATCCAGGCACTTTTTTTAAGCCCAGGTATCCCCTTTACGCATCCTGAGCCACATCCTATCGTTACCTTAGCCCAGCAAAACAACTGTAACATTGTATGCGATATTGAAGCACTTAATCTTCTCCATCCAGAACCCACCTATATCGGCATTACCGGCACCAATGGTAAATCAACCACGACCACCCTCACCGACCATATTTTAAACCACGCAAACGTAAAAACAGTCGTAGGGGGCAATCTAGGTATTCCTGCACTGGATCTTCACCCTGCAGGCAAGGATAGTGTTGTGGTACTGGAACTTTCGTCCTATCAATTAGACTTAATCCAGGAGACCCATATCAACATCGCCTGTTTGCTTAACGTGACGCCAGATCACCTCGATCGTCACGGCGATATGCAAGGGTATGTGACCGCCAAAAAACGTATTTTTATGAATCAGGATCAGCATGACATTGCTTTTGTAGGGATTGATGATCCCTATAGTCACGCTGTCTACGAAGAATGTAAGCAAGGTCCTGCACGCGCCATTCCTATCTCCGTACAAAAACATCCCGCAGGTGGTATCAGTTTGGTCAACGATACGCTAATTGACGATACCGGCGCTTCCCAAGAACGTTTTACGATCACCGACCGCGACCGCCTTCCTGGCATCCATAATTCGCAAAATATTGCCTTTGCCTACGCAATGGCTCGTGCTGTTCACATTTCTGCTGATACTATTATTGAAGCCATAGCAAGTTTTCCAGGCCTTGCTCACCGCATTCAATATGTAGACACAATTCATGGCATCCGTTTTGTCAATGACAGTAAAGCCACCAACGCCGAAGCCGTAGAAAAAGCGCTTGTTTGTTATGACAACATTTATTGGATTTTAGGTGGCAGGCCCAAAGCCGGCGGTATTACCTCCCTTACCTCCTATTTTCCACGTGTCCGCCATGCTTTCCTAATTGGTGAAGCCGCCGATGAATTTGCCCAAACGCTTGATGGCCATGTCGATTTTAGCCAGTGCACAACCTTGGATAAAGCGGTAAAAATGGCCTATGAACATGCGCACAACGATCAGCGAAAAAGCCCCGTTGTGCTTCTTTCTCCAGCCTGTGCGTCCTGGGATCAATTTCCTAATTTTGAAGTGCGTGGTCAGGATTTTTGTCGTTACGTGGCTGAACTTAAAAATGCTCTATAGCATCGATAGTATAGTGGTGCCTCCTTATGTGCCCCGCCACGCTTGTTAATATTTTTTCTTTACCTTCGCGCTATTCGTCACTATCGTATAGAACTAGGGTAAGTACTAACTATATATGCGCAACAAACGGTTCAATTCAGGTATTATCAGCAAATGGTGGAGATCGATCGATCGCTATATGCTGGTTGCCATTTTTTCGATTATGGCTATTGGCATGATCATGGTGACCACTGCCAGCCCTGCGGTGGCTGAGCGTATTGGCATCAACTCGTTTTATTTTATTCATCAGCAACTTTTGAATCTTTTAATCGCCGTTCCGCTGATGATTGCCATGTCGTTTTTAAATCCAGTTGTCATTCGACGTGTTGCGGTGATGGGATTGGTTATCGGATTAGGACTGTTAGTCATAGTACTGCTCTTTGGCCCACATGTAAAAGGTGCCCAGCGTTGGATTAACGTGCTGGGATTTTCGCTACAGCCTTCAGAATTCGTCAAACCACTTTTTATCGTTTGTACAGGATGGATATTGTCGGAAGGAAAAACCCGTGAAGGGTTTCCAATGTACCGTATCTCCATGGCACTCTATGCCATTATCGTCACGCTACTGGTGATGCAACCCGATATGGGGATGACAATTACCGTGTCAACCGTCTGGGTAGGACAATTATTCCTCGCTGGCTTGCCATTAGTGTGGATTGTGGTCGCTATTGGCCTTGCATTTGTGGGATTGGTGTTTGCGTATCATTTTTTGCCGCACGTTGCACAGCGTATTAACCTGTTTATGGATCCTGATGTGGATAAAGCCTACCAGGTGCGCAGATCACTTGAAGCATTCTCACATGGTGGCATTACGGGGCGCGGCCCTGGCGAAGGAACCGTCAAACTGGTCCTTCCCGATTCTCATACCGATTTTATCTTTTCGGTGGTTGGCGAAGAACTGGGCATGATCGCCTGCTTAATTATCATCGGCCTCTTTGCCTTTGTAGTGATCCGTGGTTTTATGCGAGTGATGAAAGAAGACGATTTATTTATCATGTACAGCGTTTCTGGCATACTGATGCAGTTTGGTTTGCAGGCCATCATCAATATGGGGGTCGCACTGCATATCTTGCCCACCAAAGGTATGACACTCCCCTTCATGAGTTATGGCGGCTCTTCAATGCTGGCCATGGCACTTGCCATGGGAATGATGCTGGCTTTAACCCGTAAACGTTATGGTTCACGTACGCAAAGGTTTCCTTCATGAACACACACCTATCCCATTGTTATGTACTTGCTACTGGTGGCACCGGTGGACATATATTCCCTGCACAAGCATTAGCAGCCTATATAACCGAAAAGGGACATAGAGCGGTGATTATTTCGGATATTCGTTTTAAAAATTATCCACAATCAGGCCAATACGAAACCCACTTTATTGATGCTGCATCCCCATCCGGCAATCTGGTCAAAAAACTGAAAGCCCTCGTTGCACTTAGCAAAGGATATCTGCAAGCTAAAAAACTTTTGAAAGAACTTAAACCAAAAGCCGTCATTGGCTTTGGTGGTTACCCGTCCTTCCCAACCCTCTATGCTGCACGTTCTCTTGGCATTAAAACCATCATGCACGAACAAAACGCCGTTCTCGGGCGCGTTAATCGATTTATGATTCGCAGGGCGCATGCGCTGGCGACTTCATTTCCCCATGTTGGGCGTGTACCCTCGATCTATCGTCATAAACTTGTCTATACCGGCAACCCTACTCGCACAGAAATACTTTCGCATAAACAAGCACCACTTCCCTCACTGAATGAAGAAGATACGATCCAACTTTTAATCACTGGCGGCAGCCAGGGATCTAGTATTTTTAGTACCCTCATTCCTGCTGCCATTGAGCAATTACCAAAAGAGATAAGGCAACGCCTACACGTGACTCAACAATGCCGCCAAGGAGAAATTGCTGAAACTGACGCTTTCTATAAGCGCATTGAAGTTAACGCAACGCTTGCCCCCTTCTTCACCAACATTCCGGAATTACTGACCCTCAGCCATCTCTTCATTGGCCGATCAGGTGCTTCTACCTTGGCTGAACTTACTATCATTGGTCGCCCCTCTCTCCTTATCCCTCTTCCCCATGCCATGGATGACCACCAAACCGCAAACGCCACCTATTTAGCACAAAGTAATGCTGCATGGATTATGCCGCAATCAGACCTCACTGCAGAATCTCTGGCACGGTTACTGGCTGGCATCCTGTCAAAGCCTAATATTCTCATGGATGCAGCTAAACAAGCCGCAAAACTGGGAGAACCCCTGGCTACCCAGAGATTATTTGAGCTCATTGCCGGTTAAAAAGCCCAAGAACCAGGCATTAAATCGTTCAGAAATAGTTTTATCGTGAAGATACGTGCGATGCAATGCCTCGTCATGAGTGCGCACAGCCCACGCTCAATACCTCTCTTTCCCCAGGATCATCACTTAATATCTATAAAGAACAATTACTCCACTATCTATGCAGAACAAGTTCAATAATACATAAAAATCAAACAAATTATTGGTTAACAGCATTGCATTATGCTTATGATGCCTAAAATAAATGAAGGTCCGATATGAAAGCACTCCATAACGCAGTTTCAAAAAATGATACACAGGCATTCAATTAGAAGGAATCACACTACATAGTTTCTGGTGTGTTGGAAGTATGAATTCTTATAAGATGCTAGCCAATCACAATAACACAATTAAACGCTGTACAATTCGCTTTAATAAAAATATATAAATAGTTATACTTGCTTGTATTATATTTTATTGGACTATTTATTGATTTTCTCTATAATATATTAAAAATAAAAAAGGTTATTCATGACAGTACTCCATAACGCAGTTTTAAAAAACGACATACACGAAGTAAAAAAAATATTATCCCATTCAACAGAAAACCTCGATGATACAAATGAGATTTTTCAAACACCGCTTTATTTAGCCTGTGATGCTGGATTTAAAGATATCGTCGAAATCTTACTTTCATATAAACCAGATATCGCAAAAAAAATACCCGTTTCCGAAGCGGAAGAAGAGCTCGACATACATGGTATAGAACAAACGGCCTTTCACGCCGCCTGTCATCGAGGTTATGAGGATATCGTTGACCTTCTGATTGCTCATGGGGCTGATATGTATACCAAGAGAGAACATAAGATAGATAATGGTGATGGAATACATCAAGAAGAAGCCAGCTCCATTTTAATACCAGCTTCACGTGGCCATTTATCTATTGTAAAGAAACTATTAGCCAAGGATTCTGCATCTTTATTTGATCAAGAAGATATTAAGCTGGCATATATATTGGCTGTTGAATACGGATCATTTGAAACAGCAATGTTTTTAAGCAACCATTTAAAAATTGAAATAAAAGACAAGTATAAAGAAAAACTACTGTTAAATTCAGCTAAGAACAACATCCTTTCCGAGGCATTATTCAGTAATAATGCTTTTACTCTTAAGCAACTAAACAAAGCATTAGAAGGAGCGCTATCCTCGCTTTCTATAGACTCTATAAATATACTTTTAGCCCATGGTGCAAACATTAATGAAACAAACGCCCAATTATTAGTTCAAGCAATAACATCATACCCATCACGCTACTCGCACCATGATGTGGGGATTTTCGAGAAAACAGAAAAAGATCTTTATAGAAATGGACTAGCATATCAACTGCACTTTTCATATATTGCTCCGTATAAATCATATTTAGATTCTATTAATTTATTAAATGACTATTTATGTATAAATCCAGACTCAGAATTTAAAATTGAAAACAAAGAATACCAATATACCATGCTACATGCCGCAGCGGAAAATGGTGAGATTAACCTTGTTAAAGAACTTATTGGCAAATACAATATTAATGCACAAGATTATAAAGGAAACACCCCATTACATTATGCGGTTGCAAGTGAAAATAAAGATGTTATAAAATTATTAATTGAGGAAGGTGCAGATCAAAACATTGAAAATTTTAAAGGAATAACACCTAGATTCTTTAATCCAACTCTAAAAGATGCCGTAAAAGATTATACCAGAACATGCGTTTTACCCCTTTTGTTACAATCAACGGATTTAAATACAGATCCCAGCACATTAACCAAACAATTATCCCAACAAGTTCGAGACGTTCT